>JAGFJJ010000048.1:0-300000 GCA_024102815.1 Phycisphaerae bacterium
CCACGAATCACCGTCGAGGTCGGCGCCGGGCTGCTGCCCGAGAAAGAGCCTGAAGCCGAAATAGGGATTCGCCGTCCCGACAAAAAGTCCGTAGGGCGTCGATGCTAACGAACGAATGCCGTAAGCGTATTCGTCTTCCAGCCCGTTGCGTGTGATCAGCTTCCAATCGCGGCCGTCTTCCGTTTCCCAGAGATCGAAGCCACCATCGATCGCCGCGACCACGTCGGCGATTTCGCCGGCCGGGATCCGCTCCAGGATCCAGGAGATGATCGGGCGAATGTCCAGGTCGATGGAGGACTCGAGTCCCTCCGTGGTGGCAAAACGGGCGAAGAGGGACATGTCAAACGTACCCATGTAAAGGCGGTTGTCATGCACAGCCATGCGCCAGATGTACCCCGTCCGGGAGTTTCCACATCCACCGAGCTTGCCGGTGATGGGGAATTTGTACCCGTCCGGTGTTTCGCGCGGTTCTCCGCAGACCACTTGCCATGACCCGTCGCCCGCGACGCGGAGCAGCTCCGCCGCGGCGGAATCGACCCCCGGAAAGAAATCCAGCGCCACGAAATTCAGGCCCGTACCCACATAGAGGTAGTCTCCGAAAGCCTTGAGACTGACCACGTTCTGGTTCCGCGAGCCGCGGTAAGCCCCCTTGGTCAGCACTTTCTCAAATACATAGGGTGGGCGGCCTACGGCTTGGGTCTTGAGCAACTGGAATCCCTGGTCATCCGTCGCCGTTCCTATGTACAGGAACCCTTTAAACGCCTCCAGTTCAAATGCAGATATGTTCGCCGGGTCGCCGAAGTTTGGTGGATTGACCCTGATGAATTCGCCGGACGCAGGATCGACCGCCTCGAGCAGCGTGGTCTCCTCACCGACCCGGCCGATGCCCAGCACGTACAGGCGCCCCTTGTAGCTGGTCAGCGAACGGTAGGAGACGAGAGTTGCGTCGTTCGAGATCTTGCCCGGAAGTGCCTCGAAATGCCGCCCGTCGACGGAGCGCAGGATGCGCGGCGGTGGTCCGGGAACTTCCGTAGTCACATAGGTCCCCACATAAAGCGCCTCCCTGCCATCGGGTTCGCGATGCACGAGCATCGAGCGATATCCAAGGTCCACGGCCACGTCGCGGAATGTGCCGTCGGAACTCAGCGCCTTGCTCGTGGGCGAAATGTAAACCAGCTCAATTTCCTGGGTGGCGGGATCGTAAGTGTAGATTCGTCCGCGGAGATCGGTATCCAGCAGATTCGGATCGCAATCCACTGGGACTTCCTGCTCGGCGTTGTTGGCCGTGACGCCACGGATTGATCGCACAATGCAGAGGAAATTGTGATTCGTTCCGATATAGAGACGATCCTTGAAATAGGCCATGGACCAGGCGTAGCTGTTGCCTCGGAGGCCGAAACCCTGCTCGCCGATCTGGCGAAAGTCCTCCGCTTTCAGTCCCTGCGCGCGGGAGGGCGATGTGCCCACACCCAAGAGCAGCATCAGACCGACGACGACCGTCCCCCACATGCAGTGTCGATGGCACATTGCTATCTCACTTCACCAAGCGGGGCAGTCGGCCGCATACCGATGCCCACACCGGATTGCTCAAACCCCCTGCTTCGACTTCCCCACATAACCGTCTGGATCCCGCAGAAACTCCGCGATCGCCGAAAGGAAGACCTCCGCCGAATCCACGACCGTATAATGCCCGGTATCACTGAGCATGTCGCAGCGGCAACGGGGCATCAGCCCCGCCAGATGCGGACCCAGCTTGCTGAAGGGCGATGTTCCCCCGTAAAGCGCCAGAACGGGCGCTGCAATGTGCGCCAATCGCTCCTCCGTCAAACCCGCCACCTGGCGAAAATCCCGCGTGATCGAGGTCTCTTCAATCAATCGCTTTAGTCGCGACTTGCCCAGCGCCGAATTCTGCCGCAGGGCGAAAGGATTGGGAATCTCCGCACCCCGCCGAAATACCTCGGCCACGTCCCCGCCGTCGGCTTCGAGAAACCACTCATAATTGATGCCAAACTCGGCCAGTTCGCCTTTCCAGGTCTCCCAGCCGTGCCACTCCTGGAGGGTGCGCAGATGTCGCAGGCACGCAATACCCGTATCAGAGAGCACGACGCCCGCAACGCGCTCGGGAAAGTGCGCCGCCAACTGAAGAGCGATCGATCCGCCAAAGCTGTGGCCGATGATGCGTGCCTTGCCCACGCCCACGTGTTCGAGTAGGGCATTGAGATCATGGGCGAGATCGTGCGAGGTGTAGCCGGTCGGCGTGGCCTGGGAGTAGCCGTGCCCGCGCAGGTCGTAGGCCAGCACGCGGTAGTTCTCGCTGAGCGCCGGCAGAACCCGGGCGAACCACACCGCCAGGGTCGAGGTGACCCCGTGGATAAGCACCACATCGGGGCCATCGCCCTTGACCATGTAGTGCATCTTGATCCCGTTCACCTGCTCGATGGCCATTGCCCACGCTTACTCCATGTAGCCCAGCGCCTTGAGGCGCAGCAGAATCTGCTCGTCGACTTCCTCCGCTGTGTCCGGCGACTCCGCCGGCACATTCTGAGGTTCCTTCTTCAGATGCGGCGGTGCTTGCGTCGCGGCCCCAATCCGCGGCGGCCTTCTCCGCACGGCGGAATCGACCATCAGCTCGACCGGAGCGCGCCCTTCGAGATCCCGCGGAATCTCCAAACCCAGAACGTGCAGCGCCAGCGGAGCAATATCCAGTAACGAAACCGACGGGATCGCAGCCGGCGTCTCGCAGCGAATCTTCGGACCGACCGCCAGCAGAACGCCGTCGGGATGGTGCGTCCCCGTGGGAACGGCGCGGCGCTTCAGGACCTCCCGGCCGCGCAGCACGGACACAAACCCGTGATCGCGCAGTTGGAGCGTCAGGTCGGGAGCGAGTTCACCGCAAGGACCGTCAAAAATCTCCTCCCGGGTCCAGACGGCCGTCACCAGCGGCTCCCCCGTGTTCGGGTCGCGGCACTCGTTGAGCAGCCGCTTTCGCAATGTCTCTCGAAACTTCGCGTAGTCTTCCGGAGCCACACCGTGCGAGCCCCGTGGACCAATCACGGGAATATGGATTCCGTTGCTGCTGGCCGAATCCGCGTAGGCCAACGTTCGCGACATGTCGATCGATGTCGCGTGATACTGCTGCCCCTCGCCGAGCACGTGTGAATCTTCTCCGACAACGTCGGCATCTCTCGACCATGCCAGCCAGCCCTGCTGCTCGAGCCAGGAGTTGACGTACAGAATCTCCGTGCTGCCGGTGAAGCCGTGGTCGGACACGACCAGCACAGTCGCATCATCTCCGGCAAGCCGCACGGTCTCACCCAGGAAGTCGTCGATCTGGCGGAAATAGGCGTCGCAGAGTTGTTGGAGACGTGCATACTTTGCATCGGGCGACGTCGGCCGCAGCGCCGGATCGAGCACGTGCCAGAGCAGATGCTGAAGTTTGTCCACGCCGTCAAAGACGATTCCGGTCAGCGCACACGGATCGTGTTCCATCTGGTGTTTGAGCAGCTCGAACCACTGCCGGTCGCGACGGATGTGCAGATCAATCCACGGCTCGTAGTTCTCCAATGCCGCGCCGGCGACGGCCTTCTTTTCTTCGTTGAAGTCCATGGCCAGTTCGCGGACGTCGAAGCCCGGAACATCGCGCTGTAATCGCTCGATCAGCTCCTTCGGCCGGCTCGAGGATTTCACCCACCGCCAGGTGATCCAGCCGGGAATGCAATAGCCGTTGAACTCCGGCGCAGGATTATGGGCCACGAAGTTGAGGCTGCCGGCGCGCAGACCCTGCCGCGAGACCATCGACCAGATCGTCTCGGAGCACACGTTGCGTGAGGACACGACGCGGATGAAGCGCGAGTTCGGCGATTCGAACTGGAGGAAATTGGTGATGCCGTGATGTCCCGGAGACCGACCCGTGACCAGCGTGGTCCAAGCAGGGGGCGTTAGCGGCGGCGTGGTGGATCGCAAGAGGGCGCGCACGCCTTGCGTCTGCCATTGCCCGAAAAAGGGCATGACCCCGCGAGCGACCATATCGTCGAGGACCGTGTAGGTCGCCCCGTCGAGACCGAAGATAATCACCGATCCGTTCAAGCCTGTCCCCCAACGCCGTCCAGGTGCAGCATCAGGAAATCGAGCAGTTCGCCGATGCGGATGTCGTCGGCCTTGCGCTCGCTGAACTGCGTCAGCAGCTCCGCAAAGGGCAGCGACTGGTTGAAGTGCTCCTCGAGCCGGGTCCCGAGCGCCACGGCGTCAATGGACTCGAACTCCAGGTCCGTAAACAGGCGCGTTTGCTCGTTGATATCCCCGTCGTAATCCCAGTCCTCGCGGAGCTCCCCGAGAATGGCCATCAACTCGCCCCGAACCGATTCGCGATCAAGCGCTCGTCCGTGCATGTTCCGTTTGCTCCACCAGTGCCAATGCCACGACATAACCGCCGTCGCATGTCGTCTGAACCGCAGCCCGACGATCTTCGCCCGCGCTCTTGCGCGCGGCAATCACAAACAGACCCGAAGTGCGGTCTACCTCCGCAACGCGCAGCGATTTCGGGTCCCCGGAAAGTCCCACGCCCCAGGCCTTGCCCGCCGCCTCTTTGGCAGCCCAGGCCCGCGAAATCCACTCGTCATCCAATAGACCGGATTCCTGTAGAAGAACGCGCTCCTCGGAAGTGAACGCTGCCTCGAGAAATCCATCCGCACGCGACGCCACGCTTTCCAGGTCGACGCCCACTTCCGCATCCGCGGCCGCGGCAATCGCCAGGCGGCCCTTGTGAGCAATGGAAACCTGCGGCGCCTTCCCGACCATCGACTGCCAGCGCCCGCTCGCCACGGGTCGTCCGGCAGCATCGTGCTCGATCTCCACATCGGCCGGGTATAGCTTCAGACCCGTTTCGCGCTGAACCAATGAGCGTACCGCATCCTTGGCAGCCGATCGCCCCACGATCCACTCCGTCCGTCGCGGACCCTCAGCCATCGACAGAAACTCGGCCAGTTCCCGTCGACTGCAAATCAAATACGCCCAGAGCTTTTCCCACAGTGCCGCGCGAAGTTCTCCCTCCGCAGCCATGCGGCGGACTTCCACATGATGACTGGAACCCGGCACGTCCAGCGCAACAGCATCACTGGCAATACCTTCGCGCGGAAACCGCCAGAAGTCGTAGAACGATCGAGGCCAATGGAAGCGCCAATCCTCCCAACCCTTGATCCGCATCCACAAACGGCCGTCGCCGTCCACGATGTCCATGTCGGCCACGAACTGACGATGCGCGACCGAACGCACACGCAAATGGCACGTTGCCCGCTCCCCGGGATGAAGATTCTCCCGATGGAGCGTGAGTTCCTCCAGGCGGATGGGAAACAGGACAAAGCCTTCACTGAGGAACTCGACCGGCCAATAGCCGACGAGCTGACCGGCTGCGTCGAGCAGGAAGGGATCAACGTGGAATCGAGGATTCGGGTTTGACGCAAACAGATTGTCAAACGGCAGCACTTCAAGCTGCGCCGAAAGCCCGTTCTCACCAATCGCATCGAGGGCAACCACCCCCTGGAAGCGCGGCCCGTGAAACATGCGATGCAGGTCGTACATCTGCCGCGCGGTGTGCGAAGGAGTCCGCTCAGCAACGAGCGGCTCGACCTGCGGCGCAGCCGGACGCGGATAGTCCCGAGCCAGCAGGATCGTTGCCTCGGCGACGGACGAGGACCTCGCCTGGTCCCCGTCGTCCTTTGACGCATTCGCCCGGTAGATTGCGGTGCGGACTTCGTTCTCATTTGGGCCGACGCGCCCTGTAATGCGAAGCGTGACCCGGGGCCCGCTCGGCTCCACATCCACCCACTTGCCCGCTTGCACGCCGCGGACCCCTACGACCCTCTGCCCCGGCACCAGCAGCGCCGCCACCTCCGCCATCATGGCCACGCTGACCGTCATGGGCACCACATTGAGCGTGTCACGATCGCGATCGTATTCCGATGTATCCGGGTCGAAATGGTGATCAAGCAGATAAACATCTTCGGAAAGGTCCATGTCGCGGACCACCGCGATGGCATTGCCCGGGTCGTGCTCGACAATCTGCCCGGCAAAGGCGAGCGATATGTTGCTTTCCAACTGCGCGACGCCTCGTGAATGCTCCTGTGGAGCAACATCACTTGCCGCAGCCTGCAAGTGCTCCAGAACCTGGCGCAGCGTCCGCAGTCGGGCAACCTCCTCCATATCCACCGCGGCCAGGATGACGCCCTGCTCTTCCGCCTGCCTTTGGAGCGAACCCAGAATCTCGATCCGTTTAATCGAGTCGATCCCCAGGTCAGCTTCGAGATCGAGGTCGACACCGAGCATTTCCGGCGGATAGCCGGTCTTGTCGGCAACAATACTCATCAGCGCATCGGCCAGATCCGCCTGTTCGGTCGCCACCGGTGCACTCCGGACCGATGCGTCATGCTCATCTGCGAGGTTCGACGCGCGGACAGCTCCAGAAGTCGACGTGGCATCATCACGTTCGGTCACGCCGGGGTACGCATCGGATGGAGACGAGGGCTCGGCCTCTTCGTCAGGCGTCGGCGGCATTGCTCTGGGGGTGTCATACACGGGAACGGGATCACCACGCTCGGCGCCCGAATCGGCCATATCGGCGTTTGAAACTCCCAGGTAGGCTCGCATGATGTCTTCATGCGCCGCCAGGGTCTGCTCCATCAGCTCCATGTGCGCATGGATCATTCCCGCCGAGCCCGCGTGCGGCGCCCGATCGCGCGGTTGCGAATCGTTCTGGCTGACGTGCGCTCCCGACCGCTGATTATTGAAGGCTGCTTGCCCCGATCCCGATCCTTCGGACCCGAGAGGGACAGGTCCTTCCGTGTCGCTTCGAGGCGATGCTTCCGAAATGCCGGGCGATCCGCTCGTGGTCGATTCCAACGCGGCCGAAGATACCCGATACCCCTCCGGTAGCTTCAGGTGCGGATAGCACAGCGTGATCTGGATCGTGCCCGGCGCCGCGTCAGGATCGATCACGCTGTCAGCCGCGGCGTCCATCGAGAGCACCCGCGCATCCCGATGGCGATACAGGTAGCCCAAATCCATCGGTACGTGCAGCGCCGCCAGTCGCGCCACGGCGTGGTGCAGTGTGGTAACGCCGCTGCGGCGGTGATGGTTGGTCGGAATCATCGCGTGATGCCGGCCGCGCAAGATGTCATCAACAAACCCGCTGAGATTCGCTCGCGGACCCACCTCGACAAACACGCGGGCGCCCGCGTCGTACATCGCCTCGACCGTCTGACGGAACAGCAGCGGTGTCGCAAACGTGTTCGCGAGCATTTGCACGACGGCGCCGGCGTCATCCGGGTAGGGGCGTGCCGTGGCGCAGGAATAGAGCGGCGTGTGCGCGGGGTTGAATCCCAGTGACGAGAAATATTCTTTCAACGGTCCGCAAATGTACGTGAACGCGGGCGTATGGTAGCCGCGATCGTAAGGCAGCCGCTCCACAAACACGCGGCGAGAGCGCAGATGCTCGATCACCGGCGCCGCGTCTTCCTCGCCCGTGACGATAACCACCTGGTGCGGGCAGTTATCATTGGCGATGTGGATCTCGCGGTGGACTTCGGCCGCGAGCTTTTCGACCTGCTCGCGCCCGGCCCCGACCGCCAGCATGGCCATCGTGGGAATCGATCGGTCGGTCGAAAGGTCCCGATACATCTGGTCCAGTCGCGGCATGCTGGCGATGAAATCGTCCACGTCGAACAATCCCGCCGCGACCGTCGCCACCCACTCCCCGCCACTGTGCCCGGCAATCAGGTCCGCACGCACGCCGAGTTCGCGAAGAACGGTGAGCATCGCGCCATCCGCCGTGAGCACGGCTTCCACCGCGCGCTCGATGCTCCAAAGACGCTGCTCGGCCGCCTCGCGCTCCGCCTCGGAAAAAGCCGGCGGAGGGAAAATATCGCCGCTCGGCGGAGACCGATCGTCACTGCGCACGCTGCGGTCCGCGGCGTCAAAACGCTCGCGCACTTCGGGAAACTCGACGCACAGATCGGCCAGCATGTTGACGTACTGTGCACCCTCGCCGGGAAACAGGAAAGCGACCTTTCCGCCGCGAGCTTCGCTTTCACTGAGGTAGTAAATGCCCTTGGCGTCGTTGATCTTGTGGCAATCCGCCTTGGCAAGCTTGTCGGCAGCGCGAGCAAGCTTGGCATCCAGATCGTCCAGCGACAGCGCCACGATCGCCAGCCGCACGCCGTCTTCCGTCGTCCCCGCGTTCAACGTCCGCGCGATGTCGATCAACCGAACGCCTTTTGCCGCAGCAACGTATCCCCTCAGCTTCGCAATTTCGCCAAGCAGCATTTCGCGCGATACGGCGCTCAGCACGATCACTTCACTTTCACGCTCGTGAAGCAGCGGAGTGGCCACGGTTTCTGGACTATCTTGATGGGGCGTGTCGGCACCGTCATTCAGCGAGACCTGCGATCTGCCCCTTATCCGGCCGGCGTACTCCTCCAACACGACGTGCGCATTCACCCCCCCGAAACCGAATGCGTTCACGCCCGCGCGACGTGGAGCATCTCTACCGTGGATCCACGGTCGCGTTTCCGAGTTAACGTAGAACCGGCTTTCCGGTCCGCACAGCGCCTCCGCCGGGTAATGGCAGTTCAGCGTCGGCGGCAGAAGCTTGTGGTAAAGAGCCAGCGCCGTCTTGATCAGCCCGGCCGATCCCGCCGCGGGCATCGCGTGTCCGATCATGCTCTTGACCGAGCCCAGCGCGACCGTCGGCGGTGCCCCCCCTCGCGGACCGAACACGCGGAGCAGCGCCGCGATTTCCGCTTCGTCTCCAACCGGCGTACCCGTGCCGTGGGCTTCGATCAGCCCGACCGTTGCCGGATCGACGCCCGCCGCGTCGTATGCCCGCCGCAGGGCAAGCTCCTCGCCTTCCACGCGCGGAGCCGTCACACTCTTCGCCCGCCCGTCGCTGCTTGTTCCCACACCTTTGATGACCGCGTAGATGCGGTTCCCGTCTCGCTCCGCATCTGCCAGTCTCTTGAGCACCAGCACGCCCACGCCTTCGCCGGCCATTGTTCCGTCGCAGTCGTGGTCAAAAGGCCGAATCACCGAGCCTCGCGACAGCGCCCCCATCGCCGAGAAAACTTGCAGGAACGGAACATCGGAGAAGACGTGGACGCCGCCGATCAACACCAGATCGTGCCGGCCTCCACTGAGACCGCTGACGGCGATGTCCGTCGCGATCAGCGACGATGCACAGGCCGCGTCCACGGTGAAGTTCGGACCCATCAGCCCGAAACGATTGGCCACGCGCCCGCTGCTGATATTCGGGATCAGTCCCGGCGCTTGCTCCGCGCCGAAGGACGGCACGTGATTTCGCATTGCTTCCCGCAATCTCTCCAGTTCCCCCTCGGAAAGCTCCGGATGCAGACGCCGCAAGATCTGCACGGTCTGCTCGGCCATCATCCCCCGCTGGAGCAGCCCCGTCAGACCCACGCCGAGGTAGTTTCCCCGTCCCAATACGAACGCCGCACGCTCGCCATCCAGCACGCGATCCCCGCAACCGGCGTCCTCCAGCGCCTCGTGCGCGCACCGCAGCACCAGGAACTGATCCGGCTCCGCGCCTTCCACCGCCCGCGGCATCGTCCCGAAACGCAGCGGATTGAACGCGAAGCTGTTCTCCAGGTATCCGCCACGCTTGCAGTAGACCTTGTCCTGGACACCGGGCGTGGGATCATAGAACACGGCCGGGTCCCAGCGCTGCGGATTCACCTCGGCAATGGCATCAACACCCTGGACGATATTGTTCCAGAAGGCTCGAACGTTACGGGCTTTCGGAAACGTGCAGGCCATGCCCACGATCGCCACGTTGCCGATCGATCCATCACGGTTCGAATATGACTCACCGCGGACGATCATGACCTCCCCGCAACCGCCTTCCCTGCCGCCAGTCGATTCAGCGCCCGGCTGCATGTCGCCTCGAGATGCTCGATGCGCCCCACGAGATGTCCTGCCCCGTCCACGAACTGAATATCCACGAGAATGTTCGGATTGCCAGGGGTCGAAGCGATCCTCGCTTCGCAATGCAGCATGCCCTGCATCGGTCCGCCACATCGGGAGTATCGGCCCAGCCGCGCGGGCAGCGGCGTCATGTCCAGGTTGGTCCGCGCCCAGAGAATGATGGCCTGCAACCCACTGTCAATCACGACGGGGTCAATCAGCCAATGCCCATCCGTTTTCCCCGCGAGCCCCTCCTTCGGATTCGAAGCCGCCAGCGTGGCGATGATTCCCTCCGCACCCACGCCCTCGACGCTCTTGATCCCCGCAAACATCGGACCGTGGAAAAGCCACTCGTCGTACGCTTCTCCGACGGATAGTGCCAACGGCCTCGCCTCGGCAAGAAGCAGTCTGTCCCGACCGGCGTATGCGGGTTTCGCCCGCATCTCCACGCGTCCGTGGTAGCGATCCCCCCGATCGCCCGCGCAGCGCATCGTCAGTTCGACATCGGCGCCACCATCGACAGGCGTCGTTCTCGCCTCGACCTCGAGCTCCACCGGTTCCCGATCGAGCGAAATGCCCCGCAAGACACGTAGATCAAGGATCGATGCTACCTCCAGCTCCGGGTGAAGCGCCGCCGCCAATTCGGCAAAAAGCTCCAATCCCATGGCCATGGGCATCACGGGCTTGCCATCAAGCTGATGATCCAGCAGGTAGCGGTCAACGGCAGGATCGAGCCGGCGCACCACGCGCATCGCGTCACCGGTCCCGGTCAGTCTCGCGTCGCCCGTCTGAAGCAGCGGGCCGCGAACGACCCTGGTCAGCGCTTCGACATTTGTTGTTGACTGGGCAACCACGTCGATCGCCGTCCGCAACGGCCCGCCGTACACAACCTCTACGTCGTCCTTCGACCCGTGCAGCAGTTCGTTCACGAATGCCTTGCGCCCGGCGGCGCGATCGATCACGTGTACGCCCGCCTCGGCGAATTGCTTCGCCAGCGCCGCCGAAACCATCCCACCGCTCGATTCCCAGGGCCCCCAGTTGAACGACACAACACGTCCCGGCCACCTGCGATGCAAATACTGAGCGAGTTTGTTGAGCACCTCGTTGGCTGCGGCGTAGTCACCCTGTCCACGATTGCCGTAGCGCGCTGACACCGACGAAAACATTGCCAGGAACCGCAGCGACTCCCCGCGCAGCTTCTCAGCCAGCACCATTGCGGGAGCAATCTTCGTCCGCACGACACGCCGGAATGATGCCGCCGTCTTGTCACCAATAAGCTTGTCTTCGATCACGCCGGCGCCGTGAATGACACCGTCGATACGGCCATGTTCCGCATAAAGGCGATCGATCAGCCCGCCGAACGCATCAGCGTCCCCCGCATTCATCGCCGCGTATTCCACATTGGCCCCCGACCCGCGCAGGTCCGCGACGGTCTCGCGCATCTCGCGCTCCGCCAGCAATCTCCGATAGACCGACTCCACCGCCGCCGGCGTGGCCTTTTCTCCTCGGCTCGAAATTTCATCGCGAATCGCCGCTTTCAGCGCCTTCATGTCCGTCCGGTCCGCCGTCGCAGCGGATTCCCCCTCGCTCGGCAGCGGAGTTCGTCCCACGAGCACGTAGCGGCAGGGGAATCGCCTCGCGAGTTCCCGCGCGCACGCAGCCGTAATGCCCCGCGCTCCGCCCGTAACCAGGACAACACTTTCGGCATCAAGCGTAAGGGTTTCGGTTTCCCCATGCAGCGGAGCAGTGACGATTTGAGGGGCAAGACGCCGCTGACCGTCATATCCGACTTCCAACCGGTCGTCGTCCGTCTGCCATTCCCGAATCAGCGCGTCAGCGATGACCTGTGCCGATGCATCCGGCTTGAAGTCAACGACCCGGCAGCGCGTGCCGCCCCACTCGCGGGCCAGCGACTTTACCAGTCCACCAATTGCGGCTCCCGTCAGAGCGGTCGAACGGTCGCCCTCCACACCCTGGAAACCCAACGTCCCGCCCATGCGTGTGGCCGCCAGGATCGTCCCGCCATCACGCAGATCACCCTCCAACGTCTTGACGATCAAAAATACGGTCGTCAGAGGCTCTTCAATCGTGAATGCCGCGTCGGCTGCCGTTCCCGACTTCCGACTTCCGATATCGCCCGCCAGAATCACCAGCGTTCCTACCCGACCCAAGCGTCGGCGAATCGCCTCGATCCGCTCCACCGCGGCTTTCTCGTCGACATCATCAAGAGTCAGATACTCGGCCTCTCGCCCCGCAGCGACGAGCCGTGACCTCACCTCTTCACCTGTGCCGCGATCCGATCCGAGGATGACCACGCTTCCGGCGCTGGGATCCACCGCGGTGTTCCCACCGTCGGCTTCGACCATTTTCACCAGCATGCGTGGCGGACCTGCTCGACCGGTCGCGGCGTCATCAAAAGGGCGGGTAGATGCTCCTCCCTCGGCGATAGCAGGTGCCGCCGATTGGACACTCCCGTTTCCGCCGGCGTGTTGCTCGACAAAATCGACGATAGCCCGCAACGTACTCAGCCGCGCCAGCGACTCCATGTCACCGCCCGAAGACTCGCCCGGTAGCACCGATGAATTCTGCAGCGTGCCCAGGATCTCGATTCGCTTGATCGAGTCGATACCCAGGTCCGCCTCCAGATCAAGATCCAGCGTAAGCATGTCCGGCGGATATCCCGTACGATCGGCCACGACTTCCGTGAGTTGCGCGATCAGACGCTCCCGGGAAAAGCCCCCGTCCGACTTGACGATTTCACCGTTCCCGGAGGGTTTCTCGATCGCCGCCGGCGATTCTTCGACGTGCGCCTTCCGAACCATCGGCAGCTCGGTTTCGTGATGCATCGGGACGGCAATGGGCGCATCGGAGGGAGTGGAGCCGCGCGGCTCCCGCTGCGGCTGCGAAACGGACGGCTCAGGATCGATCGATTCGGGCAGCGCATACGGCGCAGGTCGGGCGCTTTCGCCTGCCGCCCCGCCTTGTAGATACGCCAACATGATGTTGCGGTGGGCCTCGATGAATCGGCTCATGAACTGGTTGTGCGCGGCCATGACCGCATCCACGCCGCCCGCTGACACTGCCCTATGCTCGTGTGAGGATCGGGCCGGAAGCGCTTCCCGCGGCCTTGCCCAATCGACGGGAACGCCGTTGCGCTGGGCGCTTCCAGCTTGTGCGGATGGGCTGGCCTGCTGGCGCCCGCTCGTGCCGATGGACTCCGACCCGGGCGGACCATGTCCGCCCGCCTGTCCCGATGAATTCCCTTTCGACAATGACACTGCTTCTCGCTCCTCTCTCTCCGAGATCCGTGCCCTTCCCTTGACCGCATTCTTTCTCTTCGCGCCGCCGACCGGCTCCGCGCGATCACCACGAACCATCCATGTGGTGGGCGACGGCGGCTTCGGCCTGCTCTCCTCGAGCAGCTTGTCGAGCCCCATCCGCCGCTCAACGCGACCCTCCAACAGCGGCGTCAGATCGAATCGAACGCCGCAAACGGCCAGTTCGGCCAGCGAATACATGATCTGCACGAGTCCGCCGCGATTGGCCTGATCGAGCGGAATCGTGGCAATGTCCCGTCCCGCAAGCGTCTTCTCGATCAGGTTGCTCAGCACGCGCCCCGGTCCAACCTCGATGAACACGCGGGCGCCTGCGTCGTACATGGCCCGCACTTCCTCCACGAACCGCACCGGGCGAACCAGGTGATCGGCCAAGACCTCACGGATGCGCCGCGGGTCGGTCTCGTGGTGCCCGCCGGTCGTGTTCGAGAACACCGCATAACGCGGTGACGACCAGTTCACGCGATCGAGCGCGGCCGCAAAGGGGCCCGCCGCCCCCGCCACATGCGGCGAATGGAACGCGCACGAAACCCGAATGGCCTTCGTATTGATCCCGCGCTGCTGACAACGGCGCATCAATTCCTCAACGCCGCCCGGCGCACCGGAGATCACCGTCTGGCTGGGCGAATTGAGGTTTGCCAGATAGACATCGGCCACCCCCTCCAGCAGAGACTTCGCCGTCGACTCGTCGGCTTCCAGCGCCGCCATCGCTCCCGAACTCGCCGATGCCGCCTCCGCCATGAGACGCCCGCGAAGCTCCGAAAGCTGCATGAGATCCTCAAACGAAATGGCCCCGGCCGCGCACAATGCGGTAAACTCTCCGTAGCTGTGCCCGCAAGACAGCTCAGTGGAAATGCCCAGGTCACCCAGCAGCCGAAGCAACGCCATGGATGTCGCACCCAGCGCCGGCTGGGCGATTCGCGTATGCGTCAGGCGATCCTCATTGGCCGCCCGCTCCTCGTCGCAGAACGCCGGCTTGGGATTGACGTACCGACTCAACGGTCCGCCGAGCACATCCGCCAGCATACGATCGGCTTCTTCAAAAACTTCGCGAACACGCGGCAGCGCCACCGCCAGATCGCGCAGCATGTTCACCCGTTGCGATCCCTGACCCGGGAACACGAACGCAATGCGCCCTATAGGTGTGTTCGCCTTCGACGTGTAGAACACACCTCGCGGATCGCGATACACTCCCGTATTCGCCTCCGCCGCTTTCCGGGCGATCGCGGTCTTCTCGCGCAGCTCCTTCAGGCTCCCCGCCACGATCGCCAGGCAGCAGCCCCCGGCCGCCCTGCCGAAGTCGCGCCACACCGCCGCCGCCAGTTCCGCCATCGACGGGCTCGACCCCGCCTCCAGCGCCGCCGCGACCCGATCGAGTGCCGCGACAATGTCATCCCGAGCGCGCCCCCGGAAGACCAGCAGCTCCGCCGGGAACGTTATCCGCCCGACCGCGTGGCCCGCTTCGCACACCTCCTCCATCACCGCGTGGAAATTCGTCCCGCCGAATCCGAAAGCACTCACCCCCGCCCGTCGAGCCTCGCCGCCCGCGCGACGAACCCAAGGCCGCGTCTCCGTATTCACGTACAACGGACTCCGCTCCAGGTTCGCCTTGGGATTGGGCTTCGTCACGCCTCCCGTCGGCGGCAGCACGCCGTGGTGCACCGCCAGCGCCGCCTTGATCAATCCCGCCACGCCCGCCGTGCACTTCGTGTGTCCGATCATGCTCTTCACCGAGCCGATCGCGCACGTTCCCAGTTCCGCCCCCGCTTCGAGCAGAACACGCGTAACCGATTCCAGCTCGCTCTTGTCGCCGACGATCGTGCCGGTTCCATGGGCTTCGATGAGCTCCACGCTCTCCGGTCCGAATCCTGCTTGCCCATACGCCCGCCAAAGCGCCCGCATCTGCCCTTCGGGTCGCGGTGCCGTAAGGCCCTTGTCCTTGCCGTCACTCGACGAGCCCACGCCCTTGATCACCGCGTAGACCCGGTCCCCGTCGCGACGCGCATCCTCCAGCCGCTTGAGAATAATCGTGGCGATGCCCTCGGCGATCACGATCCCGTCGCCCTCGGCGTCAAAGGTTCGCGCTTGTCCCGTCGGAGAGAGCGCCTGCGTCTTGCTGAAACAAAGGTACGCAAACGGACTCTGCATCGTGTCCGCGCCGCCGGCAATGGCGACATCGGCCGCGCCGCTGATCAGCTCGCACACCGCCAGCCGCACCGCCGCCAGCGACGACGCGCAAGCCGCATCCACCGTGCAGTTCGTCCCGCCCAGATCAAACCGATTCGCCACGCGCCCCGAGATCACGTTGAGAAGCAGGCCCGCAAACGAATCTTCCGTCCACTCCGGCAGGTGTTCACCGAGTTGCTCAATCAGTTGCTTGGCATCCGGACCGGCCCCGTTCAGTTGCGCGAGATAATGCGGCAGCATGGAACGGAATCCATACCCCAACCCCACGTTGCCCACGCCGCCGCCCGCGCCGTAGATGACGCAAGTCCGCTCGCGCGGGAAAGGCCGCTGCATGAGCCCCGCGTCCTCCAGCGCCTGCCGAACCGATTCCAGCACCAGAAGCTGCACCGGCTCGACCGACGGCACCGCGCTCGGCGGCATGCCATAACGAGTCGGATCAAACGCCACCGGATCGATGAAACCGCCCCACCGCGAATAGACCTTGTCCCGCGCCCGCCGATCGCGATCGAAGTACAGGTCCGCGTCCCAGAGGTCTTCGGGAATCTCCCGAATGGCGTTCACACCGTCGAGGATGTTCTCCCAATATCGCTTCACGTCACCCGCGCCGGGCAAGGTACACGACATGCCCACAATGGCCACGTCGCAGGGCCCGTCCACGCGGCGCGCCGGCGCGGCCGGGACAGTCGCTTTCACTTCCTCCGGCTGGCGCACGATCTCCGCGTGCAGGTCGGCGATGGTCTCGATCCGCTCACGCAGCGCCGCAACCTGCCCGATCATGTACATGCCTTCGCGATGCTGTGCTTCGTTCTCGACGTTGGCATATTGCGGCCCGTCGCCGTTCTCCTCCGTCGCCCGCATGATCGCCTTGGACGCGATCCGTAGCCGCCCGAGATTGAGCTGCTCCAATGCATCGCGAATCTCCTCCGCCGACTTCCCTTCCCTTTGCAGGCGCAGCTTCTCTTCTCGAAACGCAATCGCAAACGGCGTATCCGCGCAGCGCGTTGCGTGACCGACCCCCGTCTCCAGCAGAACCGTCTGGGCGCAACGCAGTGCCTCTTCCTGGAACCCGGAAACGATCGCCCCGCTCGTCACCGCCTCTTTTGTAAACAAATAGGCCGTACCCACGAGCACGCCGATGCGTACCCCGCGCTCGACGAGCGGCGCCGCCAGCGCGGCCACCATGGCTGCCGACTTCGAGTCATGAACTCCGCCGGCAAACAGCACGTGGTAATCCGACGCCGGGCCGCGCGATCCCGCAAGGTGATCGCCGATCGCCCGTACCATCGAATCCCACAGCACGAAGCTCGATCGCGGACCGACGTGACCGCCGCACTCCCGGCCCTCGAAGATCACCCGCCGCGCCCCGCTCTCCAGGAACATCTTCAGCAGCCCCGGCGAGGGAACGTGCAGGTACGTTTGAATGCCCTCTTTTTCCAGGTGTGCCGCCTGATCCGGCCGCCCCCCTGCGATAATCGCGAACGGCGGAGGATGTTTGCGGATCTCCGCAAGCTGCTCCTCCCGCAGCTCCTTGGGCACGAAACCCAGGATGCCGACGCCCCAGGGACGATCACCTAGCTTGTGCTTTGTCTCTTCGAGAAGTCGCGCCACCTGTGGACCACGAAGCAACGCCAGCGCCAGAAACGGCAGGCCTCCGCCCTCGGCCACCGCCAGGGCGAAATCGGCCGTGTCACTCACCCGCGTCATCGGCCCCTGTACGATCGGATAGCGCGTGCCGTGCGACGCCGCGAGTGGGCCCTGCTCGCGAATGGGATGCTCATCCGCTGACAACGCGCACTGCCGCGTTGCCTCCCGTCGGATCGCCCGGCAGACCTCGGCCACGGTGCCGAACCGCTCCGCAAGATAGGGCGCAAACGCCGCGTCCTGCCCCACCATCAGCAGACGCTTGGACAGCTCGGGCTCCTGCGCTCGCTTTTCGATTTCATTCCGCCAGGCGTGCAGCACATCCGCGCTCGCCGTAGCGTCGAGTGAGTGTTCCGCCTCGTACTCTCGCATCGCCGCATGGGCCGCGTCTCCGTGCTGAGCGAATACGCGGTAGCGCGCCGCGCAATCCTGTCCGAGCACGGCCGTCTCGCTACCGTCCATGCGCCGAATCTTGGCTTCGACCTCCGCCGGAAGCCGCATTTCTTCGCAAAGCGCGAGCTGCCAATCGAGCACGACGCCGCTCGCCCCGCCCGCGAGACACGCCGCGGCGGAGTGCAATCCGACACCCCCGCGCACCCATATGGGAAGGTGAACGCGCCCGGTAACGCGCTGGAGAAGAATGAAACTCGTCTCTTCGCCGATCAGACCCCCGGCCTCGTTCCCCTTGACCACGATGCCGTCAGCCCCGGCTTGTTGCGCGGCAACCGCCGAAGCAACTGACGTCACCTCGACGAGAACGTCGATACCCGACGTCTTGATCGCCGATATTTCATCCGACAACGTCGCGTCATCGACTCCGCAAAGCAGAATCCGGTTCAGTCGGCGCGCGAAAGGTCGAACCTTGTCCAGCCACGACGCGACCGGTCGCGGAAGGGCCACCGTCCAGCCACGGCCCACGTCCGGCAGATTCGCCAGCACCGCGAGAACCTTGTCCCCGCCGGCATACTCGAGCGAGAGTCCGCCGCAGCACCCCGCGCGATGCGCAGCCGACCCCACCCAGGGCTCATCAAACCCCGGTGGACTCAGCGCAATGATGTCCAGTTCCCTCCGCACGATTGTCTCCCTCCCCGCGCGCAACACCGACTCTCCCCCTCCCCTCGGGGACTCGCCTCCCTGCAAAACTTCGAGATCATGGAGTTTCGAGACGCGATTCGGACATCAGCCCGCACCGGCTTCGATCCGGAGCAAAGCCCGCAGCAGAACCCTATCGATCCTGCCGACCGATCCGACTCCCCTCTCGGCGTGCTCCCCTATTCAATCGGCTCGCCGATCCCTCGCGAACCCCGCCGAGTTCCTTTCGCGACGCCCGATCGTCGCATGCCGACCAGTCCCGCCAGGCAAAACGAAAGACCCATCATGCCCGCCACGCCGCAGGGCGAAGGCACTGTCGGTGTAGCAGGCCGATCCGCCGTGGTGTCCTCTTCAAACACCGCACGGACGGTTCGGTTCTCGTCCATTACGATTTCGACCGCCGGTTGCGTGCCATCGGCCGCGCCTTCCCAGCGCGTGAACAGCCAGCCTACATCCGGAGTCGCTACGAGCGTTACGACATCACCCTTCGCGTAGGTCCCGCCCGTGGGTGCCACAACGCCGTCACCGTCGATCTCGACCGTCAATTCGACCGAATCGTTGCCCGAGCCGCCGTCATCAGGCACAAAGAGCGCCTCGACGACGGTCGGACCTTCCAGCGTGATCCGCAGCGTTTGCGCCGTCGAATCCACGTCTCCCGACCAACTCGAAAAGACCCAGCCCTCGTCCGGAGTGGCCACGAGCGTCACCTCGGCCCCGAAGGCGTAGCTCGACTCGTTCGGATCGACCGCCACCGCCCCTTCGCCCGCCACATCCACGACAAGCGATACCTCGGGCTCAAATCGCGCCGTGATCACGCGATCGCGATCCATGACTACGGTCAACGGATTGACCGACGACGACCCCGGCGGGACGTTCCCTGCCCAACCGACAAAAAGCGACCCCGCATCCGGCGTCGCCGTGAGCACGACGTTCGTCTCGTTGTCGTACCGTGAAATCAACTCGTTCTCGGCGAAGGTGCCCGTCGGCGATGCCGTCAGCGTACCCGTGCCAAGCCCGCTGCTCGAAAGCGTCAGGGTTCGCCCGATCGGGTCGATCGACGCCGATACGACCCGCGACCTGTTCATGACCACCACGGCCGGGTTGTCGTCCACGTTGTCAACCTTGCCATCGTCCTCATCCAGCCACCAGGTCTCGAACGCGTACCCGTCCTGCACGTCGGCCGTGAGCGTCACCAGTTGCCCAAGTTCGAACACCAGCTCACCCGAACCCAGTTTCTGCTTCGCATCCGGCGCCACGGAGATCACCGCCCCCACGTCCGCCGCGTCCTCGATTCGAAGCGTCGGATGAACCACCACGCGCAGCACCCGCGTCGCGATCGACACACCCGTGCTCAGGTTATTGAACGTCACGGTGGCGACGTGACTGCCCGCCGGCAGCGTGTTCACCGCGGCGTTCATACGAATCTCCACCGTCTGCTGATCCAACCCCGACGCCTCGCCACGAGGGGCCAGTTCTCCACCCAGCGGCGAAACCGAAACCCACGACGCGTCCGCTGCCGCGCTCCACAACACGAAACGATCGCTGCCGTTGGCTAGCCGGCTCTGCTGCGGCGCCGGCAGCGAAAGGTGCTTCTCAGGACCCTCCGCGACGACATCGGCGTCCGGAGTCAGCGTGACGGCGCCCGCCCCGGCCGCGCGAACGAGAACCGTCAGCGGTACCGTCGTCGACCCCGCACCGTTCGTGGTGTTTTCTACGTCGATATCCACGGTGTACTTGCCGGGAATCAGCCCGGCGGCGTTGACCAGAATGGAAAACGTCGAGGACCCCGAAGCGGGAACCGTTCCCGTCGTCTTGCTCAGCGAATACCACGAACGACTCGGCGCCGTCAGCTTGTATGACAAGTCCCGCCCGCTATTGTTCGAAAGCGAGACAATGAACGGTGGAATCGTGGACGCATCATTCAGCGCTGCAATAATGTTGACGTAAGAGGGCGCGACGGAGAAACTTGCCGGAGAAATCTGCAACTCCACCGGCCGATCTGTATCGCCAAGACCCGTTGTTGTGTTCGTAAACGAAACAGTCGCGCTGTAGGTCCCGGCAGAAAGCCCCTCGGCCTGTGCCTCGACGATCGACGCAACCACTTGCGCTGAAAGCGGTTCCGCTCCGCCGATTGTCCCCGAGCCAGGCGCAACCTCCAGCCACGTCTGATTATCCGCAGCTGTGAAATCAATCTGCGTTTCGCCGCCCGGTCCCGGGGCGCCGAGGCTCAGCGTCCATTCATCCGCCCCCACAGCACTGAAAGGACCACCCTCTACCCCGGAGAACCGGATAACGGTTGACGCTGCCGGGTCCACCGCCAGCGTCTGGGCTCGGGCGCTTCCGCCGGCCGCCGTCACCACAGCGAGCGCGGCAAGGCATCGGATCGTGCCCCGAATTGACAGATTTTTTTTTCTATAATGATCTGAACTGTCCATCAGCCGCTTTCCCCCTCCCAAGCCCGCATCTCACAGCCTTGGGCATCGACCCGCGATTATGAAGCAATCGCACGAAAGGTCAATTATTAACTATCGCTTTACACGACCTGAATGCGTCCGCGTTTCCCCACTCCACGCTGACGACGCAGACCCAAAAGGAACATCCCCCCCACGATAGCGGGCAACATGGCAAGTGCCCCCGTGCCGCAGAGCCCTCGACCGGCCGGCGAACCCGAATCCTCCGGCGCGCGAATGAGCACCACCCGTCCGGCAATGCGGCGGATTTCTCCGGCGCTGGTCAACTGGCTGTACGACGCCACGACCGTTACGTTGCGATCCGTATCCACGGCCAGCGTGGATAGTGTTCCACCCGTTACCGTGGCAGAGCCCGCCGGCGACAGCGACCAGTCCGCCGCTTCCGTGACGTCCTCCGACGTGCCATCGCTGTAGTACGCCGTTGCGACGAAGCTGCCTGACGCGCCGCCCGTAATCTCCGTCGGCCCGGTGATCCGGACCTCATCGAGTGCGACCTCTACCGGCGGATCGACCGGCGGGCCGCTGTCGAGCGTCGCCAATTCGAAGTAATCGAATGCCGCCTTCTGCGGGTCGTCACAGGCGCTGCCGCATTCGGGGTAGTCTCCATTGGCTCCGCCGATCCCGACGAGCACATCCGCCGAAAGGCGGTTGGTGATCGTCCCGATGTCGGAGAAGGTCACGCCGTCCGGACTGTAGGCCCCCACAAACTGGTCGCCCACGCGGAGCAGTCGAAGGTAAATCTGGTTGGGGTTCGCCGCGTTTTCCTCGTCGTAGAATGCCACCGGCGGCTGGGCGGCAGGATCGATGTCGTCCCCCACGGCAAGCATGGCCACGCCGCGGAAGACGCCGCGATCTCCGGCCGCGTAGGTCAGACCGAGGGCCACGGCATGCGTGTCGTCCTGGTAGATGATCAGCCCGGCAAACTGCTGCGCGTCCTGGGGGTCGAAGATCAGGCGCGTCTCCAGGCGCACGTCGCCCTCCCACGGCCGGACCAACAGGTTGCTCACGGCGCTATCTTCACCGAACGTTCCTCGCCGGGTGGTCAGTTCGAAATATCCCGGCTCGCTGGTCAGGCTCCAGTCGCCGGATCGTTCACGAACGAACGACCAACCCGCGAGCGGCGATTGCGCATCGAAGTCATCGCGGAAGACCACGTCCACGGCGGACGCCGATGTGGCTGAAATCGCGGCCAGCGCGAGCCAGGCCACGACGGCGATCCGAAGGCGTCCCGTTTGACCTGCCAAGGCACAAGCGTAAGTATTCATTGCCCTTCTCATTGCCGATCGCTTCCCCCTCGCCCTTACGACGTACCGTCACCCGGGCGGCTGATCTCGAAGAAATCAAAGTCCGCCAAGGAACCCGCGTCGCAGCTTGCTTCGCAGTTGTCCCGCACGAGATTGCCGATGCCGACATCGACGGCATCACTGAGGCCCACATCGTGGTTGGCCATGTTGAAGAAGGTCACCCCGTCCGTCCCGTACAGAAAGGAGACCTGCCCGCCGCTGCGTTCCAGGCGCAGGTACACCGAGTTGCCGTCCAAGGCACGAAACGACGTGAGCGGATCCTGCCCGCCGGCGCGCTCGCTGACGGCGGACAGCCCCCGGAATATCCCCTGCGGAAACGAAGCGGAGATGATACCGAAACTCACCGTTCTCCCGTCGTCGCCTCGGACCAGCAGCCCGGCCAACTGCCGGTCGGCCTCGGGCTCGAATTCCATTCTCGTTTCGATAATGAAGTCACCGCTGGTGGAGCGCAGCAGGGCAGTGAATTCCACCTCTTCTGTAGAAGTGTCGGGGGCTTGAACGCCGATTCGGACAAAGCCGGGGCGTGTCGCCAGTGACACCATGGCGGCATCCCGGCCGTCAAACGTCCAGCCCGCCGAAAGCTGCGACGAGCCGAACTCATCGCGGAACTCGACGTTGCCGTCCGGCGGCACTACGGGTACCGGTGTGCAGCCGCCCAACGCCGCGGTGGCTACCGCGGCGCAAACCATCCTTGCCCAAGCGCGCAAGCTCGAGGCTCCCTTCTCAACGTCCGGTTGGAAATACCCCCCATGAGCCGATCGCGGCGGACTTGGCGGTGCCGGAAAATCGACTCGACGATGTGTAACGATACCCGCCAAATCGCCCGCAGGCAACGGGTTAAGATCAGTGTGACTTATCGGAAGAGGCGGGCGTGCGATCGGAATTCCGGCGCCAATGTAGCGAAGCGCCGAGTGGCTCCCATAACAGTGTCACAGATTTGTCACCCCGGGGGATCCTTAGACCAGGACGGAGGCTTTCCACATGCGGCTATCGGGACTCACACCAGTGAACGTCCGCCGTCGATAACCAGCGTCTCCCCCGTGACGTACGACGCGTCGTCCGAAAACAACCAGATCACCGCGCGAGCCATTTCCTCGGGCGTCCCGAACCGCCCTGCGGGTTGCTCGGCAAGCAAACGGGCTTCCACCTCTCCGCCGCTGCCCACGATCCCTTCAAACATCGCCGTCTTCACGTACCCCGGACAGATCGCGTTGATGCGAACACCTCTCCCGGCATACTCCACGGCCGCGAATCGTGTCATCGCTTCCACGCCCTGCTTGCTCACCACGTACGGCAGAGACGAGAACGATCCGGTTCGTGCCGCGGCGGAACCGCAGTTGACGATCACGCCCGATTCCTGCTTCCGCATGCGCCGCAGTTCGTACTTCAAACACAGCCACACGCCGCGCAGATTGACACCAACCACACGCTCCCAATTGTCCAGGGAGCACTCCGCCGTCCGGGCCATGGGCGAGCCCAGCACCCCGGCGTTGTTGAACGCCAGGTCCAGCCGCCCAAACCGCTTGGCGGCCGTGTCGATCAGCCGCTTGACCTCGTCGTCGCGCGAGACATCGGTCCTCACAAACATGGCCCGCGCCGCGTCGTGCGCGGCGAGTTCGGCGGCGAATGGCTCACCGGCGCGCTCATCCACGTCGGCGAGGACCACGGCCGCGCCTTCATCAAACAGCATTTGCGCCACGCACCGGCCGATGCCGGAGGCGGCACCGGTAATCACCGCGACCTTGTCTGCAAAGCGTTGTGTCGACATGCTGCGTCCTGCTCCGCGCAAGAAGAAACGGCCGGCGCATCGTACTGGGCGCCGGCCGTCTCGTCATGCTGCATCGTGATCGCTCACATCCGCTACCGCCGCGCGTTGGGCTTCTGCGGGCGGCTGTCCGACCGCCCCGCGGTGCACGTATTCGCATTGCAGAGGGTATCGGCACCCTGCGGCGACCCACCCGCCTGGAGGCATGCGGTTCGGCGCAGGTTCACACAGGTACCATCGCGCAGGCAACAGGCCTGGGTCAAAAGGGGACACTCGGCGGAGGCACAGTCGCTACCCGCCGCGCCGGGCTGACCACCGGCGCTGAAACACTCCAGCAGCGGAACGTCACTGCATGTCGCGTCGGCGAAGCAGCAGGCAACCGTCGGCGTCTTGCACAGGTCGGGTTCGCAGATGGAACCCGAGCCGCGCGGGCGACCGCCCGCCTGTAAACACGCCAGCCCCCGAAGGTCCTGACACGACTCGTCCGGCAAGCAGCACGCCTGCAACAGGCGCTCGCAGGTCGTTTCCGCACAGGTGCTGCCCATGGCTCCCGGACGTCCACCGGATTCGAAGCAATCGACCAACGGGCGGTCGCTGCACGAACCATCCTCCAGGCAGCAGGCCACCTTGGGTTCAACACATGCATTGGGTCCGCACACGGAGTCGGCGCCTTGCGGAACGCCGCTCATTTGCAGGCACTCGAACGGGCGAAGATCCTGGCACGGTGCATCTTCAAAGCAGCACGCCTGCGTCAGACGACGGCACGTCGTCGTCGCACAATCCGTTCCATCCATGCCGGGCGTCCCGCCGGCTTCACGACAAGCCGCGCGCGACAGGTCGTCGCACGTACCGCTCGCGAAACAGCATGCCACCGTTGGGGGTACGCAGATGTTGGCGGTGCAAGATGAGTTTGCACCCTGGGGCATCCCGCCCATGGAGAAGCACTCGAACACGCGCAGCTCCTGGCAGACCTGATCCGGCAGACAGCAGGCCTGAACCAGACGCGGACACTCAGCCTGCTCGCAGGTGCTGCCGGCCGGTCCGGGGCGCCCGTCGGCACCACGACATTCACTGGCGGGAAGATCGCTGCACGTGCCATCCGGGAAGCAACAGGCAACCGTCGGAACGGCACACGTACCGGCTTCGCAGACGGAATCCATCCCCTGCGGACGGCCGCCTGCCTGGAAGCACTCGAGGGGGAGAAGATCCTGACACACCTCATCCGTAAGGCAGCAGGCCTGCGTGCGCTGCGGGCAGGTTGCTTCTTCACAGGTGCTGTTCAGCGGTCCGGGGCGTCCGCCCTCGGCACGGCAGTCCTGGGCCAGCAGATCGGAGCAGGTTCCGTCCGGGAAACAGCACGCCCGCGTGAACTGGCGGCACTCGACGGTGTTGCAGTTGCTGCCGGCCGGTCCCGGTTCGCCGTCCGGATCGAAGTAGCAATCGAAGTACTTCTCGTCGGTGCAAGTGCCATCGAGGTGACAGCAGGCGATGGGAATGTCCTGGCTGCAGAGGCCTTCGCGGCAGCGGCTGCCCGCGGGCTGGGGAAGGCCGTCCATCTGCGTGCACTCAAACCGGCGAAGATCGAGACAAATCTGGTCGAGGTAGAAGCAGCAGGCCACCGTGACCTGCCGGCACTGGGTCGTGTTGCAGTTGCTGCCGGGACGACCGGGGCGGCCATCTTCCGCGCGGCAATCGAGCGCCGGCATGTCGGCGCAGGTGCCGTTCGGGAAGCAGCATGCCACCGTCTCCGGCTGGCAGCTCACCGCGGTGCAGCTTGTGTCCTGGCCCTGGGGACGTCCGCCCTGGCGGAAGCACTCGAACGCGCGCAGTTCCTGGCACGGCCCGTCCGCAAAGCAGCAAGCCTGGGTCTGGCGCGGGCAGTTCGCGTTGGCGCACGTGCTGTCGGTCGCTCCCGGGCGTCCGCCCTGGGCGCGGCAGTCGTTCGGCAGCAGCTCCTTGCACGTGGCGTCCGGGAAGCAGCAGGATCGCTTATCGGACGGACAGGTTGTCGTCGCACATTTGCTTCCCGCGTTGCCCGGCTGACCACCCTGGCCGAGGCATTCGAAAGCCCCCAGATCCGCGCACGTACCGTCGCGGAAGCAGCAAGCAAATGTCTCGGGAGTGCAGTCGACGGCGCCACAACGGCTTCCGATGGAATGCGGCGTCCCGCCCATGTCGCGGCAATCGCGCGGCTTGAGGTCTTCGCAGGTTCCATCCGGCAGGCAACAGGCCCGCTCGAATAACTCGTTTCCATCCTCGGCGCTCTGGCCGCGCGCAGTGTTCCAGCTCCAGATCGACGTACAAAGAACAGCCAAGACCCATACCCACCAACCCCGTCTCGTTGAAGTTCCGATCATCGGACCTCAACCTCCTTCCCCAGATTGTGCTCTGCGCAGAATGACAATACGGTCGGCGACGGTCATCGTGCGACCATGTCAATTCACCATTTTCCGGCCCGATAAAATCAAGCCACAGCGTATCGGTTTCGCGCAAGAAGGTCAAGTTTTCGGATCGATAAAGTTGCAGTTGATTCGATTGAACTTGAAACTGTGCGGCGTGCAAGGGTACGATGGTTCGGTCGCGTTCTCGCCGTGGGATTCTCCGTGGAGTCCGGTGGAGCGGGGGAGGCAGGAACCGAATCAATACAGGCAAGATTGTCGAGATCGCGGCGAGGCATACTCGGCGTCGAGGGGGGAAGAACTTACATGTCTGCAAGATTGTCAGCCGCACTGTCTCTTCTCAGCCTTTGCGTGTTTGCTTCCGCGTCCGCCGCCCAGGTGAATCCGATCGTATTCGCCGTGGAGGACGACGTGTTGTTCCGCATCAACGGCGCCAACGTGGGCCGTTACTTCCTGAGCGACAAGCTTACGGCACTGGATTTCGACGACCACGGCGTGCTCTGGGGCGTCGGGGTCGATGACGACAACAACAACCTGTACGAGCTCTATCGCATCGACGATCCATTCGGCACGCCCACGCTCAACCTCGTCAGCGAGAATATCGATCGGCGCACGGAGTCCATCATCTGGGTAGGCTCCACGTTGTACGGCATACAGGGCAGCAACGTGGATGCGCCGCAGACGCTGGTCACGCTTGATCCGAACACGGGGGCGGCTACGCCCGTGGGCGTGACGGGCAACACAGGCATCAACCCCGAGCAGGTCGGCGGCATCGCCATCAAGGACGGCATCATGTACGCCCTGAACAATCGCCTGCCCGGCGAGCTCTATTCCATCGATTGGACGCTGAGCAGCGGCACCGATCCGACTGCCACATTCCTCACCGCCACGAGCCCCGCAACGCTGTTCGTGGTCACGGACGGTCTGGACAATGACCCCAACGGCGGACCGCTCTGGGCGATGATTCGCAGGGGCAACATCATCGGCTCGGACATCGGCGTTTACCGCCTGGACGAGACCACCGGCCAACTTACGCTCGTCTATGATTTGAGCGACCTGACCGACGTCCGCGGGGCCTCCGGACTTGCGGTGATCCCTGAACCGGCGACGCTCTTGCTTCTGCTGGCCGGCGCCGCTCCGCTGGTACTGCGCCGCCGCTCCAAGCGGCCGTAGCATTCATACGCCCCATAAATCGCCGCTATTCACCTTTCAACGTTCAGACTGCCGGCATACGTGCGCGCAGCGCTACCCTCATGCATTGCGGAAATCTTGAATCGGCGCTGACGGCCGGCTTCGCCATGCCCCAATGGCGTTGCCCAATCCCGGCGGCGTGTTGCTCCGAATCAACACGCTGTCAGAAACGGATCGACGCGAGCCTTGCCTGAAAAGCCCCCGCCGAGCCACAAAGCCATATATGCAAACAGGTTAGGGATCCGTCGCCGACAGACGGCCCGCAGGGTGCCAAACGGCATGGCCGATGCCATTCGACAGCAGTCCCGCGGCATCGGCCGCCGGATCAAAGGGGGAATCGAAGCGCTGGCGGAGGCGGTTCGTTTGCCGGTTCCGTCCTGAGAGGGGGAAGACATGCGGATGGACGAGGGAACTTTCCAACGCAAGTTGGCCGAGCTGATCGCCGAGATCGGCACGCTGCCGGCCGACAAGCGCGACAAGCTGGAAATGCTGGCCGAACAGACCCGCCAGCGTCACGAGCAGCTCAAGCAGACGGTGAACAGCCTTCAGGAGAGCATTGACTTCATTCGCCTGAGCATCAAGTACATGCTGTTCGATCTGGAGGCTACGCGCCGGGAGAATGCCCAACTCCGCAAACTGCTGGACGACCAGCAGCAGCCCCCACAGTCGGGATTTTAGATATATGGGACTTGCGTCTGTGTGACCCTTCGAGGGGGGAACGAAGGGTCTTACCGGCGATTCGCTGGAAGCATACGAGGGACGAGGGGACCCAAGTGCTCGCGAATCGCCGTGTCTTTTGCATAGGCCCGCGGGTCGATCACGATCCGCGGGCTTTTTCTCGCGCGTTCTTGCTCCGACTCCGAGGCAGATCAAATCCCCGCGGTTTGGGGGCTGTCGAGCGGGCGGCCGCGATAATTGCCGGTCAGCGTCTTGAGGAAGTCCACCACGCGCTCGGCCTCGGCGTCGGTGAAGTCCCTGTAACCCTGGTAGTGGGCCATGCTCTTGACCGCGTCCTTCATCGTCTTCTGACTTCCGTCGTGGAAATAGGGATACGTCAGGGCGATGTTGCGGAGCGTTGGCACGCGAAACGCGTGGCGGTCGCGCTCCTTCCGGGTGACGTTGAATCGGCCCAGATCCGCATCGGTCGGGTTGCCACGGTCGGCGAAGTAGTCCGCCCGACGGCCCATCAACTCGAAGGATTGTCCGCCCAGGTTCTTGCCGACATGGCAGTTGGCGCAGGCGTTATCACGGAAGAGATGGAGTCCGGCCAACTCCGCTTCGGATAGGGCGTTCGTGTCGCCCTCCAGGTAGCGATCGAATTTCGCACCCGGTGTGACGAGGGTCTTCTCGAATTCCGCGATGGCGTCGGTGACGGTGTCTGCGGAGAAGCCCTCGGGATACGCGGCCCGAAACGCCTGAGCGAGTTCCGCGTCCGCCTCGAGTCGCGGCAGAACCTGTTCCCAGGTGGCGCCCATCTCCTTGGGGTTGGTAACCGGCCCGCCGGCCTGCTCTTTCAAATCGGCCGCCCGCCCATCCCAGAACTGGCGGATGTGGAAGACCGCGTTGTAGACGGTGGGCGCATTGATCGGGCCGATCGCTCCGGCGATTCCCGCGGAGGTCGCGCGCCGGTCGCACCCGCCAGTGTCAAGAGCATGGCACGTCGCGCAGGAGATCGTGCCGTCACCGGACAAGCGCGTGTCATGATAGAGCGTGTCGCCCAAGGCAACTTTGGCGGAATCCACGGGTACGCTATCCGGAAGTGGTTGCAGGGCGTCCGCGGCGAACGTGGGAGCTGCCGAGCCCGTCGCGTAGTGCTCCTGGCGCGTCCGGCTCACCCAGCGCTCGATGGCCTGACGCTCGCCGTCCCCGAGTGCGCGGTCCCAGTGAAGTGCAACGTAGCGCATGGGAGGCATGATCCGCTCATCGAGCACATACTCGAGCTTGGCCAGGGCAGGCTCGGAGACCGCTCCATTCGCACCGGGCACCGCGTCGATCATCAGGTCGAAGTAACGAGTACCCTTGGTCATGTCCGACTGGATGAGCCCTCGGGCGATGGGCAGGCGGGCGTACAGGGGCAGCCTCGCGTCGTTCGAATGGCAGTCCAGGCAGTTGCTTTCCAGGGCCACGGCGGCGGAATGGTAGAGCCCGTCCCCGGCAGCAGCCTGACTTAATGGAGTTCCCTCCGCAGGATGCAGGAACAGGTTCGATACCGGAAGGGCGATGATCAGCAGCAGCACGACGACAACGATTGCGGCGATGATCCGGCGGCCTTTACGCTTCTCCGGACGAGCCGCTTCGACTTTCTGGGGTTGTTCGCTCATGTCAAACTCCGATTCTGATGCTGTCTGTGTGTATCCGGATTGCGGGACACGTATCCGCTGAACAAAGCGCCCGCGGCGGATGCCGCGCGCCGAACAACCGGCGCCGGCGAGCCACTGGATCTACGGGGAATTTCTTGCATGATTCGGACCAGTGGCTCGTAACATCCGAAGCGGTCTGAACTTGACTTCGTGGAAGGGCGATCCGCGTGATCGGCCAGGCCTGGGCAACGCCGGGTGCTGGCCGTGATGGCACTCTCGCGGATGACCGCACGCGCTGTCCAAACGTGGAGCCGCACCGTTTCACTCCCTTGCATTGGGGCTTTCTTTCTCTGGTTCTCGTTGGTATTTCCCCCGAGCAAGCTGACGGAAACCGGCGTGTATTCCCTCTCCGGACCGACCCGCGCGACGCTGAGACGCCGGGCCAATGTTACAAGCAAGGCAAGGGGATTTGCGGTAGGATGTTTCAAGGCGTGGGAGGGGCGGCGGGCCAGCCCGGCGGGCGGCGTTGGCACGCCGCTTGCAATGTGAAATCATCGACGACGGCAAACAATGGGTAGCTATCGCGCGGACGCCGCCGTTGCCACAGACCTCTCGCCGAGCCGCGCCGGGCGAGAAGAGCTTCATCTTTTGAAAAGGAGCACGTAGACCATGCCGGAGCTGAACCCATTTGCCATTGCCCAGCAGCAACTGGACGAGGCGGCCGCCAAGCTGGGGCTGGATGCCGCAACCCACGAATTCCTCCGTTGGCCGCAGCGTGAGTACCAGTTCACGCTCCCGGTCAAGATGGACAACGGCTCGACGCGCGTATTCAAGGGCTATCGCGTGCAGTACAACTGCGCCCGCGGCCCGAACAAGGGCGGCCTTCGCTGGCACCCGGACGAGACCATCGACACGGTTCGCGCTCTGGCGGCGTGGATGACCTGGAAGACCTCCGTGGTCGATATCCCGCTCGGCGGCGGCAAGGGCGGCGTCACCTGCAATCCCAAGGAAATGTCGGACGGCGAGAAGGAGCGGCTGGCCCGGGCATTCATCCGCGCGGTCGGCCGGGAACTCGGCGTTCATCGCGACGTTCCCGCACCGGACGTCTACACCACGCCGCAGATCATGGCATGGATGATGGACGAGTATGAGACGATTGTCGGCCACTCGCATCCCGGCATGATCACCGGCAAGCCGATTCCGCTCGGCGGATCGCAGGGGCGTGGCGACGCGACCGCCCGCGGCGGCATCTACATCGTCCGCGAGGCAGCCAAGGCCCTCAACATCAATCCCGCGAAGGCGACCTACGCGATCCAGGGCTTCGGCAACGCCGGGCAGTTTGCCGCCACGTTGCATCGCGAGATCCTGGGCGGCGGAACGCTTATCGCGGCGAGCGACTCCCGCGGCGGCGTCATGAACACCAACGGCATCGATCCGGTCGCCCTCGTGAAGCACAAGCTGGAGACCGGCGCCGTGGCCAACTTCCCCGGTACCAAGCCCGTCTCCAACGAAGAGCTGCTCGAGCTCCAGTGCGACATCCTCTATCCGTCGGCCCTGGAAAACGTGATCACCGGCAAGAATGCGAGCAAGATCAAGGCCAAGATCAGTTGCGAACTGGCCAACGGCCCGACCACGCCCGAGGCGGACAAGATCCTTCACGAGAAGGGCGTCTGCGTCCTGCCGGACTTCCTGGCGAACGCCGGCGGCGTCACCGTTTCGTACTTCGAGCAGGTACAGAATACGTACAACTACTACTGGCCACTGGCGGAAATCCACACCCAGCTCGACCGCAAGATGACCGATGCGTTCAATGCGGTTTGGGGTATGGCCCAGAAGAGCAAAGTTCACAACCGTCTCGCGGCCTACATGGTCTCCGTGGCCCGCGTGGCCGAGGCGTGCAAGCTTCGCGGCTGGGTCTAGTCCCCGCCGGCTGCCGGTCCATTCCGGCGAGAACGATCTTTCCTCCCCCCTGGCGGAGCGACGCCGCGTGCGTCGCTCCGCCTTTTTCATTGCCGGCGGAATCCAACCGCCCGATGGAAGCCGCGTCCCCTCCCCGGTAACATGATCCGCCCATGCTGAGGATTGACATCACCCACCGCGACGGCGCCGCCCGGACGGGCCGATTGATTACCCCTCACGGTACGGTTCCCACTCCCGTTTTCATGCCCGTGGGCACGGCCGGTTCGGTGAAGGGCGTGACGCCAACCCAACTGCGCCGTGCGGGCGCGGGGATGATCCTGGCCAATACGTATCACCTTCAGCTGCGCCCTTCGGCGGCGGTTGTCGCGCAACTCGGTGGCCTGCATAACTTTATGGGTTGGGAAGGGCCGATCCTGACCGACTCCGGCGGCTACCAGGTCTTTTCGCTGGCGGGCATCAATCGCATCGACGACGACGGGGTGGATTTCCGCTCGCACATCGACGGCGCCCCCATGCGGCTCGATCCGCGGATCGCGATGGAGGTCCAGAATCAGCTCGGGGCGGATGTGATCATGTGCTTTGACGAATGTCCGCCTTTGCCCAGCGAGCGGCCGGTTGTGGAGCGCGCCGTGGAGCGGACCATCCGCTGGGCGCGTCAATGTAGGGAGTTTCACCAGGGCGGTAGCCAAGCTCTGTTCGGAATCGTCCAGGGGGGTCTGGACCTCGACCTGCGGCGGCAATGCGCGGCCCGACTGGTCGAAATCGGGTTCGAGGGCTATGCCATTGGAGGGCTCTCGGTTGGGGAGAGCCACGAGGAGATGGTCGAGGTCCTGGGGCCCGTGGCGGCGGGATTACCCCAGGATCGGCCGCGCTACCTCATGGGCGTGGGCATGCCGCGGGACATCCTGGCGGCCGTGCGGGCGGGGGTGGACCTGTTTGACTGCGTCCTGCCGACGCGCAACGGGCGGAATAGTTGGGCGTTCACCGCGTCGGGGATTGTCCGGCTGCGGAACGAGCAATACCGCCTGGACGACCGGCCGTTGGAGCTGGGTTGCGACTGTGAGGCTTGCGAGCGGTTCAGCCGGGCCTATATTCGCCACCTGTTCAACGCCGGCGAAATGCTCGGTCCGACGCTGGCGTCGATTCATAATCTCCGTTTTTACCAGAGATTTATCGCCGATCTGGGGGAGCGCATCCGCGCCGGTCGGCTAGCGGACATGGAAAGCGATTACCCCATTGCGGCCCAGCCGGTTCCGGCGCGCGCCGCAGAGGAGCACCCTTGATGAATGCAGCGTGGACGCAAGGCGGATCGATGTCGGCGAATGGTGATGGAGCGGGGGGAGCGGTGCTACAGTCGTGGCTGACGATGGCTCAGGGGGCCCCGGCGGGAGGTTCGGGTCAGCCCGGGAGTGCGGGCGGGCTGTTCATGCTCGCCATTCTGGCGGCGTTCATGGTCTTCATGCTGCTCTCGGCCCGGAGCCAGAAGAAGCGCGAGGAGCGCGAGCGGGAGTCCCTGCTGGGCTCGCTGGCGAAGAACGACCGCGTGCTCACGGTCGGGGGCATTATCGGCACGATCGTCTCCATCAAGGAATCCGAGGTGGTCCTGAAGGTGGACGAATCGACGAACACGAAGATGACGTTTGCGAAGTCGGCCGTGCAACGCATTATTAACGACGAGGCACGGTAGCGCCTTCCGCGAATGCATGGCGTTCAACATCGAACTGATTCGATTTGGGCAGAGCGTGGGCCATGGAGTTCCTTGACGGCTACAACGGTGAGACGACTGACGAACTCATTGCCTTGGCGGACCGGCACCGTATTGACTCGATCATTGTCGCCTTCGACCAGGCAATCGGGCAGAAGATGTGCAACGGGCCGGCCTCACGAGAAGAGGAGATCGTTTACGCGATAGAACGGCTGGAGTCGGCAGTGAACGGCGGTGGATTTGATAGTTTCTTTAGATACGAAAACGAGGTCGCCCCAACTATTGTCGGAGCCCTTAACGAGATTGGCTGCCCCCGGACAGCCGAAGTGACGCAGCGCGCCATTCGTGCACTGGGCATCGAAGGCCCCTTGGATTCCGCCAAGATCGCCGACCGCTTCGAGGAATTGGACGACGACGTGTCGGAACAACTCGAGGAGTTTGATCGCGATTACTTTGAGCTTCAGGAACCTATTGCCGATCGCCTTTTTGATTGGATCAAACGCAACCGTGAGAAGATCCAGATTGGAAGGACCTGATCCGGGTCCAGGCACCTCGCGTCATCGAGGGGAGTCGAGCAATACGGGGGACGCCGTCAAATCGATCAAGACTGTTGTCATGAAGGGGGAATCAACGTGAAACGCATAGTCTGGCTGGGAGCAATCGCTTCGCCCATGCTGCTCTTCTTCGCCGGCTTCGTCGCCTTCGCCCAGTCGGCGAAGACGGAGTCGGAGCGGAAGGTTGAAGAGATGGAGGTGCCGGTGGCCGCGCAGAATGCCATCAAGGCGCTGGCCGGCGGAGCCCGGATCGGCGAATACGCCGAAGAGATCAAGGACGGCCGGAAGCTCTACGAAGGTTCGTGGAGGACGGCCTTCGGCACGGTGGACGTGCTCGTCGACGCCTACGGCAACCTCGTGGAGGTCGAGGAATCGGTCGCGCCCGCGAGTGTGCCCTCGCCCGTGCGTTCGACCATCGAAAAAATGTACGGGAAGGACGCGGAGGTGCAGTTCGAAAAGAAGACCGTCATTCTCTACGAGGCGCACCTCAAACGGGCCGACGGCACGCACGAAGTCGTCCTTTCGCCGGACGGGCGGAAGATTGAAGAGGGAGTCGAGCAGGCGGAGGAATCGGCCGGTAAGAACGGGAAGTAACTTTCGTGCGGCGGGCGATTGCATCTGCATGGCCCGCAGAAGACCGGCGATTTCGCTGGTCCGGGGCTTTGCCGGGGCGGCCTTTCAACGAATTCACCCATCGGTTCTCCTGTCGTCAGAATTCGCGTTGACATTGCGGGGCGGTGGATCGGTTACACCGCTCCGCCGGTGTTCAATGGCGAAAACCGTCAAAGGAGATTCGACTATGCCAACGCGCGTTCAAGCCGACGCCGTCCGAAAACGGATGGGAAAGGACGACGGCCCCCTGCTCGTCTGCGCCTACGACAACGAGGAGAAGTGCCGAAATTTCGGCATCGGCGAAGCCATTTCCTATCCCAAGTTGAAGTCCCGCCTCGACTCCATTTCGAAGTCGAAGGAACTCGTTTTCTTCTGCGCTTGACCGAACGACGAGACAGCCGCCGGTCGGGCGGCAAAATTCGAGCAGGAAGGGTACGAGAACGCCCACATTCTCGACGGTGGCGTCGAGGCGTGGAAGGCATCCGGGCAATGAGCACGTCGCAAGCGATGTGCCGGGTATGCCATCGGTCCACAAGGACTTCAGTCCCTCAACTCCGACAGAAGTCTGATCGCGGCCTGAGCGATCGGGGTGAGCGGAAGATCGGCGAGCAGGTGGGGCACTGCCGAAGCCGACGCGGGCAACGCACTCCGGCGGAAGAAGATCGCCGAAGCGTGCTCCTTGTCGTCGTGCCTGGAGAATCGCGCTTCGAATTCGGTTCGGCACAGACGGGTGTGCGTCTCGAAGACCGCCTCGGGCTGGAGAATTGACAGGTCGCGGACCAGACCGATGAGCACCGGCGGCGAGATTTCATCCTCGCGCAACCCCGTTTCCTCCACAAGCTCTCGCACCGCGGCCGCGAAGATGTCGGGGCAGGCGTGGGGCGATGACTCCGCCTGCGATGGCACTCCCGGGGCAGTCGCCGCGGGCAATGTGTCATGAAGGTCCGCGCAGGTTGAAACCTGCGGCTCGCCTTCCCACGGTTCCACCATTCCCCCGAAAGGATGCGCCATCCCGGCGTGCTGAACGACGCGATCGCTACGCATACCAAGTGCCACATATCCGTCACTGGTGATCGGCAGAATGCTCACGCCCAGCGGATTCGACAAGTACGGGGGCGACTGCCCGGCAATTTCGTCGGCGCGGCGCAGATTCGTACCCAGAAAGTCCCGGTAGCTGGTCGGGCCCAGCGCAATCTCGGCCGCACCGTCGGAAAATGTGGCGCGGTCCAGACGGGCGAGTGCCCCGTCGAAAAGAAGGCGTCGCATGCCTTGCGCTTTCTCCATTTCTGCCGACCAGGTTGCGGCAACTTGTTGATCGATCGCCGGCGTCGATTTCCGGGGCTCGCTCGTCCAGGACAATTTCACGTGGCAGCGCTCGAGGCGGCCCTGCCATTCGATTCGGTAGGGAAGCGGGCTGCTCATTGGCTTTCAGCGAACAACGAAGGCGATCAGGGCGAGCACCAGGAAAACAACGACAATGGCCCAGATGAAGCGGCTGGTTCCACCCGAGCGGTCCACGGGGACGATCCAGTCCCCACAATGGGGACACTTTTGCGTATCCTCGAGGACTTCCCGGCCGCACGAAGGGCAGATCATCTCCGCCGGCTCGTCGCCGTCCTCATCGTCGATCCAGTCCTCGTCGAATTCGGCATGTTTCATGGCGTTCACGTTACGACGCGAGAAGAGACCGTTCGCGCGGTACGCTAATCCTGCGGCGGATGGCACTTGATCACATCGATCATGGACTTGAAACGCCCGGTATCGCATCGCTCGCAGAGCTCAAAGACGGCGCTTTCCACCGTGGTGACGTACGCCCCCTCCTGCCGCATGCGGTGCAGGGCATTTTCGAAGTCCACGCGCCCGCGCGAGCCGACCGCGTCGGCACATACGAACACATCATATTCCTGACTGCGAAGGTCGAGCGCCGTCTGCTGAACGCAGACATGGGCCTCGATGCCGACCAGGATGCACTGAGACCGATCCAGCTCGCGGAGGGCATCGCGTACGGGGTCCTCCCCGCAGGCGCTGAAGGCCATTTTCTCGATCAGTGTGAACGGTGCGGATTCGAGCCGGCGAAGGAGGCGCGCATCCGTACGTCCGATGCCCTTGGGATATTGCTCGGTGACGATTACGGGCAGCTCGAAGATGCGCACGACCTCGAGGAGCTTATCGATGGAAGCGACGATATTTTCGTGCCCGCGGATGGAGGGCAGGAGCTTCTCCTGCACGTCGATGAGCAGCACAAAGGCGCGATTCGCGTCGAGTCGATTGGCACGCAGCATCGGTGAAACTCCGCTAGTCATCTCCGGCGCTGCGAGTGTAACCGGCGGGCGAGGATGACAAAAGATCGGGGGAAGAAAGGGAGAAGGAACGCGGAAATCCGTGGCGCAGAGCACCTCGTGCCTGCCGCGTGCGTGGCTCGGATCATCGCGTGTCGAGGCGCCGCTGATTCTCGCGCTCCAGCCGATCGAACTCCGAGCGGAAGCGATTGCCGCCCATATCGGGATACAGGTAGCGTTGCTGGCGAATCACTTTCAGTACGTCGCGCGGATCCTGGCCCTGGGTCGTGCGGCATTGCAGGTCGCGGAGCAGCGCCTGCCAGCGGCGGGGATCGCCGTCGGGCAGTGCCGTCACCCAGCGATTGAAGATCGGCAGCGCGGCCGCGTAATCGTCCAGACGATAGAGCGACTCCGCCAGGCCAAGCTCCGACCGGGTGCGGAAGTCGTCAGACGCGCTGCCTTCGGCCAGGTGTTCCACCAGGGCGGAGAAGCGCTCTTTCGCGGCCTGGTACTTGCCCGCGCGGAGGTAAGCTTCGGCCAATTGCAGCGCCGCGGCACGTCGCTCGTAGGAATCCGGTGCCGGATCGCGGCGCGAAACCCACGCATCGATATGACGGGCAAGCAGCAGGAGAAAGTCCGCACGGCGCTGGGCGGCAACGATGCCTTTGTCGGCGCGAGGCTGATCGATTCGCTCCACCAGCCCGTCGTACAGTGACTGCAACGTGGCACCGGCGCGAACAGGATCGGCATCAACAAATAGCGGGACGACCCGGCCGGCTTCGTCGAGCCGACCCAGTTGCTCCAGGGCGAGAAGCCGGGCACGCCAATACCTTGCCCGAAGCTCGGGCTCGGCATCCAGCTTGCCTTCCAGTTCGCCCAGGTTGTCCAGGGCGATCCGGGCCTGATCGAGCTGCGGCAGCAGGTGTACTTCGGCGGTCAGGAGCCGAAGCCGCATGCGACGGGAAGCGGACGGATCATCGCCCCTCGATTCGGCAGCATCGGCAGTAGCACGTTGAAGGTAGTCTCGCTGGAGATTCAGAAACGATGCCGCAGCGGCGCGGATGGCCACAACATCCGCATCGGGCTTATCGGCATCCGCAAGCAGCTTCAGCGCCAGGCAGCGAAGGCGCCGAAAGCGGGCCTCTTCGGCGTACTCGTGCGACGGGACAACGCGGTTGTATTCCTCAGCCGCAGACTGAAACTCATCGTTCTGCTCATAGACCTGGGCGAGATAGAAGCGCCAGTACTCCGCGGCGTCGGTCCCCGCAAACCCGCGGACCAGCGTTTCCAGCGCGCTTTGGTAGAGCGTCTGCACGGCTTCGCGATCGGCGTGTGTTTCATCGCGGCGGAGTTCGCCGGCGAGTTCCACGGCAAGCACGGCCGCGCGCTGCGCGTGCTCAAATTGCGGATAGTCGTGAACCAATGTGAGCAGGCGCTCGGCTGCGGCGGCCAGACGCCCCCGGTGGTACTCGGCGGCCGCAAGATTGAAGAGCACCTCGGGAACCAAGTCGGGGGCGTCGGTCGCGGCGTGCTCCAGAAAGTACTTTCCAACAGCAACGGCGCCCCCCGCGTCGCGGACGTCATCCGTAGCGTCCCCGTCCTCGTACAATGCTGCGGCGAGAACTGCGGCGAGTTCGAACGGATCGAGCGATGCCGGCGTTGCGTCGGAAGGAACGAGGCCGCTGACCAGCGCATAGAGTTCATTGCGATGGCGCGGCGAGCGGCGGGCAACGCGTTCCAGAGCTAGCCACGATTCGCGTCGTGCTTTCCTGGCATCGTTTGACCGACCGGACGCGGACAGCACCGCCGCACGGTCGCGATAAGTATTCCTCTCCTCCAGGGCCGCAACCAGAACCAGTCCGAAAGTGGCAGGCGACTCATCCCGTCCAATCTGCTCGCGCAGGCGATCCAGTTCACGAAGCGCCGCATCAAACTTGCCGTCGTCGCGCTCCGTTCGCACGCGTTCCAGGCGGGCAAGCGTCACCGCCCACGCCACCCGGTCGCGCTCTTCTTCATCGGACAGCTTGTCCGCGACACGCACGGCGCGATCGAGATAGGATCGGGCCGCAGCAGGATCGTTGATGCGCCGCGCGGCCATGCCCGCTAGAAGCAGGGCCTGAACCTGCACGCGGCTCTGCATGTGATCGGTCTCGAGAAGCGTGCCTTCCCGCTCCAGTCCCTGGAGCACGTGGGTCAGCTCGGTAAGCCGCTGGGGATCCTCGCGACCGCGGGCCAGGCTATCGTAGAACCAGGTCCAGAGGCGCAGGTACTCTGCGCGGGGGGCGAGCGCATCCACGGCTGCAACATACCCGGTGCGCTCGACCCGCTCGAATTCGGCGATGCTCATCTGGTCGATGCGTTCATATTCCGCGGAAAGCTCCTCGATGAGCCGATCCAGTGCGGCCAGTGCCCGCCCGGTACGTTCGGCCAGCTCGGTCCGGTCCTGCTCGGTGCCGCCCCGATAGAGAATGTTCGTAAAGTAGGGCTCGGCTTCATCATAGACCAGGGAATGGGCGAGATCGAAGCGCCATTGAAAACGCCGCGGATCGTCCTTGGCTTCTGCGATGACCTCCCCGAGAAGCTTGTTGGCCTCCATAAGCGCTTGATGGCGCTCGACCGGTGTTCGATTCTCATCGTCCGCCGCTGCCAGTCGCGCGTCACGCAACAGCAGCTTGGTTGCGATCGGATTGGAGGGCGGGAATTCATGAAGGTGCTGCTCCAGGATTTCCGTCAGTCCAAGGCGGCGCAGCCCCTCGCGAAAGATGACCACGTTGAGTCTGCGCTCCTCGGCCGGGGGTTCGGCGTGCTTGCTCGGGGATGCATCGCCCGCCCGCGATTCATGTGGGGGCGATTGCTGAACCGGTTGGACGAAGGATCCCGCCGAAAGCAGCAGGGGCAGAATCAGGAGGTATCGGGCAAGAATCATTTGGAAACATCTGTGTCGGCTATCACGTTCAGCAAGAGATCGATCAACGGATCAGAGCGATTCCCGACTTCGCGTGGCCTGGTCCGAAACTCCCGTACGCCATTGGCGCTCGCAGGACCGCGCAGGCTGAAGCTTGCGGCTCGCTACTTATGATTGTTACCTGCTCTCGGAATCTCCGAAGGCCACCCTCTTGCACCCGGCTCGAAGGGCGGCATTCCAGGCGTTGACCACGTGGTCCCAGCGCACGGCGTTGTCGGCCATGATCACTACCGGCGTTTCCCTGTCGAACCCGGGCAGCGTCTGGATCGCCTCCAGCTCTTCGACCAACTGATTGAAATTCGCGGGTCGCCGATCGAATTTCTCGAGGAGCAAACTCACGTTCTCGGGATCCGGCCCGACCTGTCGGACCCGCACGATAATCGGCGTCAGGGGAAGTTCCACCGCCGCTGGCCCCGTGTCCTCCGGCACGCGCGACGAGAGCAGCCCCTCCGCCCGCTCAAAGGTCGTGGTCACCACGAAGAAAATGAGCAGCAGAAACGTCACATCGATCAGCGGAGCAAAGCTGAACGCCAAGGGCGTCGTCCGCCGGTGCGAGCGCAAGCCGTGCAAACGCGATTTCGCGCGCGGATGGGGGTGGGCGCCCGCCTCGTTGCTCTTTACTTCGCCCTGTTTGTTCCGTGAGTCCGGCGTCATTTCGTCAGGGTTCCTCTTCGACATGGGCCACAACGTGGAGCATGTCGATCCCGCTGGTCGCCACCGTACGCATCAGCGCCTTGACGTCTGCATAGGGAAGCCGACGGTCGGCCCGAATCACCACTTTGAGCGCCGGCACGTCGCGTTTCATGGCCTGAAGCCGCTGCGTGATCGACGCCAGCGATTCCGGCGCGTTGGGGCCCAGGCTGTACAGAACATCCCCGCCGTCCGCAGCGGCGCCGGGGCGGCAGTTGATTACGACGCGATCGGGCAGGTGCCCGGCGCGGGCCAGGCTTTCGTCGGGAGAGGGCAATTGCATCGCGACCTGTTCCACGGAGAAGAATCGCGTCACCAGCATGTAGAAGATGGTCAACATGAAAATGACATCGACCATGGGCGTAAGATTGACGCCCATTTCTCCCCGTCCCCGGCGCAGCCGCTGGAGCACCGATACCTCCGCTCGTTGCTGAAAGGTACGCATGAGAAATCCTGTCGCCCGCGCCTGGGCGTGATCAGCGATGCGATGTTACCGCGGCTCGTGGGCCCGCCGGCTCCGTTGGAGAATTCGCTTCGTTTGGCGAAGCCCGATTCACCGACGCCGCCGACGTCGCGACCTCCCCAACTCCGGACTCGCGATTCCCGCCTTCGACCGTCGCAGCGCTGTTCCTTTCCGGAGCCGGCGCCATCGCACTCGGCTGGAACACCGCCAACACATGCTCGGCCGAAAGAAGGCACTCGGCCGCCAGAACTTCAATCCGGTTCCGGAACAGCGCAAACACCGCCAGTGAAGGGATCGCGACGGCAAGGCCCCAGAACGTGGTGATCAGCGCGATGGCGATGCGGTCCGCCACGATTCGCGCCCCGGGAAATGCGTCCGACGCGTGGATCGCGGCGAAGAGCAGGATCATGCCCACGACGGTTCCGAACAGCCCGATCATCGGGGACACGCTGCCGATGATGTTGAGGTATTCGATTTTTCGATAGAGCCGCGCGGCACGATCCTCCAGAGCCTCCTCCACGGCGCGCTCCATGGCCGCCAGCCCGTTCGGCGCCTGTTTCAACGCGGCATGCAGAAGATAGCCCAACATGCTGGGATGCTCGGCCGTGTACTGAATGGCTTCCAGGTAACGCCGCTGCGAGATCAGCATGCGTGTATGGTCGGCGACCCCCGGCGGAACAATCGTCGTACGTCGAATGGTCAGTGCATGCTCGATCGCCAAGGCCATGGCCACAACCGAAAGGGCGATCAGCAGGTAGGCGATCCAGCCCCCCTTGACCACGAAGAAATCGAAATAGCGGACGTTAGCGGCCGCCGCTTCGCCGCCGGTGTCTTGTGCCAGCGCTGTCGCGGTGCAAGTCAGAACAAGCAGAAGGGCCGCTCCGCCCCACCGATGCCATCGCGTTGTCATCCGTTGGCCTTTCCTCGGCTCGTTGATCCCTGAAGTCTTGCCCGAATCTGTTCAGCCCGGGCCCGTACCTGCGACGTGGCGTTTTCGTTCTCGACGCAGCGGGTCAGTAATTCGATGGCCTTATCCGTCGAACCAATTTTCTCCAGCGCCGCGGCCGCGCCGAGCAACCCCTCGGCGGCGCGCGGATCGTCGGGCATGTGAATAGCAACCCGCAGATAAGGCCAGCTCGCCCGGATGGCGTCCTCTCGTGTCGTTGCCGTTCGTAGCTGCACGCGCCCCTTCAGGAGAAGCAGATCGGGCAGCACGCCCTCCGGGCAATCGCGGATGTGCCGATCGAGCAACGGCAGGAACTCCTGCCCGCCGCGATCGCCGACCAATACGTCGAGGGCGTCAACCACCATCGCGTAAAGCCGGTCGGTCCGCATGGATTCGGGGATGAAGACTTCTGCCGCGGCCACGGCGCGCTTCGCCGCCGCCTGCGGATCGGCTGCGCGAAGCACTTCAAAGCGCAGCAGCTCCATCACGGCCCGCGCCGCGTCATCGTCGCTTTTTTCGATGGCCACGGTTAACTGCCGCACGGCATCATCCAGCCGCGAACGCACGGAATCCTGGGGCACGCGCGGCATCAGGGCCAGCGCCGTGGCCTGAAGTTCCGGTTGCTCGAGCGCCCTCACCAAGGCCTCGGCGGCTTCGTCAATCCGGCCGGCACGATCCGCCGCACGCAATACGCGCAGCAGCAGAATGTCCTGCCAGAACCCCGGCAATCCTCTCTGCGCCCGGCGGTACCGCACCAGCGCTTTAATCGGTTCACCCGTCGCCGCGTAGCGCTCCGCGTCGTTGAAGTCGGCGAACCCACGCCCATGGTCAATGAGCATCAGTTGCACGTCTTCAAGCGGCGCCGTGCGATATCCGCCGGCTTCGGTCCGGAATCGAATCCGCCCTTCCTCGAACGAGAGAACCTCAGCGCCGGTGTAGGTCTGATCGCCGACCTGAACCTGGTCCGCCCGGACTCGCGTGGAAGGAAAAGCGCATGCCAGAGCCATGAGGATCCGCGGCAGCCAGACGCAGCGGCGGTTGACGCATTCGGGCCTCCCGCCTTCATCGTCGCGAATTCGAAGCGTTGCAGCGCGTCTCACGGCAGATCGTTCTCCGTGACGTACTTGAATTCTCCGCCGTGTTCACGGGCGATGTGCTCGAGCAGCTCCGCCCCCGCCGGATCGAAATAGGCAATGGTAAAGATCTGCACCCGGCGGTCCTCGTTCCAGCGATCCAGCAGGTCCACCAGCCGGCGATCGAATTCCCCGTCGGTGAGGAAATACACCACGTCCGGCTCCAGGGCCAGTGCCCGGCGCATGGATTGCTCGGGGTGCGTGCTGCCTGCGGCGTCGATCTGATCCATAAACTCGAAGAAGGCCTTCTTTTGCGCTTCGATGGCGCTGACCAGCTTGTGGGGAGGATTTTCCAGCGGCTCGCCGTCGCTGAAGAAGATCACGTGAAATTTCTGGCTCCGTCGAAGGGCGGTTATCGACCGCTTCAGCTCCGCTTTGACGTAAGAGAACGTGTCGACCATGCTTCCGCTGCGGTCAACGACGTAGACGACGGATCGCGCCGCCCGGGCGGTCCCGCCCAGCCCGAAAAATTGCGGCGCGGCCGAGGAGCCTCCGGTAAGCCCGTACTGACCCAGGTCCCCCCCGCCCGATCCAATCGCCAATATGGATAATTCCGGTTTTCGCTTGACGGTCAACTCTGAAAGCGGCGTGAACGAGCGCGGCTCCACGGGCTTCGGAGTCGGCTCCACAGGCTTGGCGAACGCATTCGATGACGCACGTTCATCCACCGTCGCGGTCGGTTCGGAGACAAATTCAATCTGGGTCACCGGCAGGTCGGCGGCTCGATTCGCCTCGAAAGGAAACACGAGCAGGAGCATGACCACAAGGGCAGCCAAGTGGACGAGCAGCGACAACCCCCACGCGCCGATCAGGGTGCGGTCATCGAACCGCAACCAGGCGCGCGAGTTCGAGGCAGAAGCTGTGTCGGCAGCGGCCACGTCGACCCCAGTTGACGTTGCATAGCCTCGGCGAATCGTGGTTCCAGCGGGCATGTTGGGTACTCTTGAGCGAGCACGGCCGGCGGTACACGGCGGGCGAAAAGATCGGCGGGCCCCAAGATCCGGTTCGGCGCAACGTCTCGACGCGCGGCGCCTTGGGGGCCATTTGGAGTCTACGCCCGCTGCTCAGGCCGGTCAATTCACACAGGCCCCGGGAGCCGACAAGTCTTGACGCACCTTGGTCCGCACTGAACGATGATCCACTTGACGAACTGAACGCCGCCTCTCATTGAAGTTCTCACACGCCCCCGGTCAGGCTAGACTGCGCCGGGTTCCTTTGGAATACGCAAGAACCGGGTTCCGTACGTGAGTCTTCTCGCAGCACATTCAACGAATCGGCGGAGATCCTAAAGTGTCCGACAGCAAACGCGCACGACGAAGCCTTTGCCGATGCCTTGGCGGTACTCTCCTGGCGATTGCCCTGACGGCATCTCTCGCGCCGGCCCAGGATTCGTCAGCGAACGCGGGGAACGCGGCCGATCCCGCCGGCGTAGACGCCGGGCAACCGATGACAGTGGATTCGTCGACCCTTCCCCGCCCCAAGCTGGTCCCGTTAGGGAAGTCGGACGAAAGCACTTACCGTCACGATACCTTGGCGGAGATCGACGACTTGCTTCGTCGCGCCAACGGCACAGCGGACGTCACCGATCGCCTTGATCTCTCCTTGACGGCAGCCAACCGGATCCTGGGTCTTGCGCTGGAGCCGGCGGTCACCGCCCGCTTCTACGAACTGCCTGATGACCTCGGGCTGGACGCTGCGAAAACTTCCCAACTTCTGACTCAGGCCGAAGGCGTGCTTGAGGAAGTGGGTCGGGCGCTCGGGGAGAAAGAGTCGGCGTCCAGTCTGCCTGTGGATGTCTCGTCGCGGCTTCAGCGCCGCCAACGGATTCTCGCGGCCTTTGCCGGTGCCCTTCACGCCTACCTCGCTCCCGGCGAGGGAGACCCGCGGGAAGTGAACCGTCAGGCTGCGGTGCAACTGTCCGTGCTTCTGGAGGAGTTCGACCCGGTGGTGCCCGCCGCGGCCGGTTTCTGGCAGGCGATCCTACGGACAAGGGAGGGCGACCTGGAGGGAGCCATGCTCGTGTTGCCGCTGGCTTTGTCCGAACCCAACCGCCGTCAGTTGCCCTGGGATTACTTCTCCCGTTTATTGCGTTGCCGCGTGATCGCCCGCAATGGCGGATATCCGACCGCCATCGCCCTATTGACCCAAGTCGAGGAGCGTTGCGACCGCTGGCTGCCGCCCGATAATGCGGAAGCGGGACGCAACGCCGCGATCTGGTTTCAGCTACTGACGCTGCGTGAATGGTCGGAAAAGCTGCCTGGCGATTCGTCCGAGAGAGAATGGTGCGCCCGGCAGATTCGGGAACTCGCTGATATGGACGGCGCCGACGGCACACCGCTCCTGCGATTGTCCCCGGCCATTCCCATCCTCGGGTCCATTCGGGATGGGAACGACGGCGGCAAGTAAAAGAGAACCGGCCGCGCTTCATCGCGCAGCCGGTCAATTGGACGATATTCAGATTTTCTTGGCGGCTATGCCAGCCGGCGGCGGACCAGACCGAACGCACCCAGACCCACCATACCCAGCAGCACGCCGGCAGGCAGCGGGACGACGACCAACTGGCTCTGCGCCGGTGTGCCGTTGGGCCAAGTCAGGTTGAGCACGCGGACGCTGCCCAGACCATGGCCGACACCATACGTATTGGCAGCGTTGAAAAAGGCCGTTTGAAGCGCGCCGGACGGTGCCCAGTTTGATCCCAACTCATCCTCGAGACCCCAGATCACGTACTGGAGGGCGTCAGAGGACGCGTTGAGCTTGCCCATGGCGTTGTTGTAGTCGAAGCCGAATGCCGCCAGCGATCCGTTGCGGAAGCTCTCGTACAGCCACGCGGTACGCTCATTGAGCGGGTCCGGCGAGCCGCCGCCGCGACCTCCGCCGTAGGCGGCGCCCGAGATGTCTTCCACGGTGAACACGTGGGTGTAGTCGAGATATTCGTTCCGCTCGAGGCAGAAGGTGACAAACGGGTCGAACGTCAGGCCGCGGAAATTGCCCGACGGCGTAAAAAGAAAAGCGCCGCCGTTGGTCGTTCCATACGCCCGGGAGAACGTGCCGGTCATATTCGCTTCGGCCGAAGTGGCCGAAAGTACGGAAACGGCACCCGCCAACATCAGGAATAAAGTGATCCGACGCATCTTCTTCAATCCCCTCGAGTACTCTCCGGCACACCCGTGCCGGCGCGAGCACGATCCCCTCGATTTCCCCCCGGCGTCCATTGCGCCGATGCACGATCCTAGCGGGAAGTCCGGCGCTTGTCCAGTATGTAGTGCCACAATCGTGGCACTCATGGTCCAATAACCCGCAAGTTCTTTCGTGCTAACCGACCCTGATCGCTCTCCCCGGGAAAACCGGCATATTCTAGGACGCCGCCAAGGGGGCGGCAAGACGGCCCCGAGACTTCTCACCTACCCGCCTGCCGATTCCGTCCGCGGATGGATTCGGAAGATCCGATACGGCGCCGTATCGGGTGAGCTTGGCCCGTTCGGATAGACCAGTGTTGCAAAATCGGTCGCCGCCCGGAGGTCGTCGAAAAGGGGCTGGTGGTCCCCGTCCACGATCGCAAAGCGGGCGCCGAACTCATCACGGATGTCCGCAAGCCGGGATTCGACCGTCCGGGTGATGCGCTCGCCGGGGGCCACTTCGATCGTCACCTGGTCCGTTCGCGGCGTCTGCCCGCGCGTGATCTGTACGTACCGCTGCCACAACTCGGGCCGCCGTTCCTGCGTAAACTTCGGATCCAGCCCCACAATGTAGTAGTCGTACGAGTTGTAATAGAAATAGACGGGGAAGATGTCCCAGTCATCCGTGAAGATCACGTCACCGGGCTGCGAGTGTTCTTTGAGGTAGGCCATCGCCTCGCGGACGGCAGCCAGATCGTACTTGCAGCGCCCGCCGCCGCGGATGTCGTGCCACAGCGGAGATGCCAGGACAATGCCGCTGCCGACCAGCAACGCGGCGCCCACCGGCAGCCATGTTACGAGACGCCTCCATACGGCACCGCGAGCCGTCGCCCATTCAAGCATGCCCGACACGGCCGGATTGACCGCCGGCGCTGCGGTCACCGCACTGGCCAGCAGGCAGAACACCGGCCAGTACTCCATGAAACGTCGCGCCTTGAGCACCAGCAACAGGAACGCCACGTTCAGCAACAGCAGAAACATGGTCCAGCGGTCGATGGCGGGGCCCAGGCGAAGCCGCAACAACATCGCCGTCAGCCACACCGACATGGGCGTCGCCACAAACTGTGCAAACCACCAGAGATTCTCGTAGGGTCTCCACTCCGACCCGACTTCAATGTCCGGCGAGAGCCCGGAGCCAAAGACCTGCAAGCGCAGAAACTCGGCCATGCCGCCGGCGTACGGATGCAGGAGAATGCCCGCGACCCAGCCCGCCACACACCAGAGAAGAAGCCCCATGGGCCATTCGCGCTCCTGGACCGGCGCCGCGACGCAGGCCAGTGCATACAGCGCGATCACCATCGGGGCGAACATCACCGAGCCAAGGTAGATCTGGATCGAGAGGGCGATCACCAGCCCCAGCCACACCGCCCGCCCGCGCCGGTGCAGCAGCAAACACATCAGCAACAAGAGAGAAAGAGAGGGCCCGATGGCACGAACATAGGCTTGCCGGGTATAGAAGTGTGCCGGAAGACAGACCATCAGCAACAGCCAGAACCAGCGGGAACGCACTCCGGAACGAATCAGAATCAGATCGAACAAAACCAGGTTCAAGCCGAAGAAGAACGTCATCGCCCAGCGCCCGCCGGGCAGGGCATCGCCGTAGAGCGCGTTCGACGCCGCCACGAACGGCCAGAGGATGACGTGAAATCCGTAATGATGGCTGACGAATGCGTCGCCTGCGTCGCGGAAGTACACAAAGCGGAGCCACGGAAAGCGATCCAGCAGGCCGAACTGTGGCAGAAGTTCGGCCATCTTGATGTGATAGAACGAATCGTGCCCAGGTACGCCGATCTCGGCGGCGTTTCGGTCGTAAGGCCGATACACGCTGGTCATCAGGGCCAGGCCGAGGCAGAAGACGGCGAAGAGCTCGATCCCGTATCGTTGCCTGCGAGGAGGTGCTCCCGCTCCCTTCGGTGCAGCATCGCCAACTTGAGCCTGACCATCCGAAACCATTGGTACTCAATCAGTAGTACTGCGTCGCCGGCGTACGGCCGCAAGCGAACGGCGCCGAGGCGAAAATCCGTGTTCATTCTCTCCACGCCTCACATTGAATACAATCCTCCTCGCAATGATGACACGGCCGACGACATACGACCAAGTGGGGCGTGTGCGCTGATGAGCCTCAACCCTATTCCCGCCGAAGCGATCTCCGCCGCTGCGCGCCGGCCGGACGTGCTCGAGGCGATGCGCATCTTCTATGCCGACGCCGACGCCGCCATTGCTGCCAAGGGGGCGACCTGCTGGAATCGCGGCGACTGCTGCCGCTTCGCCGCGTTCGGGCATCGACTCTTCGTCACCACGCTGGAGGTGGCCTACTATCTTGCCACTGGAGATGCTCCTCCGCCCGTGACCGAAGAGACCTGTCCGCACGCCTTCAGCGGCCGTTGCCACGCGCGAGAGCGGCGACCGCTCGGTTGCCGCATCTTCTACTGCGATTCAAATGCCCAGAGCTGGCAGGGACCGATGACCGAGCAAAACCTCGCCCGGCTTCGCGAGCTCCACGCGGAACTCGACGTGCCCTACTTCTACGCAGAATGGTTGGGTGTGCTTCGGGAACTGAACGTCGATGCAACGAAGTCCGCAATCCCGAAGGAGGAGTAGATACGCGGGCCTTCGTCGGCAAATCGGCATCAACGCCCTCGAAGCGACAGCGCCGGCGTGTATAACCCCAGTTCCCTCCGCGTCCACCAGGCGCCCGTTTCCCGGTGCTCCTCCGGCGTGGTGAAGTGGTAGTCATAGACTATTGCTCGTACGTATCGCGGCGGCTTTTCGGAAAATGGATTCACGGCGAACAGGTCGAGCACGTCCGGTGAGCCCTCCAGAATCCGTGCCATCAGATTCGTCAGCCAGGGCTGGCGACGATAATCGCTCAGCGCGGCAAACCACATCTGCCAGTCGACCCGCGGCTGGTGCGGCTGCACCCAGCATGGAGCCACAAGCGGATCGTTCGGCTTCCAGCGGAGCCGGTACGGCCGCCACTCCCGTCCGTCGTCGCTGCCCTGGATGACAATCTCGTGCCGCTGCTTGGTCATCGCGGCGAACAGGCCGTACGCATTGCAGGAATGCAGGACGCTGACGCGCCGCAGCGTATTCGCAATCGGTTCGGGATAGCGCACGCGAGCAGCCCGCTGCACACCGACCAGCACGCTGACCGCCAGCACCGTCACGAACAGCGGCGCGTGCACAAGCGCCCGCCACCGCGGTGGCCGCGAGAGACTCAGCAGGTTGTCGAGCGCTCCACGCGTTCGCGGGAAAGTGAATCTCCGCAGCAGGTTATCGTCGAGCAGCAAAACGCAGAGGGCAATTGTCAGCAGGTTAAAGAACGTGTAATTCCCGGTGGCGCCGATGACCAGCATCAGGAAAACCGTAGCGCCGGCCGCGAGGTGGCGGGGTCGTCGCGGAGCGAAGAAAAGCAAGGGCATGCCCAGTTCGATCACGAATACAATCGCCACCGACGCGCGATGAACCCACGTCGGAAGTTGATGGACATACCATGCCGTCCAGAGTGGGAGCGGCTGGGTCCAGTAGTGGTACTCCAGTGCCGTGAGCTTCCACCAACTTTCATCCCCACTCTCCAGTTTCACGATGCCGGAAAGCAGCATCAGCTTGAAGAGCAACAGCCGAAAGAGCACGAGCATCCAGCCGGACGGCGGCGGATCGGTGGCTAACCTTGATCGCCACCGCCATGGCGCCAGGAAAATCGCCAGGAAGCCCGTTTCCAGCAGCAGGGCGTCCCACTGAAAAGAGAGGAATACATTCCCGACCGATACTAGCGAAAGGTAGAAGACCCAAAGCAGGAGAAACAACGGCCCCGGAGCAAAGCCGAGTACAATCAACCCGGAAAGCAGGGCCCCGCCATGGCACAGGAACAACAGGAACCGATCGCTGTGGTCCAGCCAGGCAAGCGTCGGAACCCACATGTAAGCCTGTGCATCGAAACGGCCGGATACCCGTTCGAGGAATTCGCCGGCCGGTGAAATGCCGCGCTCACCGATCAGCGCCAGCACCTGTGAACCCAGCGAAAGAAACGCGATCAGGTAGATCAGACCAAGCAGGCGCAGAAAGAGCCATCGCGCGAGGTGAAACGTAGACGGCTCCGGCTTGGGCCCCCAGAGGAGTCGCGTAACCGTCATCGCGGCCGCACGATGGCGCGCGATCGTGCCGTACGTGATTCGCGCCGCGAGGGGAAGTCCGGGCACGAGGCGGTACAGTGTGTTCAACCAGCGCCGCGACGGCGCGTATCGCGCCGCCCGGAATATCCCCTCGGCGCCGGCAAAGACATTCCCATCTGGTTCAACCAGTTGTGCGGCGCGTTGGAATTGTTCAATGGGAATCTCGGGGAACTGGTCGGCTACGTCCTGATAAGGGGCGTAATCGACATGACCCAGCGTGTGTCGTCGCCACCGCACCATCCAGTAGCGGCAGAATCCGCAATCACCGTCGAAGACCAGTAGAGGCTTGGCAGGAGGATTCTTGACCATCGTACCGGTCGGAGCGCGACGGACCTGTCCCGCGACTGCACGGCCCGATGCAGCCGCCCGATGGACGCATGTGCATCATGGCGCAGCCGAAAGCACTTCGCCAGCACTGCGCGTCGGAATTGCTCCCGGATGCTTGCCCCGCCCGGTCAGACGGCCGAGGCGCCCCAGGCTACGGCGAAAGGTCTGCCTGCAGTGGCGGAGGCGGACAGGATCCCTGACCCTGTGGACCGGGCGCATCAGGTACACTGAATGGATAGAACTCCCGACCCGACCCGGCCGCAAACGCATTCACGACATGAAGCACATCGGGACCGTTCGCCACACGGTCCGGCACCTCGGGACCGACGTCCGACCACGTCAGCGGCGGTGCCACCGGATCCTGCACAACCGTTTTCAGCACGGCCGCAATGTCTGATCCATTGACGGTACCGTCCGGGGGGCGCCAACCGTTCGCCGGCGTCGGCGGAATGGTGAACACATCTCCCGAAGCGGAGAATCCCCCGGAAACGTCCGCCCACCAACGATCCGGCGAGGGGATCGCGGCCGTGCTCACCAGAAGCGGCGCCGTGAAGATGACGCCGTCTTCGGTCGCACGAACTTCATAGGACTCGCCCGGAACAATGGCGCACCCTCCGACGTGAATCACGCTGAGTGAACTGAAGTCATAAAGCGGCGGCACCGCATCGGACACCAGGAAGGTCAGCCCCATCCCCGCCACGCTCGCCGGCTGCGTCCGCGGCGTACTGATGTACCAGGCGTTGGCCGAGTCCGGATGCGTAACCTGAAATCCGTGCAGCGCTCCGCCCGAAAGTGGATTCGGGGCAAAGGAGATGAAGCGGTTCTTCGCTGCTCCGTCGGGATAGTCCGTTACCGCCACCGGATCGAGCGCAAAGCTGCACGGTGGCAGCGGCGGCGGATTGCCCGGAGCCGTCCAGGCGAGGACGAACGCTCCCCAGTCCGAGCAGTCAATGTCCTGGTCCCCATCGAAGTCCGCCGGCTCACAACCCGCCGCCATTTGAACATCCGGGCCAGCGTAACAATGGGAGAACAGATTGTAGTCTGTCTGATCCACGGCCAGGTTCTCGTCCAGATCGCCGCCGAGGTATGTCGCCGGTGCGGCCGACGTCCAGAGAATCCAGGTGTCGGGGTCGAAATTGACGGCAGTGACCGGTCCGTCGACCGGAACGGAGAACCACTGGGTCCGCTGATCGTTATACACCGTCAGCCGATCGGGCAGCCCGCCGACAACTGCGTCAACCTGGACCGGCATTTCGAACACCGCCGGATACGACCCCGGCTGGAGCTGCCGGATGCGGAGCATCAAGTAGTCCTGCCCGTCGACTTTGACCGAATCCCATCCATACTGGTACGACGGTGCCCCGATCTGATAGACCCACTGATCGAAAAACGTGGTCAGGTCCTGTCCATGGGTTACGGAGGCCACCGCCGCGAAATCGTCGGTCGTGGCCGCGCTCCCCTCGAAGTTGGCGCGGTAGTCCGCCAGGATCTGGAAGAATGTCGGATCCCCCACCACGCCGCGCAGCATGTGCAGAACCCATGCCCCTTTCCGGTAGCTGAAGGTCGAACTGAAAATCCGGCTGACGCTGGCGGTATCCGGAGCGTAGACGTAGACCGAATCACCCACCGAACCGGGACGACGACCGGCCATGCATGAGCGATAGGCGGCCATGTTGATGCCGCTTTTTCGTTCCTGCCAGAGGCACTCGCAGAATGTCGCGAAACCTTCGTTCAGCCAGATGTCACTCCACGTCTTGCATGTGACCGCATCGCCCCACCACTGGTGGCCGAGCTCGTGCGAACTCAGGCTTTCCGTGAACCCGCTCTGGCCAGTCATGGTCTGGTGCTCCATGCCGCCGCCGAACGGAAAGTTGTAAAGTCCGTACTTCTCGTTGATGAACGGATACTGCCCGTAGGCCGCACTGAACACCTGGAGCATGGGAATGACCTGTTCCCACGCCGTGCGATTCGAGGGTGTATCGTTTGAGGGGTAGATATAGAACTCCACCGGCATGCTGCCGCCGGGATAGTTATAGATTGCCGTCCACTGGTTGTAGTTCGTGGCCGCAAACGACACGAGATACGGCACGATCGGATAGGAGGTCGACCAGTTGTAGCGGTTTCGGCCTCCGCCGAGGACATCCACGCTGACCAACGTACCGTTGGAAGGCACCTTGTAGTTGTTTGGAGCCGTGATCGAGAAATCCAGCGTGAACTTGTCCGAGTTGTCTCCCGGCACACCGTAATCACCGTCCTTGATCGGCCACCAGGTGTAGGCGTAATACGGCTCGCTGAGCGTGGCCACGACGGGCACGCCGCTTTGCGTGGTCACGTCGAACGACCCGAACCCGGCCGACACCGTGTTACCCGTGTAGGCGATGGTCAATGTGAAGATCTCGTCCAGCGTGTACGGGCGATCGAGCGTGGCTTCTCGCGTTGTCGTGTTGAGCGTCGTCACGCTGACCGGCGTAACGTCGTTTATCAGGGCGCTCGTTATTGTGTACTGGCTCCGCAGGCGGAACGTGAACGTTGTCAAGGAAGCCGACTTGCTCTGAATGGTCATTCGGTTCGAGCCGGTGATCGTGCACGTGTTGCTGCCCGTGTTGAGGTTGCTGATCTCAATGTCCAGGTCGCAGTGCAGGACATCGGTATCCTGCATGGCTTCGAGGCGGGCGGGGTCCACCGGCTCTGGCGCAGACTCGCTGAATTGGCGCACCATCGCCGCCGCCTTGCCGCAGGGCGGCTCAAACGGTTCCCCGGGCGAAGGTTCGTGGCCGATGACGGGCAGCGACATGCACCCGCAAGCTAACCACCCAGACAACATCACCGCGGCAAAACGCGTACGTGCCCCGTCGTGGGGCGAGCCGATGGCCTGCATCACGTGCTCCTGCATGGACGATGAATCCGGCATGGAACGCCAAGGACACCCAAGGAGCGCCCCGGACGATCGCAAGTCCCCCAGTCGAAGAAACTTCCGTGGGCAACGATTCTACGCGATTTCGGACCGCGAAAGAAGCTGTCCGCGCGGATTTCCACCGGCTCCCTGGCCCGAAAACGCGACCACTTTTTTCAGTCCCGCCGCAACGGGGAAGCCGGAATCGAGGGAGCGTCCAAATCAGGACAAACGCAGGCCGAGCATGCGCTCACATTCCACCCGGCAGAACCGGTCCGTCATGCCGGCGATGTAGTCGCGGATGACCCCATCCGTGCCCTGTGCGTCGATTCGCGCACGGAAGCGCTCGGGCAAGGCGAGCGGATCGCGGCGATACGCCTCGAACAATGCGAGAATCAGCTCCTTGCCGCGTGCGTCCGCCGCGGCCACGGTCGGGTCCGAGTACACCCGCTCCCGAAGAAACTGCTCCGCCTGCTGCAAAAGCTCCTCGCCTTCCGCCGTCAGGCGCACGGGATCAACCGGGGACATGGGCGTGGTTTCCTTGGCGCCCCTTGCCGCCAGCGCATCGCTCGAGGCCTCGATGACGCTCTGGATCATGCGAGTGAGCATTGCATCGAGCACCGCCCGGCGCACGGCACGCAACGGTCTGTCACGATGTGCGGAAGGCTCAACCGCTCGTGCCTCACGCCAAAGCACCATGTCACTCAGGGACCGCTCATCAACCAATCCCGCGCCGATGGCATCCTCGAGATCGTGGATGTTGTACGCCAGTCGATCCGCCAACGATCCGATCTGCGCCTCGACACTCAGGGCACCCGCTGTTTCCACGGGTTGATCGTAGCCCGTTTCATGTCGGGCGAGACCGGCCAGTGTCGCCCGGGTCAGGTTCAAGCCCCGGAATGCCGGAAAGGGATGCTCCAGGTAGGTGACCACGCGAAGCGTGTGCGCGTTGTGGTTGAACCCGCCGGCGTCGCTCAGCGCCTCGTTCAGCGCTTTCTCGCCCGCATGCCCGAAGGGCGGATGGCCGAGGTCGTGCGCAAGGACAATCGCCTCGGCGAGCAGCTCGTTGGCACGCAAGGACCGCGCGAGGCATCGTGCCAGCCGCGAGGCCTCGAGCGTGTGCGTCAGCCGCGTTCGGAAATGGTCGTGAACCTCCGGCGCAAACACCTGCGTCTTGTGCTCCAGGCGCCGAAACGCCGTACAGCCGACGATGCGATGGGCGTCGAGCTCGAATGGCGTCCGCAAGGGATCAGCGGGCTCGTCGTGGACGCGACCGCCGTCGTCAGTCGTTGCATATGAGGCAAGAGCGTTTTCCTCCGGCAGCCCCGCCGTCATTGCTGTAAGCCCTTGAAAGACGGCCCTCGCGTCGGGGTCAGGTCGCACCCCGGGCCGCAGTGAGTTCGGTATATAATGCATCGAGCGAATCGGGCACGACGCGGCAGTCGCCGAGGACGGCCATGAAATTCGTGTCCCCTCCCCACCGGGGCACGATGTGGGCGTGGAGATGGTCGGGCAGCCCCGCGCCGGCGCATTGTCCGACATTGAACCCGACGTTGAACCCCTGGGCGCGAACCACGCGGCGAAGCAGCGCCGTGGACTCCCGAATCAGCCTGGCCAGCAGGGCCATGTCGTCATCGCTGATGTCGCCGAGCTCGCCGCGATGCGGGCCGTGTGCCACCAGGAGATGCCCGTTCGAATAGGGAAAGCGGTTCATCATCACGAACGCGCTACCCGACCGCCAGAGAACATGGTGCTCCCGATCGAGGTGCGGCGTCTCCCAATAATGGCAGAGGAAGCAGCCGTGCTCCTCCACATCCTGATCGAGCGATCGGATGTACTCCATGCGCCAGGGCGCCCAGATGTTGCGGTTGAATTCCGCCATGATTTGACCGTTCCGCAGCCCCTTCCGGCCGGAGTGTAGTCGTCGGCGCAGGGCCCCACAAGTGGAATGCGGTTGCCCACCCGGGCCCGCAGGAACATAATCGCAGGGACAAGAAGCGCCGTTACCTTTCGGGCCGATTCGTCCGTGACCCATGAGTGACCTGCACGACCTGCATACTCCGGAACAGATTCACACCGCATTCCGCGAGTTTCTGCGCAAACGGGGCATCAAATACACCACTGCCCGTCGCAAGATTCTCGATGCCGTCCTCGATCTCCACGAGCATTTCGAGGCCGAGCAGGTGCTGTACCTGCTTCGCGACCGCGGGGAGAAAGTCGGCAAGGCCACCGTCTATCGGACGCTTCCGCTGCTCGTGGAATGCGGCGTACTCAAGCAGGTGCGTTTTGAGGTCAAGCAGGCCCATTACGAACACGCCTTCGGGCAGGGCCCGCATGATCACATGGTATGCCGACGTTGCGGACGAATCATCGAATTCGGCGCTGAGGAAGTGCTCGAACTTCGCCAGCGGATCGGCCGACGCCATCACTTCCATGTCACCGGACACCGCTTTCAGCTCACCGGCTTGTGCTGGGAATGTTCCACCGCGTGTCCTGTGGCCACGATGGCGGCGAAACCGGTAAACCGGGATTCAGACCGATCATAACCCGACCACAACCATCGCCGGGCGAACATCCTGCCGGCCGCCGCCGAACCGGGCTTCACGACGATCCGATCTCCTGCTGCGTCGGACTCGCGTGGACGTTCGCGCCCTCGCGGGGTATCGTCGCCGCCCGCTTGGCGCGTCCGAGGGAGGGTTCGATTTGACTCGGCGGGAGCTAGTCCAACGGCTGATCTTTGGTTCGGCGGCCATCGCCGTGGTTCTCGGTGTCTTCATCGCCGACGCGGCGATGGCGTCCTGGGCCGCGTCACAGGAGGGCTTCGGCGCACGGCTGCTTCGCCAAGGCAGCACGGTGATCCTCGTGTCCGCGTTGGTTTTTCTTTCCGGGGCGATGGAGTTCGCCGCTATTCTCCGGACCGAGGGCGCGCAGCCCCACACCCGATTCGCCTGCTTCATTGTCACACTCCTGGTGATCTCCCCGTGGATGATCGCCGCTTCGGCGCCGTCCGATACGCCGGCCGTTCGCCTGCTCCTCCGAATGGAGTCGATCTTGGTTCTGGCACTCGCCGGAACATCATTGCTCACCGTCGCTCACCGGCAGACGGACAACGTTCTCCGCGACACGGCCGCGACATGGATGATCATTCTGTATGCGGGCTTCCTGGGCTCTTTCGCCACGCGCTTGCGCTGCTCGCCGGGGCTACCCGTAAACGAGGGGCTCTGGATGCTGCTCCTCGTCGTGCTTTTGGCGAAAGTGACCGACATCGGCGCCTTGTTCATTGGCTCCGCCTGGGGGCGGCACAAGCTCATTACGCGAATCAGCCCAGCCAAGTCTGTGGAGGGCGCCGTCGGGGGCTTGCTCGCCAGCATCGTGCTGGTGCTGGTTCTGGTCGGAATCGGCACAGCCCTCGGCCCGAAATCAACGGAAACGGCAGATGCTGGTTGGGGGCTCATCGGCGCTCTTCAAACGTTGGCGGGAGACTCGCTCGCTGGCGGGTTGGCCTGGGGGGCCTTGCTCGGGGGTGTAGTCTCGGCATTTGCGCAGCTGGGCGACTTATTAGAGTCCAGCTTCAAGCGAGACGTCGGCGCCAAGGACTCAGGTAAAGTGCTACCGCAACTCGGAGGGGTCCTGGATTTGGTCGACAGTTTGATACTGGCTTTGCCAATCGCTTGGCTTCTCCTGACTCTTGCGGGTATCGTGGCATAGGATACGGGGGAGGTGGCCGGGCCTCTGACGCTCAGGCTCGGTCGTGTTACGCCTCGGTGCTTTGGAGCGAATGGTCTATGGAAAATCGCCCACAGCGGCAAGCATAGCTCGTGGAACTGGCCGTTCCGATCGACGATACCACCCGGCGTCAAACGCTCTTCGGTAATACCGACCGTAATCTGCGCCTGATCCGCGCGGCGTTCGACGTGCGCATCACTGCCCGCGACGGGACCATTTACGTCAACGGTGATGATGAGGCTGTGCATCGCGCCGCCCGGGTGCTGGATGAAATGCAGCGGCTGATCTCGGGCGGGCGGGAAATCAGTGACGAGCAGGTCGACGAGTTGATCGCCCGGTTCCGGACGGAAGGGCAGGAAGACACCGCGGCGATCGAGGTGTTTCTGCCGTCCGCGTCGATTGTCCCCAAGGGTGAGGGGCAATCGAAATACGTAGATGCGATCCGCCGTCATGACCTGACGTTCTGCGCCGGCCCGGCGGGCACGGGAAAGACCTATTTGGCCGTTGCGCTGGCGGTATCCATGCTCAAGCGGCATCGGATCAAGCGGATCATCCTCGCCCGCCCGGCGGTCGAAGCGGGCGAGAAGCTCGGCTTTTTGCCGGGGGACATGCAGGCGAAAGTTAACCCGTATCTGCGGCCGCTGTTCGACGCGATGCATGACATGATGACGTTTGAGCAGATCAAGCGTTTCATGCAGACCGACGTGGTCGAGGTCGTGCCGCTGGCGTTCATGCGGGGACGAACACTGAATCACGCGGCCATCATTCTGGACGAGGCGCAGAACGCGACCACCAACCAGATGCTGATGTTCCTGACGCGGCTGGGACATGACAGCAAGATGATCGTGACGGGGGATGACAGTCAGAGTGACTTGCCTTCGGGGGACCCGAGCGGTTTTCATGATGCCCTCCGGCGGTTAGAGGGCGTGGACGGCGTGGCCCTTGTGCGGCTGTCCAAACAGGACATTGTGCGGCACGCACTGGTCCAGCGCGTCGTGGAGGCCTACGGTCGAACGGCGAATTCAGTCCGATAACCTCCGTCAATGGAGAGCGCACAGAGCCCGTGCGAGGCGGCGATACGATTGACCCGATAGGGTATAGGTGGTGCAGGTGCGGGGCCACCTTGACCCGGGGCGGAAACGCCGTTCGTCGCAAGCCCGACCCGGGTGAGAACGCCACAACAGGATATCGAGCCCTATGTTTGGATGGTCGAGCAAGCCGAAAAGCCGGCGCCAACAGGTGCGCGAACAACGCGTCCAGAAGATGGGCGACACGAGGTTGCGGCTGCGCGGCTGGCTGCTGAGCTGGCGATTTCTGGGAAGCCTGGCTTTCGTTCTGGCCACGGCGGCGATTGGATTCGTCGGCGCCTCCGCGCTGCCTTTCGCGGCGGGGCAGCGGATCGAGTACCCGCTCTATGCTGCCGTGGACTTCCAGATACCCGATCCGGTGCGGACCAAGGCGAACGAACAATCCGCACAGGCGTCCACGCCGAGTTACTACCGGTGGAATGCTCCGGGGGTAACGCGGGACCGCATCAAAGCGGATCTGCGGAGTTTGTACGAAGCCGCCGCCGCCGCCCAGTCGTTCGATGAATTCGCCAAAGCGGTCGAGCCGTTCGGCGTCCAGCCGGATGCTTCCATCTACGAGCGGTTCAAATCGCTCGCCAACATGCCCGAGAACCTCGGCCGGGAGCGATTTTTCCGGTGGATCGACGAGATGGACTTTGACCACGAGTTCGTGGTTCGCGGACTGCTGAAGGAACCGCGCACGCCGTCCAGTACGGCCGAGTACATCATCCTCGAGGAGACGAACGACCAGGGGCAGACCGTCCAGCGGGAGATTCGCCTCACCGAACTGGTTCGAATCGAGAACGAAAAAGCGCTCGCGGGTAGTGCGGCTGCCCTGAGCAAGCCGTTCCTGACGGCGCTGCGCCCCGCGGTGGAAGCGATCATCCTGCGCACGTTGCGCGACCAGCCCACGATCGTCTACAACGCGGAGCGCACACAGGAGAAGATGCGCGAAGCCAAGGATGCGACCCCCCAGGCCGTGGCTGTCTTTGAGCGCGGCAAACCGCTGGTCACGGTTGTCCCCGGCATCCTGGGATCGGAAGAGCTGAATCTGCTCCGGGCCCATCATCAGGCCTACAGGGCATTCCTGCGTGAACACCTTCCGGACACCGCCGAATTCGCCGCACAGCGGTCGCTGCAAAGTGAGCTTCGCTTGCGCGAGTGGTTGCGGCAGGCGGGCATGAGCGCCCTGCTGGGCTTTCTGGCCATTGGAACGCTCCTGTACACGGCGATGCATCAGCGGGACGTGCTCGAAAACCGTCCAAGCATGGTGAGCTTTGCGACGCTCATTGTCGGCACGGTGCTGGTCTCCCGCCTGATGCACCTTCAGTGGCCGCAGATCGGAGAACTGGTCCTGTTGCCGGCGCTTCTGGCGGCGAGCATTCTCGCGATCGTATTTCCGCGGCGGTTTGCTCTCGGCGCCATCTGCATCGTGGCGCTGATGGTGACGATTGCCTCGCGGGGCGGGATTGGATTCCTGTTGGCGCTGCTGACCGGCGTCACGGCAACGGTGTTCCAGTTGAATGAGATTCGCAACCGCACACGCATCATCACGGCCGGGGCTCTGACCGCCCTGGCGATCATCTTCGTAACCATCGCCGCCGGGCTTCAGGAGGGTCATGCCCGGGAGTACCTGATCAACAGCACGCTGGCCGCAGGGGCGAGCGCCATGCTCGCGGCGTTTTTCGTATCCGGGTTGCTGCCATTTATCGAACGGATCTTCGGCGTGGCCACATCGCTGACCCTGCTGGAGTGGCGTGATCCCACGCGGAAGCTTCTCCAATTGCTCGCCCAGGAAGCGCCGGGCACCTACAACCACAGCCTTGTCCTGGGAACCCTGGCTCAATCCGCCTGTGAGCGGATCGGGGCCAACGCCCTGCTCGCCCAGGTCGGCGCGCTCTATCACGACATCGGGAAGATCCCCAAGGCCGAGTACTTCACGGAAAACCAGGAAGGGCGAACGAACCGCCACGAGCATCTCGCCCCGACGATGAGCCTCCTGATCATCCTCGGGCACGTGAAAGACGGCATCGAGATGGCCAAGGAGTACAAGCTCCCTCTGGTGCTACGGCGGTTCATTGAAGAGCACCACGGCACCTGCGTTGTTCGCTATTTTCACCACGTTGCGAGCGAGAAACAGCCCCAGATTGCCACCGGACGACACGATCGGGAGGTCTCCGAGGCCGAGTTCCGTTATCCGGGCCCCAAGCCACACACCAAGGAATCGGCGGTGATTATGCTGGCCGACGGCGTCGAGGGTGCGGTCCGCTCCCTGAAGGATCCAACTGTTGGTCGGATCGAGAGCACCGTGCACAACATCGTGCAGGATCGCCTCTCCGACGGCCAATTCGGCGATTGCGACATTACCATGCGGGAAATTCGCCTGGTTGAGGAATCTCTGGTCAAGAGTTTGTGCAGCATTTATCATGGCCGGGTAGCCTATCCGCGGTCGTCCAAGGGGCCGGCGACGGTACCGGCGTTGCGCGAAGAGCCGAAACGGCTCAGCGGTTGATGGGAATGACCGTCCCGAGGGGCGATGGACGACGATCCTGCGTACCAACTTGTCGTGATCCGCGAGACAGCCGACCTACCTGCGGCAGAGGCGTCGATCCTTGCGGCACTCCGCGCCGCACTGGCACGCCATGGCGTTACCCGAGCAGACGTGAATATCGTGCTCGTTGATGATCGGCGGATCGCCCAGCTCAACGAGGTTCACCTCCAGCACATCGGCCCGACCGATGTCATCACGTTTGACCTTCGCGATGAGCCCGTCCGTAACGGTGCGGAACGCCCCAAAAAAATCGAGGGGGAAATCGTTCTCTCGGTCGAGACCGCGGCGCGCGAGGCGGCACAGCGGGGGCATGCGCCCGAATCCGAGGCGGCGCTGTATGCCGTGCACGGCGTCCTCCACCTGCTCGGCTATGACGATGCTGACGACGAACAGGCTCGGCGGATGCACGCCGAAGAGGACGAGGTACTGGCGGCCTCCGGCTTGGGGAGGATCTACGGCGGCGCAAATTCATGAGAGTGGCGCTGGTCCAACTGGAACTTGAAGGGCGGAGTCGCGCCGCCAACCTGCAACGGCTGACTCGAGCCATTGATGCCGCAGCGGGCAGCGAATCCCCGCCCGACCTGATCGTTCTGCCTGGAGCATTGGATACCGGCGGAGGTCAACCGAGCCGGAGCATCCTTCCTGCGGCGATGACGGCCGTTCGCGAGACGATCTCCTGGAAGGCTCGCGAATGGGGCGTGTATGTTGCTGCGGGTCTGCATGCAGCGATTGCCGACGTTTGGGCCCCCTGCGCGGCGGTGTTCGATCCCGACGGGGACGTTGTGGCCGCGACCGCAGATCTTTTTGTCGGCGGGCCTGTGGGATCGACGGCGATTCCGGTCGTGCGGCTGGTGCCGGAGGGGAACATCGGCGTATGGGATCTGGCTCTGGAGGCGGACGATCCGCCCTTCGAAGGCGATTCCGCGGTGGTCGCTGTCCCATTGCACGGACATATTTCAGTGGGGCATTGGCGGCGATGGGAAAGTGCGGCCCGGGCATTGCCGGGTGTTCATTGGGCCCTGGTCAGCGCGGCCGGATCAAGAGCTTCGACGCGTACGGTCGCGGCACGGACAGCGATGTACTGCGGCGCGGATGTGATCGCGGCGGCGGCGGACGAGGCGGAGGCGACGATCATGGTGGACATCGAGCCGGCCGCACCGCCGGCCGCGGGAGTCAATGGTGATTAACTGGTCACCGTGGGTGGGGCTGATTTCACTGGGGGCGCTGATGTTGTTCACGGCCCTGAATCTTGCCCTGCGCAGTCCCGCGCGAGCGCGACTTGGCGAGCAATTCGAGAAACGCGGGCGGGAAACGGCGTTCGAGGTTTTTGCCTTACGACGATCGCAGTACATCCTGGCCACGGCCATCCTTCGGGCGGCGACGGTCATCGCCCTGTTCGTGGCGATCCTGGATTACGTAGGCGTGTTCGATGCCGAGGCGCAGTTATGGCAGACGCTGGCGGCCAGCGGTGCCGCCTGGCTTCTCGTGCTGATCGTGGGCGTCGCGATTCCGTCGGCATGGGCCAAGTACGCGGGTGACCAGTTGATCATCGCCACGCTGCCTCTTCTGGAGGCGGCCCGTCTGGGGTGCTACCCGCTGATCATCGTGCTGGAGCTTTTCGATCCGTTCGTACGGCGTCTGGCGGGCGTGCCGGTGCGCGACGCGGCCTACTTTGCACAGGAATTCGAGCAGGAAATCCTCAACGCCGTGAGCGAAGGCGAGCGGCACGGCGCGGTCGACGAGGAAGAGGCGGAGATGATCGAGTCGGTCATCGAGCTGGGCGATCGCACGGTCGAGGAGATCATGACGCCGCGCACGGACATTGTCGCCCTTCCCAGGGATGCCGACCTTGCGACGGTATTGGACACGATCCGCCAGAAGGGTCATTCACGCGTTCCCGTGTTCGACGAAACGATCGATCACGTGCTGGGGGTCCTGTATGCGAAGGACCTGCTGCGGCGCGATGAATCGCGCCCATTCCAGTTGACCACCGTGATGCGCGAGGCACTGTTTATTCCGGAATCCAAACCGGTCCGGGAGCTGCTCCGCGAATTCCAACAGAAGCGGGTGCATATTGCGGTCGTGCTGGACGAATACGGCGGCACGGCCGGGCTCGTAACGATCGAGGATATCCTGGAAGAACTCGTCGGGGACATCACGGACGAGTACGATACGAGTAAGCCGGCGGAACTGGTCCAAGTGGACGAACACACGGCCGAGGTGGACGCGCGGATGCGCGTGGACGAGCTCAACGACGAGTTGGATATCGAACTTCCGGACGAGGAGGATTTCGAGACGATCGGCGGATTTGTATTTTCCAAGTTGGGTCGAATCCCGTCAGTTGGGGAGAAGGTCGAGCACGACAACGTGACCGTGCGGGTCATCGCGGCGGACGCGCGGCGGATCCTCCGGGTTCGCCTGGAGATTTCACCGGCGGAACAGGCCAACCAGGTCGCCGGATAGACCAGGGTTTATAGAATCCGGGAGTCGTCGACGTGGGAAACACGATTCAGCGCATCCACGAACTGGGCCAGTCGGTCTGGATCGACAACCTTTCGCGGGGCATGATCACCACGGGAGAGCTTCTCGAGCTCATCGAACGCGGGGTCGTCGGGGTCACCTCCAACCCCACGATCTTCAAGAAGTCCATCACGTCCGGACACGACTATGATGTGCTGTTCGATCAGGTGTCGACAACGCTTCGCGAGCCATTGGCCCTTTATGAGGCGATGGTCTTTCCGGACATTGCCGGCGCCGCCGACATCCTTCGGCCGGTGTTCGATCGGACCCACGGCGTGGACGGATTCGTAAGCCTGGAAGTCAATCCCCGCCTGGCTTACGACACCGAGGCTACGATCGGCGAGGCGAGGCGGCTGTTTCGGACCCTGAATCGCCCCAACGTCATGATCAAAGTGCCCGCAACGCAAGAAGGGATCCCGGCCGTCGAGACGTTGATCGGCGAGGGCATCAACGTGAATGTCACGCTCATCTTCGGATTGGGTGTTTATGAGCGCGTGATGGACGCCTACCTTGCCGGGCTGGAAGGGTTTGACGCCGCGGGCGGTGACCTTGCGAGCGTCGCTTCGGTCGCCTCCTTCTTCGTCAGCCGGGTGGATACTGCGGTGGACAAGCTGCTGCAGGGCAGGAGCGTTGAAGGGGCGGACGTCAGCCATCTCCTCGGTCGTGCGGCCGTGGCCAACGCCAAACTGGCCTACGCACGATTCCGCGAAGTCTTCGACAACGGCAAGCGATTTGGACGGCTCCGAGCGAAGGGCGCCCGCGTACAGCGGCCCCTGTGGGCCAGCACGAGCACGAAGAACCCGAACTATCGCGACACGTTGTACGTCGATGACCTGATCGCCCCTCGATCCGTCAACACGATGCCTCCGCAGACGATCGAGGCCGTTCTGGATCATGGTGTGACAGAAGTCTCGATTGATCGCGGCCTGGACGAAGCGAAAGCGCTGTTTCCCGCGCTGGCGCGGATGGGCATCGATGTCGACACCGTAACGGAGCAGCTCCGCCGCGAAGGCGTGGAGCTGTTCGCGCAATCGTTCGACGAGTTGCTCGCCGCCCTGAAGGACAAGCTCCCCGCGACCTGATCTTCCCAATGGCGCAAGTCAGGACTACCGGCCCGTGGTTCGGCGGGCGTCGGCCAGAAGGGCGTCAATTTCCGCGGCGCGGCTGTCGGCCTCCTCCTTGACGTGACCCGCATTGGGATCTTCCGCTTCGGTTTTTGGGGCGGTCATTTCGTCCATGCCGATCGGCCCGAGGGGAACATTGCCCCGCGAGACAGACACGCTGGCGAGGGTCTCCTCGGACTGCGGGAGGTCATCTTCGGCGACAACCTGACCGGTGGCAGGCTGCTCCTTCCGCTGCACGGCGCTCGAGGCATACCGATCTCCGAATGCGCTGGCGTTGGCCACGGCGGATCGTGTCGTCGTGCGAGCGAGTGCTTCGAGCGTATCGGCCGGGTGCGTCTGGCGAAGAGACGGACTGTCGGCGATGGCACGCTCGAGCCTCGTCTGCACGTGCCGGGCCTCCTCGACCCACTCCCGGAGAGTCGCCGCAGCCTGGTTGGTTTGTGCCCGCAGTTCCTCCAGCCGTTGCGCGGCTTCTCGGCTCCGCGTGTCATAGGACTGGCACTCTTTCCGCGCATCGAGCGTTGCCCTGGACAGGCCGGTGAAGACCTTCTTCACGGCCGAACAGACATGCTCCAGCTGGTCGGCCTGGGTATGCGCCTCGGCGACGACTTCCTCGGGGCGTGCGAGCAGGGAGCCCACACGCTGCTCGAGGGTCGACTCGCGGTGGGCGAGATCGGCCAACTGTTCCGCGATGTTTCGCGATTGGGTGAGGAATTCATCGAGCAGGCGGCCCGTCGAACCCGCGGCGGTCTGTGCGGAGTCGAGTTGGTCGGTCAGGTGCGCGATCAGGGCGTTGGCATCGCGGCGTACGCGTTCGTAGGTATCGAGCAGTCCCTGTACGGATCCGCCGGCGTCGGCGAGGTCGGCCGAGCGACGCGTTGCGTCGTGGATGGCGGATTCCAGTGCTTCGCGCGTCTCCGTGCCTTCCTGAATCGTGCCGCGAACCGTTCCGTCGAGGTCCCTGGCCGAGCGGAGCAATCCGGTCAATGTGTCGAGCCGGGCGGTCAAGTCTTCCGCCTCGCGCAGATTGCGCTGGAGAACCTGGGTCAGATCGCGCGACTGGGCCACGCGAGCGCCCAGCGTTTCGGCCAGCTCCCTTGCGGGCTCAACGTCGCGGCGGATTTCCTCGACGGCTAGAGCGGCGGTGGACTGTCCTTCCCGCAAAGCCTCGGCCTGTTCGGCGGCTCGCTTGCAGACACCACGGCATTCCTCGGTGAGCTCTTCGAGGCGTTCTGCGTATCCGCAGGCCCGAAGGACGGACTGCTCCACGCGCGATTCGCATGCACGTGAAGTTTCCTCGAGTTTCTCGCGTAGCGCGTGCCCGGTAACAGTCGACTCGCCGAGTCGTCGGACGATTTCCGTCGCGGCGGCGTTGTGGGAATCGAGTCGGCCGAGGCGATCGTCGGCCACGCTGGCTCCGGCCTGTATTGCCTGGTTCAGCTTCGCCGACCGTTCGATCAGTCCACGAAGACTCTCGTCCGCCGCCTTCGATTGATCGCAGGAAGAGGCAAGGCGGGCGATGAGCCGATGGGCGTCACGAAGCTGCTCGCCGAGGGTCGCGACCTGTTCGCTTGTCGCACCCAGGTCGACCAGCGTCTGGTGCGCCGAAGCCTGCAGTGCCTCAAGCTGGGATGCCGTTCCGCTGACGCGCATGAGGTTCTGATGGGCGTCATCCACAGCTCCATGAAGCGCCTGACGGGCCGCGGCCGCGCGTTCGGAGAGATCCTCCACACTGTGCGCCGAGCGTCCGATGCGCTGCTCAAGGTCGCCAACGGAGACTTCGCATTCCGCCAGACCGGTCTGCATCTGCCCGGAAACCGTTTCGATGCGATAGCAATAGGCGTCGAGCTCCGCCAGTTCCCGCTTGGCACCGTCAACCCGACGAGACAGAGCATCCGCGAGATCATCGTTCATGCGTCGTGCATTCGCGACGTTCTCCTCGATCATTACAGCGATGGATGCCACATTCGCCCGGGCCAGCGACTCGATCCGTTCGCAGTCGCCGCGCAGCGAAGACTCCAACATGGACCGACGCTCGTGGGCTTCGTCAAGAATACGACTGACGCTTTGCTGGAGTCCCGCATGGGCGCGCTCGACGTCCCCATCCAGATCCTGCAGCCATGTTGCGGCATTGGTCCGAATCGTCGAAAGGTGCGCCTCCGCCGCCTCGGTCTCGCCGCTCAATTGCGCAATCAGTGTCCCTGCCTGCTCGTGCAGCTTCTGAACCGCCGTCCGCTGCGCAGCCACCGATTGCACCCATTCGGATTGCACGCGGCTTGCCGCGGAGCTCATCTGCTGCTCGGCCATCGCGACCGTCTCGTCGATGCGTGCCAGGACGCCTTGCGCTGCGGCCGCGTGATCATCCCGGAGCCCGCGCATGTGCTCATCACACTCGGCGATTCGCCGCTCGGCGCACTCCTGGAGCGAGCCCTGGAGCTTCGCAAGTTTCTCTTGGGCGCGGACGACAAGCATTGCGATGGCTGATTCCGTACGGTTGATCGCCGCATGGGATTCGCCGGCGGCGCCGCTGAGTCGCAAGTGAATCTCGTCCGCCCTCGAGCGCATTTCTTCTATTTGCGTACTGACGCGAGCGGCGAGCTCGGCGGCGGCGGATTCCGAGCGGCCGAGCATCGACTGCGACTCGGTGCAAGCGTTGCGAATCTGCTCGCGAATCTCCGCGGCGCATTCGCCCTGGGCTCGTTTGATGTCCGCCCGCGTTTCCATCAAAACCTTTCCGGATTCCGTTCGAAGCGAAGCAAGAGCGTTTTGAAGCGATTCGCTCGCTGCGTTCTCCAATTGTCGGGCGAGCGACGCCGTGGTTGCGTCGAGCTGCTGCCTGAAGAACTCGCGTGATTCGTCCATCTGGGTCGCGAGACTTGTCTGGGTGGTCATGGCCTTGGCCAGAATGCTCTCGGCGCGCTGCAAGGACTCGGTCATCGTGGTGCAGCAGGTGTCTGCACGGCGGGCCGACTCGGTCGCGCCGGAGGAAGCGCGCTGTGCATCGGCTGTCGCCTTGGACAATTCCTGGCGAGCAACGTCCAATTCCCCGCGGACTCGACCAGCCAATTCGATCGTTGAACTTGCCATCGCCTGGAACTGTTCGTTGCCGCGCTCCAACGCCGCTCGCGTGGACTCGCCGGCGTCGACGCTCGCAAGCAATCCCGATACCTGCTCCTGAACCTGCTCAATACGGTCGGCGAGCTGCTCCGCAATCGACGAGAGGCGCTGCTCGACCTGCAATGCCCGCTCACATGCCTCACCGAGCCGCTCCGTACGCTCGTTGGACTCTTCGTCGTTGCCGCTCAACAAGCGTTCCTCAAGTGCCGCAGCACGGCGCTCGGCGGCCTCGAGTATGGTGGCAAGCCGTTGCTCGAAATTGCAGGCCGCAGTCTCGACCGAATCGATTGCGCTGGAATGCTCGGACATGTGATCATCCTGTCGTGGTATCAGCGGTGTCGTAGTCTGTGGCTCCGACGCCAATTCGGTTGGGCGGGCGTCTTCCCGGGCTCCGGGTCGACCGCGATCCATGCCGATTTCGGGTGTCGGAATTACTTCCTGGCAAGTTCGCGCCCTGCGCGGTTTGGAACCCGGTGGCACCGAAACCCTCCGTGACGCCCGATCGGGCCAGTCCGCAAGTTCGCGTATGACATCGCCGTCAATGCACTTTTTGCCTTCGCGCGCGGCTCTTGCCAGCGCGATCCGTACCAGATCGTTGATTCTCCCGGGCCTGGCGGCGCCGAGTTCGTGAATAAGCTTGCATGCCTGCGTATCGATGAGATCGTCGCGGCTTGAACCGGACGCCCGGAGTCGATGATCCAGGTAGGCTGTTGTCTCGTCCATCGAAAAGGGCACCAGCTCAAGGCGCACTGCGATGTGCGAGCACAAGTCGACCGCCTGCTTCGACTGCAGCGTCTCTTCAATTCCCGGGCGGGCAAGAAGAACGATGTCCAGTAATCGTCGATCTTGTTCGGCGAGCTGCACAAGCATGGCCATCCGCGGCAGGTCGGCCGCGCAAAGCTGCTCGGCTCCGTCAATCAGCAGAATGGCACGTCTGTCGTCGCCCAGTAACTCCGCCAGATCGCGGCGGAGCTTGGCGATCGCGCGGGCGTCGTCGAAGTGGCGCGGGGGTTCGAGCTTGAGAACGTGAAACACGTCACGGAGCAGGTTCGTCCTGCCGGCCGATTCCCGATGCAACCAGGCCGTTCTTCGTCCATGGAGTGTCGCCAGTCGATCACGAAGGCAGCACCCCCAAAGCGATTTCCCCATTCCTGGTGGAGCGGTGAGCAGAATTCCGCCGCGCCCTGAAACCAGCGTTTCCGTCGCGTCCGCCAAGGTCTGCGACCAAGCCGGAGTCTCGAAGAGGAAATCGGTGTCGGGCACGTCGTCGAATGGGGGACGCGAAAGGCCAAAGCGCGTTTCGGGCATCATGTCACCATCGCGAATTTGCAGCGTTGCCGCGGCGCATGGGCATTCCCCGACCATTATCAGCGGAACGGCTTCGCCGCCGGGTACGTCCGGTATCTCATCGGATGGCGATTCGAAAGGCTGAAGTTATCGGTCAGTGAACGATCTCAGGACTTGTCGTCGGATTCGGAGGAACCGGGTCGACGTTCGCTTATATCTATAGGGGCAGGCGCCACGACAACGGTGCCGGCCAGCACGTCGCCCAGACGCTGCCGATTCGGCGTCAGTCCGATAAGTACAAACAGCAGAACCATTTCAAACTCGACGATTCGCGTGAGGTTGCGAACGAGCACGGCGGAGAACGTGCGGGGCGTGCCGTCGGCCCTCAACACCTTCAGCCCCCAGACACGCTTGCCCGGCGTCGCTGACATGGCCAATTCGAACACCGTACCGTAAACAGCGTAGATCGCACCGCACAGGGGCAGAAGGAGCTCCATCGCTCCGGACTGCTGGGCGGTTGCAGCCGCGCTGCGCGACGCCAGATCGGCCACGGTATATCCGGCGCGGCTCCAAAGTGCGAAAAAGACAAGGCTCCAGAGGGGTGAAAGCAGCAGCATGTCCAGTACGGCGGCCGCCAGGCGGGTGGAGAGTGGCGCAAGCTGGACTTCCTTGGGCAAGGGGAGAGGCATGAAAACGCGACTTCGACGCCACAGAAAAAGCGATGCAACCAGCGCCCCGATCACGGCGTACTCTACGAGCATGCGCGTCTGCGGGCTGACGGCGGCCGGACTCGTATCAAGCGCCAGCACCGGCTGGGGCCCCGTCTCAAGCTTGCCGGTATCCAGGGACCACTGCCCGATGACAACATCTGCGCCGTCCTCCCCGCTTTCCGTGGCAACGAATGCCCTGCCGTCGAAAACCGTGATCGCTACGGGTGAGTGGAATGTGCTTGGCGAGCCGTGCTCATCAGCGAGTTTGGGACCGACCTTCCACTGCCCCTCCTGCAAGTGCAAGGACGAAATGACGAGGTGATCCTGTTCTCGCTGGGCGTCCACGAGTACCGGCTGACCGTCCACCCATCCGCCCCCCCAATCGGCGGGTACATCGGCAAGCGGAAGTGCCTGCGGAGGCGACCAGGGCTCATCGGGGCTGGCGCTGCGCCTCGCGACAAAATCCCGTTTCTCACGATCCCGGCGATACACAAGATACAGCTTGGCGTCGCGTGCAAGCATTGAAGCCACTTCCGCGGAGACGGTCAGATCATCCGGCGCCGGACGATCATACACCCACCATTGCCCCGTATAGCGAACCACGACGTAATCCGTGCCGGGAAGAGGCGCGCCGGACTCGGACGCCGGCACATCGCTCCCGGGCGAGGCGTCGTTCGCATTGGCATTCGCGTTTTCGGCCGCTGGCGTACCGGTGTCCAGGGCAGGGTCAACCAGCCAGCGGGTCTGCGAAAGGTCGCGCGCGACGCGAGTCGTGATCAGGGCATAAAGTGTCGACGCGGGCACGTCGGCGGCGAGCGCCGTGGGAACGGTCGACCGGGGCAGGTTGATTTCGACATGCTGCACCTTCGTCGAGGTCGCATCCCACGTGGGTACGGGCCGCGAGTACCGGCGGTGGGTGCCGTCGCGATAGAACACATAAAGACTGTCGCCCATCGCCGCCGACTGCATCACGGCGCCCTGCAATCCGGTCCGAAACAGCGGGAGGAATCGGTCTTCCGCAGGGGGCGCGACGCGCCGGCTGGCGAAATGGAGAAGCAGCTTGCCCTCGGAGTCCGATTGGCGGTGGTAAACCCAGATGAGCTGATCGGATGCGGCGAGCCCGATTTTGGGTGGATCGGCCGCCCTGGCGGGCATCGCCGCCGCCAAGACGACCGGGAGAATCCCGGCGGAAACCGCGACTATGCCGCGACCCGGTCCTCGTGACTTGTACCGCTTCGGATCCCGCAATTGGTATGTACCAGCCGGAGGCATCGACTAGGTTCCCCTTCTCTGACCGCCGGCATCCGTCCTGGATTCCGGTCCTGGTTGATCCGGAGATATGGGAGTTGTCCGCGGAAGACAAGCCGGAGGCGCAGCGAACTGCACGCTGCCGCAATCGATGTCGCCATATAGCGACCAGAGTCGGACCGTGAAGCGCAACTCGTTCGGCTCGTTCGCCTGGTCGAACCAGCGGACCTCCAACTTCGTGGGCAGCCAGGGACCATCCTCCATTCTCTTGTAGTCATCGAGTCGGGACTCGATCTGCACACGGCCGAGCGCGTCCCGAAAAACGACCCGGCGCACGCGACCGGGCGCGGCCAAGTCCAGCCAATATTCCTTCTGCAAGGCGATTCGGCCCCATTCGTCACGTTCAATGAAGAGAATCTGCTGATACGGTTCCACCACGCGCTGCACACAGCCCAGCAAGGGATCGTCCGGCCAGAGTTCAATGGGCGAAAGGCCGAGGGCGTCGATGATTCGATCCGGCTGGATGGGCGGCGATTCCTCAGGATCGACAGGTTCGCCGTGGCGACCGCAGAAGTACTGATCTCCCTTCTTGAGGTAGACCCAATAGGCTTCCTCGTTGGAGCCCAGGAGCAGTTGGCGCTCGCCCAGTACCTTGAAGTCCATCCGAAAGCACTGCGGCGGACGAAAGAACATCACGCCGTCAGCGTGAAAACTGCGTATTGTCCCGTCTTCCGTGAATCGGCCGTCCACTGGACCGACGGCCCGCAATGTTCCGCTAACAATCGAGGCATTGGCGTTCACCAACCGGGCCGCGTCCGCCAGCGGAATCGGCTCCGGATAGAGAATTCGCTTCGGGCCGTTGCATCCTGCGAGAAACAGCAGGATGGCCGAGATGCTCGCGAGGAGAGACGCGGTGGATTTCCTCACGATCGTGTCTCGCGATCCGCGGCGTCAGCCGGCTCAGTCGATTCGGCCGAATGTTCCACGCCAGCACTGTCGACCGGCGACGCTCCATCCCCCTCCCACGCCGGGTCCGGCGATTCCCCTTGGAGCAAGGCCGTCAGCTCCCGACCGACGGCGTCGATCTGATTGTCGGCCAGGCGCGGGTTGATAACCCGGTGTCGCGATTGATCGCGCCCCAGCGTCATCTCCCACACTTCGAGGTCGTCCTCCATGGCCGAGCCTTCGTAACGCAATTTTCGCTTCCGCATGAGCATCAGCGCCAGGACGAATCGAAACTGCACGCGTGTGGGTTCATCCTCGCCTTCAAGGCGAAGGAAGAAATCAACCAGAGATTCATCGCCTACGGCGTTCTGCTGCCTGCGCTTATCCTTCCTGGCGGGGACGCGGCTGCGAAAATAACAGAAGGTGCCCGCGGGGGCACCCGGCCATGCCTCAAGCGAGTAGTCCTCGCGGCGAAATGTGTCCCCCTCCTCGATCAGCACGCTGTAGAACTCCTCTCCCTCGGCGAGCACCCGTCCCGAGGCCGCACAAACTCCAGTCGGTCGGACAACGGGCCAATCTTGGGCGGACATGGGCGGGACTCCGGCAACCTCTGGCGAAACGCGTCTCGCAAGACAGCAGTTCATGCATTGGAGAGTGCATTTCCGCGATCGTCAAGCCGCGACACCGTCCGAACCGCGCCGCCCTTGGTCAGGCCGATTGGGTCGTGCGAATTCGGCAAAGCCCTTTCGCTTCGCCTCCCGCGCGCGTATCCTGCTTCGACGTGGATGCGGCTGATGCCGACCCCTGGCCGGTGCCGATGAATCCGAAGAATGAATCCCATCGTCGCTTGCGACGGAGAAGAAATACGTGGCTCGACGCCGTCGCCGAAAACGCTCTCGACCACTCGCTGTCATCTCTGTGCTGGCGGTACTCGTGCTGGGCGCATGGTGGCTCTACCCATCAGAGGGCGACGCTCTGCTGCGCCCGCCGACGCCACTGATCGGAGAAACGCGGGAACCGGTCGGAACACCCGCGAACAGCGAAGCACCCCCCGCCCCGCGTGAGAGCGCAAGCAGCACCGTGGCGCCAGAATCAGCGTCTCCCATCCCGGCGTCCGAGGCCTCCCCTCCCGCCCCCACGGAAGAGAAGCTCGCCGCGATCGTGCGAAGCGGAGAGCAAGCTGCAGCCCGAGGCGACTTTATCGCAGCCAGGCAGACGCTCTCTGAGGCGATGCGCTCGGGCCTGTCGGGCAGCCAGGCCGATGCTGTTCGCAACCAGCTTGTGCACATCGCCGACGAGACGATCTTTTCCGGGCGCATCTTTGAGAATGACCCCCTTGTCGAGCGGTACGTCATCAAGCCGGGCGACCACATGGCCAAGATCGCTCGAACGACCATGGTCTCTCCTGAGCTGCTCGCCCGGATCAACAGCATCGCCGACGTGAATCGGATTCGCGCCGGCCGGGCATTGAAACTGGTCAAGGGTCCGTTCCGCGCCGTGGTGGATAAAGAAACCTACACGATGGATGTGTACCTTCAGGACGTGCTCGTGCGCAGCTACCGGGTGGGGCTCGGGGCTGACGACAGCACGCCGCGCGGGCAGTGGCGGGTGGGAACTCGCCTGGAGAACCCGACGTACTATCATCCCCGTGGCGGCGAGATCATCACGGCCGACGACCCCCGCAATCCACTGGGAGAACGTTGGATCGGGCTCATCGGCATATCCGGCGAAGCCCTGGGACAGGAGCGTTACGGAATCCACGGCACCATCGAGCCGGATTCCATCGGCAAGAGCAATTCCCTCGGGTGCATCCGCATGCACAACGATGACGTCGAATGGGTCTATGACATGCTGGTTGAGCAGCACTCGACCGTGGAAGTGAAATAGCGATTCGGATCCACGACAAGTTAACGACCGGTAATGTGCGCGCCGCGGAGCACTTGTAGGCCCCCGCAACGCACGGGTACAATTCAACCTCCTGAGACAACCTCATGGGGGGATTTTCATGCTTCGCACAGTGGGCTCGCTTGCAGTCCTCGCGGTGGCTTTCTACTCTTGTCGATCGGCACATGCGGGAACAACGATCTTTTTCAACGCGGATCAAACGGGCACGTTTGTATCTTCAGACTCGACGTCCGACACGTTGAGCAGCGGCGGCTACCTGTTTACGTATACGCGGGACAAATTGTTCACGGGAGGAACAGGGCAGCCGATCGGTCGCCCCGTTCGTGTACCTTGGCCCACCGGAGTAGAGGCACAGGCGGTTACGACCCCTCCCCCGGGAGGCACGAGCCAGAATGCGCAAATCACCATTCGGCGTGTGGATGGCCGTCTGTTTGACATGACCGCTTTTACGGCAAAACTGCTGGCGAACACGGCCGGTGCCGGTGCATCCCTGGAAATCATGCCGATTCTGAACGGCGAAGACGGCTTCAACGATCCCCTCTACTTCAATGCGACAGGGTATTACAACCAGACGTTTTCCTACGATACATCGCCCAGTTACTTGGGTAGCACGGCACTTCTCACCGATTTCGAAGCGTACAAGATCAGCCTGTACGTCGATTTTGCGTTTGTCGCCCTTACTCTCTACAGCATGGCCGCTCCCGGGGACATCGACGGAGACGGCGACGTTGACTTGGGCGATCTTGAGCTGATTGAATCGTGTGCGTCCGGCCCCGGAGTCCCAGCGACAAGCGGTTGCGGGCCGAAGGATCTGGACTATGACACTGACACGGATTTATCCGATATCGCTGTATTTCAGCGCTGCTTTTCGGGCCAGGATGTTCCGGCAGATCCCGAGTGCAAGTAGACCACAGGTAAAGCGGGCATCTGTGCGGAGATCGCATGGATCGCCCAACAACCGGCTCCGCCCCTGCGGGCCGGGGTCCACATAGGCCGTTGCCTCTCGGCTGCCATGAACCACTGTTCTCGACGCAAAGGCAATGGTAACCCCGCTCCACTGCGTGCAAGTGGAATTTCAGCTTACCGGGCCTTTCTCGAGCTGACCCAGAAAACCCGCCAGCCGGTTCATCCCCTCGGTAATGTTGTCAACAGAGTTGGCATACGACAACCGCAGATAGCCTTCTCCTCCCGGACCGAAATCCACGCCGGGCGTCACTGCGACACCCGTTTCTTCCAGGAGCTGAAAAGCGAAGGAACGCACATCGTCCGTGAATCGACGTACGTTGAGGAACACATAAAAGGCCCCCTTTGGTTCGGTCGCCGTGGTGAGCCCCATGGCCGCAAGGCGGTCGAGCATGAGACGGCGCCGACCGTCGTATTCCTGCCGCATCCGCTCAACGTCGCTCTCCGCGTTGCGCAGCGCGGCCAAGGCCGCCAACTGCGGAAAATCCGGCGGGGAGATGAACAAATTCTGCTGAAGCTTCTGCACGGGGCGAACCAGCGGCTGGGGGAGAATGGCGTAGCCCAGTCGCCAGCCCGTCATTGCGAACAGCTTCGAGAAGCCACTGACAACAATTGTGTCGGAGTCGAACTCGAGCATGGACCGGGCGGGGGGGCCGTACGTCAACCCGTGGTAGATCTCATCCGAGACAATCGCGAGGCGTGAACCAAACGCATCGGCGAGCTCGCCCATACGTCGCGGCGTGGTGAGGGTCCCCATGGGGTTGGCGGGAGAGTTGATCACAAGGGCACGCGCCTGGGGCGTCAGCCGAGCCTCGGCTTGCGCAATATCCCACTGGAATCCGTCCTCCTCGCGCACGGGGACACGAACGGGTACACCGTCGAACGCCGTAACGAAATTCGGATAGCAGGCGTAATGTGGATCGGTGAGCAGCACCTCGCTACCCGGATCGAGCAGCGCCGCGAACACGAGCAGCATCGCTCCGGAACTTCCCATCGTAACCACTACGCGGGACGGTGAGATCTCCACGTCGTAACGCTTGCCGTACCACTCGGCGATGGCCTGGCGCAATTCCGACCGTCCCAGCGAGTGTGTATAGTGGGTCGCCCCGTCGCGAAGGGCACGTTCCGCAGCCTCCACTGCGGCGGACGGCGTATCGAAATCCGGCTCGCCCACCTCGAGGTGAATGACCGATCGGCCCTGCACTTCCAGCTCGGCCGCGCGTTCCAGGACCTCCATGACCAGAAACGGCGGCATTTCCCGTGCACGCCGACTTACCGGCGCCGTGCGGCGTGATGCCTGCGTAATACTCATGACCACCGATTCCTGAGACCCGACGGAAGATGCACACACAGACTTCGATACATAGGTCGGCACTCGACCTTTGTCCATGACGGCACGACGACCCTGGCAAATACGGCAATTTGCGCGTCCGAAGTTCAGGAACAAACGGCGGACGAGTGTCGCATTTCCGCTACGACCGGCATGCAAAAATCCGCCCAATTGGTCGCAGACCACCCCCGAAATTCGGGTAGACGCGGAGCGAACGCGGATTATCGAGCCTGAAAGGGCAACTGCGGCAAGCTTGCTTCCCGGCGAGACTTACGTGACTGGAGACGATGGGATTCGAACCCACGACCTTCGCATTGCGAACGCGACGCTCTCCCAGCTGAGCTACGTCCCCGCAAAGCCCGTGAAATTAACAGGACCGCCGTCCACGTCAAGCAAGCCTGCCACCGGCCCGCAGCGGCCCAATAACGCCAAGCCCGAGGGACCACTCCCCGATGTTACGTACGGGTAATGAGCGCCGGCGTGGCGCGAACATAGGCCTCGACGTTTGCCGCGTACGTTTTCATTGCCTCCGCTACGGCCGCGTCCTCATCCTCCACGCGGTCCGGATCGATGAGCGATTCCGTTAACACAAGTCGGTAATGGAAGCCCGGCTCACTGATCATGAAACCCTGAATGACCGGCGTTCCGTTGCGGAGGGCGATCCGCATCGGGCCGGATAGGAACGGGCGAACCTCGCCGAAGCACTCGACCTCTTCGTAGCGCTGGTGCGGCAGCCGCACGCGGGTCACATCCATGGCGCTGCCCAACACATATCCTTCCTGATAGCAGCGATAAATATCGCGTGGATACGTGTCCGCGTACATCATGCGCAGTTGCGCATACTGCGGAAATCGTTGAGCGAAGCGTTCGTGCATGTAGCGCCGCAGACCACCCTCCCGGCGATCGCGCACGCCGGCCACTTTGTACCCCAGCAGGCACATGAGCATGGCCGTGACATGGTGAGGACCGTGGTGCGAAAGCGCCACGTATGCACCGCGTTCCCGCGCCATCGCTTCGTCCAGCAAATGTCGATTCTCAATTCCGAATAAGCCTGCCGCCCGCGCCGGCGATAGGCAATCCAAGATCATGTAAAAGAGCTTGTCACAACGGGTTCGCTGGAAGTGTTCGAGCGTGGTGCTGCGTCGCTCCGTGGACGTCGGATGCCGGCCGAGTACCTCGGCGTACGATTGGGCAAAACGCCGCCGGCGCTTGTAATTGATCACCCACTCCAGAAAGCCGAACCATCGACCGAACGCATACAGCCCGCGCAGCCCCAGCAGGAGCAGCAGGCCGCGCGTGAAAAGGTGAATCAGCCCGAAGCTGAACCGCTCCCAAGCCGTCACCGATCGCTCCGACCCCGAATCCGCCGGCAGGACGGCCGACGAGGCGGAACCGGAGCCGCGATGTGTTTCCGCGGCCGACGGGCTGGCGGTTTGCGAAGCCAACGAACCTCTCCCCATGAATCGACAGGCGGGCGCCGAATATCCGTCACGCCTCCTGGACGAAAACGACTCTATCGATGCCCGCCGGGCCGGGCAACGTCTTCATGCGGTCGCCGCCGGGCTTGTCCGCCTCCCAATAGCGGAATGCGTGCAATCTCGCGATTTGCGTCCTACATTACCCGGATGATCCAAATCGGTCGCTACGAAATCCGCTCGGTGGTCAACGGCTGGATCCGCCTGGACGGCGGCGCCATGTTCGGAGTGGTGCCCAAAGTCCTCTGGGAAGAGTCTGCCGATGTCGATGACCAGAATCGCATCCTCCTCGCCACGCGCTCGCTGATCGCCATCAATCGCCAAGACCGACGCACAATTGTCGTGGACACCGGTTGCGGCTCAAAATGGGCGGCCACCAAGGCCGAGCGATACGGCATCCGCTCCGAACCGGATGCGCTCGTCAGGGCGCTGGCCGAATCGGGACTTACCACCGGCGACGTTACCGATGTCGTCGTCAGCCACTTGCATTTCGACCACAACGGCGGGCTCACGCGTTGGTACGACGAGCCCGGCGAGCGGACCGAGCTCTCCTTCCCCAATGCCGCCCACTGGATTCACTGCCGACACTGGGAACATGCCCAGTCGCCCCATATCAAGGACCGGGCCTCATTTCTTCGGGAAGATTGGTCGGGGTTCGCCGAGGCGGGCGTCCTGCGGCTCCTCGAAGGCGACAATCCCGAATCGACCATCCCGGGTGTTCGCTGGATCCTCTCCAGCGGACACACGCCCTTTCAGATTCACCCGTACTTCGAAGGCGGAGGCGGAGGCGGGAGCCTGCTCTTTACCGGCGATATCATACCCACGATTGCGCATTTGCGCCAGTCGTGGGTCATGGCCTACGACATGCTGCCCATGACCACGATCGAAGAAAAGGGTCGATTCAGCAGCGCGGCCATCCGGGATCGGACCTGGCTGGCGTTTCCCCACGACCCCCGATTCGGCGCAGTCCGCATCGACGGTCGCCCCGAAAGGCCCATCGTCAGCGAGACGCTGGAAGCCTGACGAATCCTTCAGCAACGTTTCGCTCTCTAGTGGCATCCAAGCTACTGTGCTCGGCCGCCAGGGCGCGCGCATGAAAAACGCGGGCGGCGTGAGCCGGACCCGCGCTTCTCAGCGTTCTTATCGAACCACTACGGGAACCAGCCGGACTCGCTGAGAACGGGGTTCTCGGAACGTAGGGATCGATTGTCGATCCACTCGCAGCAGGTAATTACTGCTGGGCGGCGACGTTGCCATCCTCGAACAGGTCGAAGACAGCGTCGTTGTCCAGGACAAACTCATTGATGGCATACAGCGCCGCGCCGTAGAGGAGCTGCTGCGGATTCAGGATGCCACCGAGGCAACCACCCGCGAACAACGTACCCGTCAGGAGCGTCAACGCACACGCCTTCTTCATGCTCTTCATCACGTAATCTCCTTAGACCTGCCGGGAAACCGCCCGGCGACCACCCTGCACATACCAAACTGGACACCAGGACCATCCTGTGTCCGCCTAACGATCTGCAATAGCTCGATAGCGTTCCGAATCAGATCCGCTCTCCCATGTCCCGACAGGCGAACTTCGAAAAACACGCATGTCGCAATGAGCTAGCGGACCATCTCGGCCTTCACGGCCGAAACGCGCGGCAAGCACTGAACCTCCGCGCATCGCTCTGTGTTCTGTAAAAAGCTAATTTCTCTCGCGAGACTCCCATGGAGTCTCGACCGCGCCTCATCCAGACCCACCCGCGCCGGTCGGCCCAGACTTGATGGGCTATATCGGAAACCAAGGCGGCCCCGCGTTAGCCCTTTCAGATTTTCGCCTTGATTCGAGCCGCCCCAGCAGTGCTGGGCTCTTTCCCAGAGCCGTCAAACCAAAGCTGGGGGAAGACATTCTCACACCTCGCAACGGTTGTCAAGCGCCAATCTCCCGAAAATCAGACACCGGCAGGGAAGCTGCGCCCCAATAGCGAAACAATACGGGCCTTGAGCGGCCCCTCGGGCGTCCAAGATCCTCGACCTGACGCTCCTGAAACATGGGAGTTCTTTCGCCACCCGGAGGATGTTGAGCCAGCCGCTTGCAGGATCAGCCGATTGACGCTAGAGTCCCGCCGACAGGTAACACGAGAGTATGGAGAACGCGCGGGACAGCGCAGACGGGTAGCGTCCGCATCGGCAGGCGGGCAGTAGGATGGCAAGAGCGTATGGCAACGGCGCAAGAGGCCAAGCAGGGCATCATTCATTCACACCGACGCCATGAGAAGGACACGGGTTCCGCGGAAGTGCAGATCGCGCTTCTCACCAGCCGCATCTCGGAACTCACTGGTCATTTGCAATCGAATCTCAAGGACCACGCCGCGCGGCGCGGGCTCTTGAAGATGGTCGGTCGCCGCACGAAACTGCTGCGCTACCTGACCCAAACCGATCGCGAGCGCTATCGCCAGATCGTCGCGAACCTCGGCTTGCGAAAGTAGCGGTTGCGCGACCGACTGCGGGGAGCTCGCCGCCACGACCCCCGACGACTTCTGCCCCCGACAGAAATCTCCACGATCGTCGTTAGAACCTGTGCTCGGCAGTGATTCCATCGGCTTTTGACCTTGGGGGAAGCTCCCCAAGTTGCGCCGTGAATCCTGCCGGGGTCGTGTGTCGTTGAAGACGTCAGAGTCCGTTACAAGCAGAGATCGGAAACGCGAGCATGTCGGAAAGCACAAAGCGCATCCCGTTGGGAATTCACGAAGTTGAGCGGGTCATCGGAGGTCGCACCTTACGCATTGAGACAGGGCGAATCGCCCGGCAGGCAGCCGGATCGGTCCTGGTAACCTACGGCGAGACGGTGGTGCTCGGGGCGGTGGTCGGCGGGCCGCCGCGAGAGGGAATCGATTTCTTCCCCTTGACCGTAGACTATCGCGAGAAGACCTACGCCGCCGGCAAATTCCCAGGCGGCTTCTTCAAGCGCGAGTCTCGCCCCACGAACAAGGAAATCCTGACCATGCGGATGATCGACCGCCCCATGCGGCCGCTATTCCCCAACGAGTACCGGGATGAAGTACTCATCCAGTGCATGGTCCTTTCCGCCGATCTGGAAAACGAGCCCGACGTCATCGCCATGATCGCCGCCTCGGCGGCATTGGCGGTTTCGCCCATTCCATTCGACGGCCCCGTCGGCGCCATTCGCGTCGGCTACATCGAAGGCGCCCACGTACTCAATCCGCGCATCAGCGAAATGGAATTTTCGACGATGGAGATGGTCTTGGCCGGCCATTCGGATGCGGTGAACATGATCGAAGTCGGCGCGGCCGAGGTCCCCGACGAGGTCGTCACCGAGGGCATCGCCTTCGGCCACAAGGCGATCGCCGAGATCTGCGACGCCATCAAGGAACTGCAGGCCAAGGCGGGCAAGCCCAAGGAGTGGACCCCGCCGCCTCCGCTGGACGACCTCCGCGAGGAACTTCGCGGCAAATTCGAAGGTCGCCTCCGCGAGGCACGTTCCGTTTCCGGCAAGCAGGACCGCTACCAGGCAGTGGCCGATGTCTACCGCGCCGCCAAGGAGGACTACGCCGGCGGCGACGATCCGGAATCCAAGCAGCGTTGGTCGAAAATCAAGGACCTGCTCGACGGCATCGAGAAGGATATCCTTTCCGAATGGGTCGTCCGTGAAGGCCGACGATCCGACGGCCGCGGCGTCAAGGACATCCGCCCGCTGACCTGCGAGGTGAATGTGCTGCCGCGCGTCCACGGCTCGGCACTGTTTCAGCGCGGCGAGACCCAGTCCATCTGCGTGGTCACACTGGGCACCGGCCGTGACGAGCAGATTGTGGATGGGCTCTCGGAAGAATACAGCAAGAAGTTCATGCTGCATTACAACTTCCCGCCGCTCTGCACCGGGGAGGTCAAGCGTGTTGGCGCCACCAGTCGCCGCGAGATTGGCCACGGCAACCTCGCCGAGAAATCCCTGCAATACGTCCTGCCCAGCCCCGACGTATTCCCCTACACCATCCGCCTCGTTTCGGAAATCATGGAGTCCAACGGATCGAGCTCGATGGCCTCGGTCTGCGGTGGTTGCCTGGCGCTCATGGACGCCGGCGTACCCATTCGCCAGCCCGTTGCCGGCATCTCCGTCGGCATGTTCGAGCATAAGGACCAATATCGACTCGTCGTTGACATCCTCGGCGAGGAGGACCACTTCGGTGAGATGGACTTCAAAGTGGCAGGCTCGCAGCGTGGCGTGACGGCCGTGCAACTCGACCTCAAGACCCGGGGCCTTCCTCAGGATCGCATCCTCGAAACCTTCAAGATGGCCAAAGAGGCCCGCATGGACATCCTGCGGACCATGCTCAAGGCCCTGCCCGCTCCGCGCAAAGCCACCAGCAGTTACGCCCCGCGGATCATCACGATGCAGGTCAATCCCGAGAAGATCGGGAAGATCATCGGACCGGGCGGCCGCTACATCCGTTTGATTGAAAGCGAGACCGGCGCCACGGTGGAAATCGAGGATGACGGAACCGTACGGATTTCCTCGGTTGATCTGGATGCGGCGCAGAAGGCCATCGCCATGGTCGAAGCCGTCGCTGCGGAGGTGAAGGTCGGGCGGGTCTACGAAGGCCGAGTCAGCAGCATCAAGGACTTCGGCGCCTTCGTGGAGATCGTCCCAGGGCAGGACGGCCTTTGCCATATCAGCGAGTTGGACACGGGATACGTAAAGTCGGCGGCAGACGTGGTCAAGGTCGGCGACACCATCCGCGTCAAGGTGATCTCGGTGGACGACCAGGGGCGGGTCAAGCTCTCTCGAAAGGCGGCCATGCTCGAGGAGCAGGGCGAACCGGCCGCGGTCGAGTAGACCTCGCCTGTCGGTCGAGAATCACCGGAAAATCACCCCGGAAAGCGGGCCGACCTGCGCGGCAAACCGCCTCGGCGGATTCGCCGTATAATATCCCTCATGCCTGACACGTCGTTCGTGCTCATCGTCGAGAACGAACCCGACCAGGGCGAGGCGATGGCCGACGCCCTGCGCCGGGCGGGCTTTGCCTGCCATCTCGTCCACAACGTGGCCGACGCCCTCGCGAGCATCCGCCACCGACCACCGGACGTCGTCGTCACCGAATATGAACTCGGCAACGGCGAGAACGGCTTCGATGTCTTTCGCGCCACCAAGCGCAAGAACCCCGACGCCGAAGTGCTCATCCTCTCTGCCCGCAACGGGCATGACCGCGAGTTGGCCGTCGCCGACGGCGAGTTCAATCCTTACGACTTCGTTGCCAAACCGGTGGACATGGTCCTGCTGGTTGAGAAGGTACGGCGTGCCGCCAAGCAGGCCTCGGCCGCGCTTGAATCGCGCATGCTCCGCAAGCAGATGGAGACGGCGTTCGACGTCCACGGCATCATCGGGACGTCCGACGCCATTCGCCGCGAACTCCGCCGCCTCGGAAAGATCGCCCCCAGCAAGAGCACTGTGCTCATCTTCGGCGAGACCGGTACGGGTAAGGAGCTCTTCGCCCAGGCCATTCATCACATGTCCCCCCGCGCCGGCAAACCCTTCAAGGTCATCAACTGCGCAGCCGTGAGCGAAACCTTGTTGGAGAGCGAGCTTTTCGGGCACGTCAAAGGCGCGTTCACCGGCGCGATCGCCGATCGCAAGGGCCTCGTCGAGGCGGCGGACGGCGGCACGCTCTTCCTCGACGAAATCGGCGACATGCCCCTCATGATGCAGGCCAAGCTGCTCCGCACGCTCGAAACCGGCGAGGTCATGCGCGTGGGCAGCAACGACACCCAGTACTTCGACGTACGCTTCGTGGCCGCGACCAACCGCGACTTGAACGAAGGCGTTCGCGAAGGCAAGTTCCGCGAAGATCTCTTTTATCGCCTGCATGCCCACGGCGCGATTCGCATTCCTCCCCTGCGGCAGCGACGCGAGGATATCCCCGTGCTCGTCCGCCGCTTCATCGACGACGCCAACCGCGAGTACGCCACGGAGGTCATCTCCATCGCCCCGGAGGTCATGCGCAAGCTGATGAACTACCAGTGGCCCGGCAACGTCCGCGAGTTGCGCAGCGTGATCTACCAGATGTGCCTGGAGGCCGAGGGCGAGGAACTCGCCGTCGACGACCTGCCCCCCACGCTTCGCCCCGCGACCGACATCGTCCACGTGGGTGTGCCCAACATGGCCGGGATGAGCATGGCCGACGTCGAACGCCTTCACATCATGAACACCCTGCGCATGTACGGCGGCAACCGCGAAAAAACCGCCAACGCCCTGGGCATCGGGGCCAGAACGCTCTACCGGAAACTGAGGGACTATGGGTTGAGGTAAGGGCCTCGAGACCTTACGGAAATATCCCCCGCTCTTTGTACACCTTTTCCAGCCGCGTGAGCGCCACGATGTACGCCGCCGTGCGCCAGTCAGTCTCCCGCTCTCGAGCCACCGCCGACACGCGGTCGTACGCCGCGTTGATTTTCTTCTTCAACTTCCCATCCACTTCGTCCAACTCCCAGAACTCGCTGCGCTTGTTCTGGAGCCACTCGAAGTAGCTCACAATCACACCGCCGCTGTTGCAGAGAATGTCGGGTATGACATCAATGCCCCGGCCCTGGAGCACCGCGTCGCCTTCCGGATCGGTCGGGCCGTTGGCACCCTCGGCCACCAGTCGCACATTGAGCCACGGCGCCGTCTCGGCCGTGATCTGATTCTCCAGCGCCGCCGGTATGAGAATATCCGCCGGCGTCTTCAGGAACATGATGTGATCGACAAACTCTGCATTGGGGAACTTGTACACCCCGCCGCGCTCCTTGACGTGCGCCACCAGAAGCTCGGCATCCAGGCCGTTGTGATTCCGCACGCCGCCCGTGTGATCCTCCACGGCGATGAGCTTTCCGCCCAATCGACACAGCAGCCGGGCCGCCCACGAACCCACATTGCCGAACCCCTGCACCGTAAACGTCAGGCCCTTCAGCGACAGCTTGCGGTCGGCCGCCCACTTCTCGATGCAATAGACGATGCCCTGCCCCGTGGCCTTGTCGCGCCCTACGCTTCCCCCCGCCTCAACCGGCTTGCCCGTAACGACGTGCAGGTTCCGATGGCGATCCTGCGGCGGAACTGTCGACTGGTACGTGTCCAGTATCCACGCCATGATCTGCGCGTTGGTATTCACATCCGGGGCGGGGATGTCGTACTCCGGGCCGATGTTGTTGCCCAGGGCGTAGGCAAAGCGCCGCGTGATCCGCTCCATCTCCGGCCGGGCGTACTTCGATGGATCCATCTGGATCCCGCCCTTGGCCCCGCCGAAGGGAATGCCCGACAGCGCGCATTTCCACGTCATCCACGACGCCAGCGCTCGCACCTCGTCAATGTCCACCTTGGGGTGATAGCGCAGACCGCCCTTGAACGGGCCGAGCGCGTCGTTGTGCTGAACGCGATAGCCCGTAAACATTTCCACCTGCCCGTTGTTCATCTTCACTGGAAAGTTGACCACGATCTCGTTGTCCGTCGTGGCCAGAATGCGGCGGATGTCAGGATCAAGGCCCATCAGGTCCGCGGCCCTGTTGAACTGATGAACGACGTTGGCGTACACGCCGCGCGGGGGTGACGCCGGCGCGGCAACCACAGGTAAACCCACTAATGATTGACCCGCCAATTCCACCGGCACGGCCGCTGGCTTCTCCACCCAACTGGATGGCGAAGCCTCGGCCTCGGGCGGCGCGGGCTCGGGAGGAGTGGGCGACGCCGGACTGGCCTCGGCGGGGTCGCGATCCGCAGCGCGCGGCGACGACTTGCTGGCACGAACACTCATCGAGGAACTCCTGGAGGCATCCCCTGCGGAAGCGGATCAACTCGCCGCATCGATCAATAGATGACGATGTCCGCGGCGGTAAAGCTGGTGTAATCCGACTGCGACATGCCGATCTTCGCGATCACGCGGATCACGTCGCCCGCTTCAATGATAGTGCCCGTGCCGTTTGTGGAAAGTGCCTCAAAAACCACGCACTGCCCGGCCGTGGTGTCGTAGAACGAACCCGCCATGGAAGTGCCCGCCGTCAGGCCGGTTACCGTCGCCGAGCCGATCGCGGCGTCGAACGTCGCCTGGTCCGTTCCGGCGTTGGCGACCGCAGCCGTCAGCTTGATGAACTGCGTCGTGCCCACGGCCGTCGCACCGCCCTGGCCCACTTCGGCGACCACGACCTCGCCCACCGCGGTCGCCACAAGTGAACCGGCCGCGCCACCGCCCTGAGCAAGCCCGACAACGCCCGGCGCCCCGAAAGTATTTCCTGCGGATATCGCTGCAAGGTCGTCGCCGTCCGCCCAATCCATGACAACATCGGAGCTCGCGCCGACGGCCACGCTATTATCAAAACGGAAGGCGTCGCTTCCGCCGCCGCCGGCAAGCTGATCGCTTCCGGATCCCCCGTTGATCGTGTCGCTTCCACCACGCCCATTGATGTTGTCGGCGCCGGGCGAGCCGAGCAACGTGTCGTTGCCGCTCCCGCCCACGATGTCGGCACCCGAGGAATCCGCGAGGGAGTAGTTCATGCGTCCCGTCGCGGTCGATGCGTTGACGCTGGTCACCGTGCTCGGCCAGGCATTGGATACCGTCAAATGGCCAGCGCCGGAGATATTCACGGTGGCGAGTGAAGTTCCCGCATCTTGAACAAACTCGGTCAGCGTATTGCTAGTTCCGTTGGAAACGACGTTCAGCGTCTCGATGCCATTCGCATCGGCGGAGACGATTGTCACCGTCCCGCCGGTCACCTGTTGCAGCGTCAGCGTCATGTCATCCGCAGCACCGACCGTGGCAGCCGCGACGTTCGAAAGCGTTGCCCCGACGGCTTGATTGGTCAGGCCAAGATCCACAATTGCGGCAAGGTTGGTGAGCCGCAATGGGTTGGTGTTGATGCTGTTAAGAACGTGCACATCTGTAAGGCCTGTGATATCGTCGCCTGCAAGAGTGGTCGTTGCTACACCGAGATCGGTGAGGTTGAATAGCTCGATCGAGACCAGCGTCGGCGAGACGACGGTGGAGGCCGTGAAGTTGAAAGCCGCGTTTAGTGTGTCGCTTCCTTCTCCCAGATCAATAGAGTCACCGGTCTGAAGCGAAGGAAGCGAAGTTCCCGTTGGAGCGTTAAATAATAGAGGAGCGCTTATTGTGTCATCATGTGAAGTACCGGTGATGGTGTCGGCTCCGAGAGTGAGGCCAAAGGGTGGATCAACGATCACGCAGGAGTCTTCGTAACACGTCAAGGGGGGCGAACAAGGATCTTCTTCCGCAACGCACGAAAACTCCGCGCACGTCTCCGCCCCGTTACAAAATATTCCATCGTCGCAATCCGCGTCCGTTCGACATTCCGCTTCGACGCAGGCGCCGACCTCTACATCGCAGCCTTGGCCTTCCGGGCAATTGTCCGCATGCACGCATTCGCCCGTCTCGCCGTCACACGAATCGTCCGTGCAGGCCACGCCGTCATCGCAGTTGTTGGCTAGGTGAACGCACACTCCGTCCGCGCATCCGTCGCCCGTGCAGAGGTCGCTGTCGTCGCAATCCTCATCGGCCGCGCACTCCGGGGCGACGCACACGTCGCCGTCTTCGTCACAAGTCTGGTTCTCCGAACAGGGCGCGATGCCCGCCTGGCAAGCGCCGTCTGCACAGAATTCCACGCCATTGCAGTAAGCGCCGTCGTCGCAGTCCGCGTCGGCAAGACAATCCACGCACGAGCCATCGGCCGGATCGCACATCTGACCCGCCGCACACTCGACCGGCGGATGTTCGCACGCCCCGTCCGCACATACGTCGTTCGTGCACAAGTCCCCATCGTCGCAGTCTGCGTCTTCCTGGCACTCGTCGCAGCGGTCTTCTGCCTCGTTGCAGAATTCGCCCTCCGCACAGAGATCCTCGGCGGCCACACACATGCCGTCAGCGCACGATTCCTCGCCGTTACAGAATGAGCCGTCCTGGCATTCGGCATCATCAGTGCAGGGGTGGTCTGCAATCGGAATGCACCCGGCCAGCATTCCAGATCCGAGCGCGAAAAATCCCCACCAAATCACCGGTCGAGCGGGGAGGAAACCCCGCCGCCATCGCTTGAGCATGGACATGCGTAATCTCCGCCGGGGTCAAGAGTTGCGTCCGCGCCGCGCCTCGGACTTCCGCGACCACCCCTGGGCAACGCCACCGATTATTCGAGGACGCCAAGTGGCAGACTACTCGGTTTCGGAACGCGGCGAGGGTGCGGCCTGTTGCCGCATGGTTGGCAGGAAACTCGTTAGGCGGTGTCGCCCCCCTTCACTTGCCGGCGGTTTGCTCGCCTGTCGGTGGACTCACCGCCCCGCCGGGGATGTCGATCTTCTTTCCAAAGCCCGACGGCAAGTTGACCGTGACATAGCCATCTTGCTCGAATTTTGACATCAACCGATACATCGATCCCATCGCATCCGAAAATCGATTCAATGCCAGCACCGCCGCCTCATACAAACGGTCATCGCGCACGAGCAGACCGGCCGTACCTTTCCCCTGGGAAATGCCATAGGTCACGTTCGACAGATGCTCCGCGCTGTCACTGAGTTCATCAAGCACCGTCGTAAGTTGGCCAAAGGACTTGTCCAGATTGGCACGAACGTCGTCGATTCCCGTATTGAGGTTCTCCGCCGTCCGCGAGGTTTGCGTGTTCCACGCCTCGACCAGGTCGTGAAGTCGCTCGGCCGAGTCCTTCAGGTCACGCACGGCCGTCTTGACGTCGTCCTGCACATTCTCATCGCCCAGCACGCGGTTCAGGTTGGCGACAAATCGATCGATTCGCTCCACGGCCGTGGAGAGATTGGCCGTGAGCCCCTCCTTGGTGTTTACATCCTGAACGGACCGCTGTTCGAGCAGTTCCGCCAGGTTCGTGCCCACCGGCGTCCACGACTCCGTCAGATCGGCGATGTTACGCACCGCGCGCTCTACCTGATCGATCGTATCCTTGCTGATGAGCTCGCCGATCAGGCTGCGCATCTCGCCGGGAATGGCCGGCGAGTCCTCCCGCCGCAGCGGCTTGCTTTTCCCGTCTTCCGGCAGAATGATCTCCACGTGTCCCGTGCCGAATCCCATGATCGCGCCATAGACGCGGGCGGTGGCTCCCTCGGGAATGACATATTGACGCTTGATGCCTGCCGCAATGTATACCCCCTGCCCGGGTTTCTCCGGGTTCTGAAAGTCCAGCGACGTCACCCGCCCGATCTCCACGCCGTCGAGCAGCACCGGACTGCCTTCCCCGATGCCGCTCAGGCTCCGGACATCCGTGATCCGCAGGGTCCATTCGCTGCGCCGCAGAAACGACGGCGTCTCACCAAACCAGACCATGAGAATACCCAGCGCCACCAGGGAGAGAAGCACGAACCCACCCACCAGCGTGTTCCGCAGAGAGTCTTTCATGACGTCGTCCGTACCTGTAGGGATTTGAGAACCTCGTTCGAGCAGCGCCCCTCGATGAAGCAACGAACGCGGTCGTCCTCGCACTGCTTCGTTTCATCCGGCGTGCCGTCGAAGATGAACTTGCCGCGATGGATCATCACGACCCGGTCGGCCACCTTGAACACGCTGGCCATGTCGTGCGTCACCACCACGCTCGTCACCGACAGCTCTCGGGCGAGCTTGAGGATCAGTTCGTTGATCTCGTCCGCCCGCGGTGGGTCGAGACCCGTTGTCGGCTCGTCGTATAGAATCAGCTCCGGGTCCAGGGCAATCGCCCGGGCCAGTGCCACCCGCTTCTTTTGTCCGCCGGACAGATCCGCCGGCCACTGCTTCTGCACGCCGTCCAACCCCACGAGGTCCAGCTTGTGGCGCACGATTTCCTCAATCTCCGGCCGCTTCAACTTCGTGTGCTCGACCAGCGGAAACGCGACGTTGTCATAAACATTCATCGAATCGAACAGGGCACTGAGCTGAAACAGAAAGCCGAATCGCGGGCGGATATTGACGAGCTCGCGCTCGGGAAGGTTGTCGATCCGCCGGCCATGGAAATGGACTTCGCCGCGATCCGGACGGAGCAGGCACACGATGTGCTTGAGGATGACACTCTTCCCCGCGCCGGAAGCGCCGATGATCACGGCCGTCTGGCCCCGGCGAAGATCGAGCGACACGCCATCCAGCACGACCAGGTCGCCAAATCGCTTGTGCAGGTCGACGAGGCGCACCAGCGTGGTGTCATCGGAGGTTGCCGGTTCGGCTTCGGACCTGGGCGATGATGTTCCAGTCGATTTTCTAGATGAGTGCCTTGAACCCATACAGGCCCACGTACAAGCCGGAAAACAGCGTCCCCAGGAAAAAGTTCGAAATGAGGATGACGATGAAGCTCAACACAAAGGCCTCCGTGCAGGCCCGACCCACGCCTTCCGCACCGGCCCGACAATGAAATCCCTTGTAACACGTAATCAGGGCGATCGCCCCGCCGAACACGAAACTCTTGATCACGCCCTCGGTCAGATCAATCACCCCAATGGCATCCCTGACGTAATACCAGTATGGGCTCGATGGTATATCCTTCAGCACTACGGCGATGAACCATCCCGCCAGCGAACCGAAAACGTCACAGAAGAAATTCAGTAACGGCGCAAAGAGCAGGCACGCCAGAAACCGCGGAACCACCAGGTAGCGAATCGGATCAGTTCCCATCACGGTGAGGGCACTGATCTGCTCGGTGACACGCATCGTGCCCAACTCGGCGGTCAGCGCCCCGCCGACCCGCCCGGCGAGCATCACGCCCGCCAGCACCGGCCCCAACTCCGGCACCAGGGTAGCCGACAGCAGCACGCCCATACGCTGCTCGAAACCCGCCGCACGAAGCTGATCGTAGCTCTGCACCGCGAGCACCAGCCCGACAAACGTCCCGGTAATGGCAATCACTGGAAGCGTGCGATTGCCCACCTCGAAGAAAAGAGGCATGGTCCGCTTCCAGGTCCGCCACTGCAGCAGGCCCGGCAACAGCCAGCGGAACATCTGCCAGCTGAACTGGGCACCGTCGCCCAGCGCGGCCATCGTAGCGATGCTTTTCTTGCCGAGTGCGCTTAGCATGATGCAACGAGGGGAATGGGAAGGAGGCGGACCACGCGCTCGCCTGTGTGTCGCGTATCTAACGGACGCGCCGCGCGCCTGTCAATTGTCCGTCCGAATTGTCACCGCGAATTGCCGCGAGCAGGCCGCACACTTTATCATGCGGCCATGCCCGCCAAACCAGCCGCCGTATCCATCGTCGTCCCCACCTTTCGCGAGGCTGAAAACATCCCCGAACTGACCCGCCGGGTATTCGAGGCCACGCGGACCGCCAACATCCAGGCCGAACTCATCCTCGTCGACGACAACTCCGGCGACGGCACCGGCCAGGTCGTCGAGCGACTCCAAGCTGACTACGCTGTAAGCGTCATCGTCCGCCGCAACGAGCGGGGTCTCTCCAGCGCTGTACTGGCCGGATTCGACCGCGCTCGCCACGACCGCCTCGTTGTCCTCGATGCCGACCTCCAGCACCCGCCGGAAGCCATTCCCGCCCTCGTCGAAGCACTCGACGCCGACGACCACGACTTCGCCATCGCCACCCGGTACGGCCGTGGCGGCGGCATCGACTCCGACTGGCCTCTCCTGCGTCGAATCATCAGCCGCACCGCGACGCTCCTCGCCCGGCCCGTCGCGCCCCTCAGCGATCCCATGTCCGGCTTCTTCGCCCTGCACCGCCGGACTTGGAAGGGCGCCGCCCGCCTCGACCCCATCGGATACAAGATCGCCCTCGAGCTCTACGTCAAAGGCCGCTGCCGCCGGCCCGCCGAAGTACCCATCCGTTTCGCCCCTCGACGCGCCGGCGAAAGCAAGCTCACCCTGGCCGAACAATGGCGCTACATCCGCCATCTCAGCCGACTCTACCGCTTTCGATACCCCTGGTTGCTGCCCTCCCTTATCGCCGTTCTAGTGCTTGCCTCCCTGGGATTCACACTCTGGCTCCTTGGCCGCTCGAACTGAGATCGGGAATACCGTTCTCGCCTCGCGCCGCACCCCTTACCGATTTCGGATAGCATGCCCCGTCTTGCGCCGCTGGGCCTGAACCGGCTTTGCCGGCGGCGGCTTTGGATAAACCCGGGGGACAGCTTGTCACAATCGGCCGAATCGTCCTTTCTCGAGCCCGTCCATCGTCGCGGTGAGCTCCGCCACGTCGTCGCCATGGCCATCCCCGTGGTCCTCACCACCAGTTCGCGCGCCCTGATGGACTTCGTAGACTTCTCACTCGTCAGCCGGCTGCCCGACGAGAATCCCCAGGCCGCCATCCTGCCCGCACAGATGCTTGTCTGGACGTACCTGATCCTCGGCATGGGCACGGTTTCGGTGGTCAACACGTTCGCCTCCCAGGCCCTGGGCCGCGGCCGCCACGCCGATTGCAGCGCCTATGCGTGGCAATCCCTCTATCTTTCCCTCATTGTCGGCGCCATCGGTGTGGCACTGATTCCCGGAATGGGGCCGCTCGTTCGCCTGATCGGGCACGATCCGGCGATTCAGGTCCACGAGCTCGCCTACGGCCGCGTGGCCATGCTCGCCGGCGCCGCCACGCTCGCCGCCCAGGCCCTGGGCTGGTTCTTCATCGGCATCCACCGACCCTGGGTGGCCATGTGGTCTGTATTCGAGGCCAATCTCGTCAACGTTTGCGTAAGTTACGTGCTGATTTTCGGGAAGCTGGGCTTCGAGCCCATGGGTATCGCCGGGGCCGCATGGGGGACCCTCGTCGCCACGACATACAGAACGCTACGCCTCCTGATCACCATGCTGCTTCCCACGACCGCGAACCCGTACGACTCGCGACGTACCTGGCGTCCCAGCGCGACCAAGCTCCGCAACTTCATTCGTGTCGGCCTGCCCTGCGGCGTGCGCTGGTTCTCCGAAGTTGTGGTCTGGGCGGCGTTTGTTCATGTGCTCATCGGCTCGCGATTCGGCATCGCCGACCTCATCGCCACGGGAGCCATGTGGCAATACATGCGCGTGGGATTCATGCCCACGCTCGGCGTCGGCCAGGCCCTGACCGCCCTCGTGGGCAAGTCCCTCGGCGAGGGCAATCCCCAGCGAGCCATCCGCGAAGTCCGCTGGGCGACCGGCCTCGCCGTTGCCTACATGGGCTCGCTCTCGCTCCTCTACGCCTTCTTCGGCGCAGAACTCATCGCCCTGTTTAACGACGACCCGGCCGTCGTCAGCATTGGGCGAAAGATCATGTACTGCGCGGCCGTGTTCCAACTGTTCGACGCCGTCGGCATCGTCTACGATTCAGCCCTGCGCGGCGCCGGTGATACTTTCGTCCCGGCCCTGTTCTTCGCCCTCTGGACATGGCTGAGTATCCTTGGCGGCGGCTGGCTGCTGGTCACGCGCTTCCCGGAGCTCGGCAGCCTGGGCGCCTGGATGGCTGCGTCCGGCTGCATCGTCGTGACGGGGATCTTTCTCTGGTGGCGCTGGCATAGCCGCGCCTGGATGCGCATTGACATTTTCCGCTCACAGGAGCCGGCCACTGTGACACAGTAACGTCACGTCGAGCCGCAGGTTTCAGCCTGAACGGACGCACTGGAATAGGGCAACGGGCAACACGATGAACTGCGATCGGGGAATGCGGAATGGTTGATCGCGCGGAGACTTCTTCTGGGCTGCGGGTTTGAGCCTGCGCGAACATTCCTCGCCGCGACGGGTACCCCTCCTGGGGATCCTGTGGACCCGCTCGCACGCCTGATCCTATTCGCCAACGACCCTTGCGATTACAGTATGGTATTCCGATGTCGGACGCCCCACTCCAACTCGCGATCCTCATCTCCGGCGGCGGACGCACGCTCCAGAACCTCGCTGAGGAAATCCAAGCCGGACGACTCGCCGCGCGGATTGCGAAAGTCGTCTGCTCGCGCGGAACCGCTCACGGCGTCTCCCGCGCCGCCGAGCTCGGCCTTCCCTGCGACGTCATCGAGCGCACCTCCTGCACGCCCGACCAATTCGATCAGCGCATCGCCGCCGCCGTCGGCGGCGTGGATCTCGTCTGCATGGCCGGGTTCCTGTCGCTATGGAGGTTTCCCGACCCCTTCCATGGAAGAGTCATCAATATCCACCCAGCCCTACTCCCGGACTTCGGCGGAAAGGGAATGTACGGCGATCGGGTTCATGCCGCCGTTCTCGCCGCGAAGCGTCGCGAAAGTGGCTGCACCGTGCACTTCTGCGACAACCAATACGATCACGGGCCCGTCATTCTCCAGCGCCGTGTACCCGTAAATGAAGGTGACACGATCGAGTCACTGGCCGCGCGGGTCTTCGCCGCAGAGTGCGCCGCCTACCCCGAGGCCATCCGATTGTTCATCGAGAAACGCATCCGACTGGAAAGTGGAAGAACTATCATCGCGCCGCCGTGAGCCGCCATAACGGGTTTGACTTCGCGGATACTTCGCAAGCCCTCGGCGCGGCCGATCCCGAAAACGACAGCACCCGGTCGTCGTCCGGCATGGACGACATTCCGGGTGCTGCGCCCTCGCCCCCTCTACCTTTCCCCTACCGATCTCCCCCCACGGGAAAGCACCGACACCGCGCGAAATACGGCGCGCGGCAAGGGCAGTCGAGAGCCAGAGCCTCTACCCCTCTTATCTCAGAAGCCGCAGCTCGAAACCTGCACGAAACTTCAGGAACCGCAATGACCGCGCCATGCTGATCCCCCGGGAGTCCAACCCCGGCGAAACCGGAAAACGTGCGCGCATACATCGTCGGAAATGAATCCATACCTGTCGAATTCGTCACCAAACCCCCGTCGGATTGTCCACCGGCGTCTCGATCACCCGGCCCTCGGTGACCAACGCTCCAAATCATTATCCCACCGAATCGGACGTAAGCAAGCGAATTGTTGGAATTTGTACCCCGCAACTGACACTGACATTGTGTCATTGCCACGGCACCAAAGCTAGCGACCCTGAAACGCGGGCTCGTGCACCTCAAGAACACCGCTTGCCAAGTCGTACACGAAGCGATCGCCCGTGAATTGACGCGGTGCCTGACCCGGACGTTGCAGCGTGATCGCCGCACGGCGGCTCACCGCCCCCTGAATGAAGAGAATCTGGCGCTGACGCTCATAGATCAAATCGGCACAGGAAACATCCAGCCCTTCGATCTCATCTTGCAGCGACACGTTACCGACCGCCCGGAACTGCCGCAGGCTCTCCGCACTCAAGTCGCCCATTCTGTTGCGCCCCGTGCTGCCTGGAACGTTTTCCCCGCCGAGGAAGTCTGCCGTGAGCACGTCGCTGCTGAGAAATGTGCGTCGGCCACGTGCTGCGCTGCCGGTCGGGCCCGCGCCGCGACCCAGGACTTCGTCGAGTGCCGCGCCGCTGAAATGCACCAGCCTGACCTTGCCCTCGAATCGCGTCTGCCGGATGGCATAGTCGTAGCTCAAGTACTCCTTCCATTCGATAAGTGTCTTTGACGGCCCCGCGTTCGCATCAAACGATAGCAATCCACCGCTTGAATCGCGCCCCGCGCGCGCCCGATCCGAAACGATCGCAGGCCTCGCAAGGTCATCCCCTCTATCGCCGCGCCCCTGTTCCGGACTCGACGGACCGTCCGCCTTCGCCCGCCGGAAATCCTCCAGGAGCAACTCGCCCGGCCCTTCAATAAGCATCTTGGTCACTTCCGGGCGGAGGTCGAGCGACAGCTTCGGGCCCGTCAGCGTCGCCCGTCCCCGAAGCTCTCCGGTTGCCTTGTCAACTTGCGCGGTATGAACCCGGGCGCCGCCCTTCGCCAGCACGTACGTCAGCTTCTTGTTCAACTGGGCCGGGGCGTTCACGTCCTTCCGCGGCTTCCCCACCGATCGGATCACGTCCCACGCCTCGAGAATCGGTTTCCATTCCGGTTCATTCGAGGCTGCGGCGGGCGAGGCAACATCTTCAAATTGCAGCACCAGCTCGTCCGGACAATCAAACGTCGTCTGGTTGCTGCTGGCCGCATGCACCGCCCCGGCATACACCGCCCGATTCTGCGCGCCGTCGTAGCGCATCCAGCGGTCCCATTGCACGGCAATCGGAATTGGCTCGCTCGATTCGCTTCCGTCCAGGTCCTTGTACGATCGAAATGTCATCCGCCCCGCCCCGGAGACCTCGGCCTCGTCCGCGGGCATGTCCGCGCGCACGTCCTTGCCCGTTACACTCCAGTTGGCCGTCGCGATCGTCGCCGGTGTGCTCTCGTTGCCGAGCACCCGCACGCGCTCGATTTCGCGCCCTTCAACGAACCCGGCATCAAGGTCCTCGGCGCGAACGTCCAGCCCGGTGTCAGGATCGGTCACGTGGACATCGCCCCGCGCCCGTATCCGCCGCACGCCCACTTCCCGCTCACGGCGAAGTTCGTGCGATCGCAGAAAGGACGGCCAGTCCATCGCGTTGGGATCCAGCCCTTCCGCCAACGCCAGCCGATAGGCTTCCGCGGAACTCAGCGGCGAAGCAAGCCGTTCCGTTACCACGAAGTCCGCGATGAGCTTTTCGGAGGCGCGGATCGTCCTTCCGGTCTGTGTCACTTCGATGTCGTTGCTGAGCTCCGCGCGAACCGGCACGAGCTTTCGACTTAACCGCTCGTCAACGTCCTGCCTGAGCTCCAGGTCGATCGCTCCACAGGCAAGCCGGTCTCCCTCCTGTTTGAGCAACACGTCGCCCTGTCCATTGACATGATCGATGAACTGCTTGCATTCGGAATCCGCTGCGGCGAACCGTACGTCCATTTCATCGGCGCCAATCGTGGTCTCGCCGTCAACGAGATTGACAGCCCCCTTCAGCTCGGCCGTGGAGAGCTCCGTACACTGTTTCTCGACAAGCTGCTGCCGCTTCCAATCCACCGACATCTTCCGGACGCGCTGGCCGTCCGCGATAAACGACTTCGAGAAACGAATGATCGAAGGCTCGACCGGCCCGCCCGACGCTTTCACGCCCACGGCCGACGAATCAACCTCGGCAGCTTCTTCGTCCGCCCCCCCGCCGATTCCATTCAACCCGAAGCCGCTCGCGTCCCCGGCACGTTCCAGCGACCCCGGCCCGTCCACCTCGACATGGAAGCGATCGCCATCCTGAGACCAGCGGACGGCAACGCCCCGCAGATTCCGTCCCGTGGACGAATGGATATCCACCGGCACCTCTTCGCTGCCACGCAGGTCGAGCAGGAACCGATCCGCATCGAAACGCAGCGACTCACATCGGGCCTCTCCCTGCTCATCGAGAACGCGCACCGGATCACCCTCGGCCGCGAGGTACGAACTACCCGCTTCCGCGCAGATCGCGTCATCTTTCCCGCAGGTCCGAACGACCAGTCGCCCCTTCCACGAGAGCTCGATCCGTCCCGCGTCCCCGGGTCCGGCCGCCGGTGCTGCCGACTCCCCGGGCTTGTTCCTCTCGGCCCGTTCCGCTCGTTCCTGATCGTCGAGACTCAATGTCCGGACGACCTCCAGCACCTGCGCCTCAAGGCGCGTCTGCGATTCGTTCGCATTGATGCGCCGCGCATCGATATCCTCTTCAAATCGCGCATAGTAGCGCGGTGGCGCCTGCGACTTGGACACCGCAGGTTCTTCGTCCAGATAGATGATCGGCGTGCCGTCCTCGTCGAACGACGGACGCGGAGTGGGCGCGGCCTTTGCCTGCGCCTCCGCCGCCTTGCGCCGCGCGGCTGCCTCGATTTGCGACTTCAATGATTCCCGAATCCACGTTACCAGCGACCGCCGCCGCTCCCCGCCCCCCTCTTCGCCGGGAAGTCCGACAACCGGCTGGTCGGCCGCTTCCAGCAACTTCAGATTCCCCCCGCTGTCCATGCGCAGGTATTCGACCCGTCCCTGCGCTTCGTCGAAGTGGACCTCCAGGCCCGAAGTCTCGAATTGGGCATCCACCGCATCGACGTCGATTTCCCCCGGCACGCTCAATTGTGCGTACTCGACGTCGAAACGCAGTTCGTCCGTCCGAATGCGAACGACCTCCTCCGGCCGTACCTCGCCACGACGCTCCTCCGGCAGCCGTTGCCGCTCGTCCAGCGTCAGGCGATCGTAGTCAACAACCACGCTGCCCGTCAGGCGCCCACGGCGGACCTCCCACCCCCCCGTATCCGATCCGCGCCGTCGTTGCGTTTCCAGCGTCGCTTCGTCCGCCGTGACCAGCACGCCGTGCCCGTCCCGCGTCCGCATGCGAAACTCCGGCCTTTTCAGCCGGAACTCGTCGGCCGCCCCCTCCACCGGCGTCCACTCCTGCACCGCAATTTCGCCCCAGGAACGATCATCGTTCGGTCGGAAGAGGGTCAGTCGAATGTCCCGTCCAGGTCCAACAGCCACCCTACCGGCATCTGCACCGGAACCGGACAGGGGATTGCCCGCGCCCATTTCGGACCGCGCCCCGAGATCGGGCAGCCGGGGCCCCACCTGTCGCGGCACAGCACCTTCATCCAGGCTCGACTGGTATTGATAGAAAGAGTAACAGACCAGCAGAATGGCCAGCGTCGACACGCCGATGACCACCGTGCGAACGATGTCTCCGGCGCGCCGACGTCGCGGCCTTTGCGGCTTCTCGCTTTGCCCGGAATCAGATGGCATAGTTCAGATACCCGGCGAAGTTCGCTCGATCAGGCAACCCGCTCAGGTCGATGGCGCCGGGGGCGCCGAAATAGACCTCGCGCGAAGCAGCATGTCGATGACTTCGGCCACGGCGCCTTCCCCCCCGGACCGGCGCGTGACGTACCGGGCCGCACGCTTGACTCGGGGCATCGCATTGGCCACGGCCACCGGAAACGCCGCCTGCGACATCGGTGGCAGATCGGGCTCGTCGTCGCCCACGTATGCTATCGCCACGTCCCGGAACCCCATTTCCACCTTGAGCGATGTGTACGCCTCCAGCTTGTCCACGATCCCCGTCCGTTGAACCTTGATCCCCAGCTCCCATGCCCGACGGTCCAGCGCCCCGCCTTCGCGACCCGACACGAGCACCACCTGCCCCCCGAGAGCCTGCCACTGCTTGAGCGCTCGCCCGTCGTGAACGTGAAACGTCTGCGTTCGCTCGCCCGTGTGGCTGAATGCAATCCGCCCGTCCGTCAGTACGCCGTCCACATCCAACATCAGAAGCTCGATAGCAGCCAAGTTCATGGATCCGATCTCGTGGCGAGGCGCCGGCGACGCGAGGCGATCTCGAAGGGGTTCCCGTACCCTCGGCAAGGTGCGGTCGATTGTCCGGGCCGCTTCCGGCGCGGTCAAGCCGGACCGCTTGACAACCCCGTGCACACCCGCGACCTTGCGATTGGACGACAAGAACATGCGCATACTCTCGGGTATCCAATCCAGCGGAAAACTGCACCTGGGGAACTACCTCGGGGCCATGAAGCAGCACATCGAGCTCCAACGGGAGCACGAGTGCCTCTATTTCATTGCCAATCTCCACTCTCTCAACACGGTCCAGGACGCGCAACAGCTCCGCGCCCTGACGCTCGACGTCGCCCTCGATTATCTCGCCCTCGGGCTGGATCCGAATCGCGCCCTGCTCTTCCGCCAATCGGACATTCCCGAGGTCACCGAGTTGACTTGGATTCTGATGACCGTCACGGGCAAGGGGCTGCTCGAACGCGCCACCTCCTACAAGGACAAGATCGCCCGTGGCATCGCCCCCTCGATGGGACTCTTCTGCTACCCCGTGCTCATGGCCGCCGACATCCTCATCTATCGCAGCAATCTCGTCCCCGTCGGCAAGGACCAGCTTCAGCACATCGAGATGGCCCAGGACATGGCCACCTACTTCAACCAGGCGTTCGGTCGCGAAGTCCTCCTGCGCCCCGAACCGCGACTCAACGAAGCCCCCATCGTCCCCGGTGTGGACGGACAGAAAATGTCCAAGAGCTACGGCAATACGATTAATCTGTTCGATCCCCCTAAGGCCACGCGCAAGCGGATCATGAGCATCAAGACCGACAGCACGCCGCTGGAGGCGCCCAAGAATCCCGAGACCTGCAACGTATTCGCCCTTTACCGCCTGCTCGCTTCGGCCGACGAAACCGCGGCACTCGAACAACGCTACCGCCAGGGCGGAATGGGCTATGGCGAAGCCAAGACGGCTCTCGCCGACGTCGTCGAACGGCTGCTCGGCCCGGCCCGCGAGAAACGCGCCCAGCTCGAGTCGGATCCCAGCTACGTCGAAGACGTTCTGCAGACGTCCGCCCGCAAAGCCCGGACCATCGCCCACGAAGTCATGGCCGACGTGCGCGACGCCTGCGGAATCGTCACAGCTCAGGACACCCACCGGTGACCGACTACAAAGTCGCCCTCGATGTCTACAACGGTCCGCTCGACCTGCTCCTCTTCCTCGTGAGGCGCGAGGAGGTGGATATTTATGAAATCCCCATTGCCCGCGTGACCGAGCAATTCCTGGCATACGTTTCCCTGCTGGAAGAGATCGATCCCGAGGCGGCCGGCGACTTCCTCGTGCTTGCCGCCACGCTGGTGGAAATCAAGTCGCGGACCCTCCTGCCCAAACCCCCGCCGGAGGAGGATGGCGAGGAGATGATTGATCCCCGGCACGAGCTCGTCCGCCAGCTCCTGGCATATAAGACTTTCAAGGACGCCGCCCGCGACCTGGGCGACCGCGCCTTCGAGCGCTCTCTGCGTCATGAGCGCCAACCCGCCGAACCGGTCTCCGCTCCGGACGAAATCGAACTCGACAATCTCGAAGTCTGGGACCTCTTTGCCGCGTTCAATCGTCTGCTCGAACAGACCGGCAAGCGCTCGGCCGTTCATCACGTTCGCATCGACGAGACCCCCATTGCCCTTCACGCGGACGATATCCTCGACTCCCTCCAGCGCGCAGGAGGATCACAGCCGTTCAGTGACATCTTCCAGGGGCGATCGCGGCCGGAGATGATCGGGCTCTTCCTCGCCCTCCTCGAACTGATCCGCCGCCGCCGCGTCCGGGCGACCCAGGAGCGACACGCCTCGCCCATCCTGCTCGTTCTTCTCGACGCTACCCCCGTTGAGGAACCGCTGGAGGAAACGCCCGCGGAAGAGAACGAATCGCCGACGCTCCCGGCCGACCTCAAAGAACCAGAGTCGGGCGCAGCCCCCGCTTCGGCTGAAGACAGGGAGACTGCGGACCAAAGCGAATTCGAATACCCAGATACCGCCGGAGAGGACACAGAACTAGGCGGCGACGTGGATGTTCGCTTGCTTGATCAGGCCGAGCGCAATGTAAACGAGTTTCTGATGGGTTCGCCCGACACCACGCATAGCGACACCGCAGAATCGCCGTCGCCGCCGCGGGCGAAGAGCGATGCCGCAGAATAGTGCGACGGGCCGGAATTCTCGGAAAGGAAGGACCGTGATGAAGCCGAGTCAGAAAATGGCCGAACTGAACATCCAGCTCCCCTCTATTGCCGCGCCCGTGGGCAGCTACGTCCCGGCGCTCAAGTCGGGCTCGTTTGTATATACCAGCGGTCAATTGCCCTTCAGCGACGGGAAGCTTCTGCACAATGGCCGCGTCGGAGCGAATGTGTCACTGGAGCAGGCGGCGCAGGCCGCGCGACAGGCCGGACTCAACGCCTTGTCCGCCGCAGCCCAGGCGGCCGGCGGCATCGACCACATCCGCCGGCTCATCAAAGTCACCGTTTACGTAGGCAGCGACCCCGCATTTACCGACCAGCCCAAGGTCGCCAATGGCGCCAGCGATCTGTTTGCGCAGATTCTCGGCGACGCCGGGCGGCACGCCCGCGCCGCCATCGGCGTTGCGGCCCTGCCCCTCGGCGCCTGTGTCGAAATCGATCTTGTTGCCGAAGTCGATTGACCGCAGCGTTCACGGCCCCAAAGAAACTGCCACTGAATTCGCCCCCCCGACCCCCTTGCAATTCCGCAGGGGATTATCGGGCGCAGCATCTCACCTTGAATTCGCTCCTTCCGATCGCATAAACTCGTTGGCCGAGGGGGGTCACACGACCCGGGCCGATCATGTCACGCCCAAAAGGGGGGGAAGCTCATGTGGCGTGTGCAAGTCTATTGGTTTTTCCGGCGAAAACTGCGCATCGTGCTGCTGGCCGCAGTAACCTACGCCGCGCTTTGCTGACGCCGCCGATCTTGTCGGGCTGATCGTCGCCAACATTGATCCGTCATCGCTGCTATCCGCGCGACGCCGGCTCGACTCGCGGGTGCATCCTCGGTCGTCTCGTTTCCACACATCCTTGCCAGACCCCATGGGTTGGAGCGCGGGGCGGCCGAGGCATGCCCCGATCCCTACCGCGAAAAGGCGTTGCGCGCAACAAAAAACGGCCGGTTCGCGCGACCGGCCGTCCTCTTCCTTCTCCTCCGCCCGGCCTTGCGACCGGGCGCTTCCACTCGCTGCGAACCCTAACCCAGCAGGGATTGAATATCCTGCGACGTGATTCGACTCGATGGCTTGTCCAGACGTCGGCTGAGCCAGCTCATGACCGCCGGCGAATAAGGTTCTTTCTGATTACGCAACATTTCGAGCATCCGCGCGTCCCGCCTTGAACGTTCCTTGGCCTTGCGAATGCTGTTGACCGCCCGCGTTTCCCTGGAGTCCTTCAGCCGCAGGGCGAAACGGACGGCACGTCGATATGCCATGGCTTGTTTCCTCCAACCGATGGCGGTACGGACACACCTGTCCCGCCGCCAGACTGAAAGCGGGGAATTCTCGACATTCACCGCGTGAAGTCAATAGGGTGCGGCAATCAGGCGGTTCTCAAATGCGGGACGGCTTGGATCCCCCTATGTGGCCGGATGCCACGGATTCTCGTGTAACGCATAGTGCGTAAGAAGGTTATGGATGCCCCCCTGCGGACCCACAAGCGGCATGTAACGTCACGGAAAGACTGCTGAATCTAGATTTATCGGCCCTTCCTCGCCAATCAACGCAGCCCGCGGCGAAGCATACTGACCAGCCAGGCCAAGCCCGCCAGTCCGAAGATCACCAACACCCCGGTCGCAATGTTCAACGTCAGCGTGGCCGAGCGGGCGGTCCCATTGAGTCGCTCCACGGTGGCCGGCAAATCGGCCGCCGTCCGGTCCAGCGCCTGGCTCGTTGTGGCGATATGCTTGAGCGCGGCGGAAACGTCTTCCGCCGGCACGGCTTTGAGGATGCGCCGAGTCTCATCGGCTACCTGGCGGGTATCCGCGACGACCTCGCCCATCGACTGCTCGACCTTGCTCAACGCCTCGTTGACCTTGGGCACGTCCAACGAAGCCAGTTGATGCTCGCCGGTCTCGGCCAGTTTGGAGACCGACGCGGAGGCCTGTCGCAATTCCACCGCTTCGACCTGTTTACGGATCGCGTCGACCAGCGCCGAGATCTCCGCGCGAAGCGCCTGCCATTCCTCCACGTCGATTTGGTCGATCTTCTTCTCGACAGGTTCGCCGATCGCGCCGATGCGGCGAACCGTCTCGTTCAGCGCATCCACGTCAAACGCCTCGACCTTGGCCTGGAGTTTCTCCCAGAAGCGCTGTCGTGAAGCCGTCTCCGCGACGACACCGGTGGGATCAACCGTGCCCAGCAGCGCACGCGCTTGCTCGCCCCCCCGAGTAACGACGCGCCCCCCGGAGCGCATGGCACGCTCCGAGGAGCGGCACCCCCATCCGGCGACGCCGACCATAACCAGGCAGATGATCGCCACCGATGTGCTTTTCAGGAGACGTGCCGGAACTGTCACCAGCGAAGTTGTTCCGCGCCGCACACTCATGCCGAGCCTGCGGGAGTTTATGAGACCGTGCGATGCGGGTCACGTCCACCCGCCCCGCTCGCGGCCCTGCAGGTGGCACTCGCCCGATTTGCTCTAACGGCTGGTGGAACGTGATGTCTTCGATAGGGGAAGAACGCCTATCAGGAGTCCACCCAATGACAGCGACGGTCACATTCCTTTTGGTTGCGCTGGGTTCATCTCCAGCAGATGCGCCCCGGAATGGGGCAGCGCCCGCACCGACCCAGGCCGCCCAACTTGTCAGTGGTCGCGTTGTTCAGGCAAAAGGGCTGGGTAAACCCGCCCCAGGCCGCCCCAAGGCGCAGGCACGGCTGATGGCCCGGCGCGCGGCCGAGGTCACCGCGGTTAGAAACCTCGGCAAGAAGCTGGCTGTGCCTCGCGGCGGCTCAGTTCGCAGCTTTCGGTATGTGTCCTACGTGCATCGTGCCGACGGGTCAGTCGAAGTGGTCGTGGAGTATCAGCCCATCATCGGGCGTAAATGACGGCAGTGACTGCCGGAGCACTGAGGCCCATCCGGCGCGACGCGGGACTCGCGGCCCTTACGCTTCCGCCGCCGCCATGGCGTCGAGAACCGTCATCTGCACGGCATTTCGGCCGGACCGTTTGGCGGCATAGAGCTGCTCGTCGGCCGCGCGAATGAGCAGGTTGGAGGTGTTGGGGCCGGTGTCGGACACTTCCGGCATGAGCGCCACCCCCACACTGAACGTCACCGTCAGGCTGCGCCCGCCGACGCGGACCGGTGTCACTTCCATGGTCTGGCGGAGTCGCTCGGCCAGCGTCATGATCCCTTCCACGGTCGTGTTGGGGGCGATCACGACGAATTCCTCGCCCCCGTATCGCGCCACGTAGTCGACCTTTCGAATGTTCTGATCGAGGGTCTCGGCCACGACCTTCAAGGTCTGGTCGCCGGCCTGATGCCCGTAGGTATCGTTGAACGACTTGAACCGGTCGACGTCGATCATCAGCAGGGCGCAGGAAGTACCCGCTCGTGCAGACCGTTCCAATTCCTGGGCGAGGCGGGCGTCAAATGCAGCGCGATTTCCCACGCCGGTCAGGGCGTCAGTCGTGGCACGATGGAGCAGGTCTTCCTGCTGCCGGGCCATGCTCTGGTTCTCGACATGGAGGGCAAATGTCAGCTCCGAAATTCGCTCGCGAACGGCACCTTCCAGCTCCTCCACCGATCGCATGAATCCCGGAGGCAGATCGAGAACACGGCGCGTGTCTTCGACCTCCGTCACAATCGAATTCAGCGTCTCCATGGCCTGGGCTTCGGAAAATCCAAGAAGTCTCGCGGCACTCTGGATAAATCGATCCGGATTATCCGTCTGGGCGTGGGGATCGGGACAGGCCACGCTCGCAGCAATCTCCGCCACCCGGATGATGGACTTGAGGTCCGACGGCGGATCCTCGCCGCCATCCCCTCGGAACGTCTCGATGACGGTGCAGACGGGCTCGGGAATGCCCCAGCCCCTCAGCAATTGAGCCCCGACGCCGGTGTAATCCTCGCCGAATGCGGCGCGCTCCAGGGCGGGAAGATCCTCGGGAACCAGGCGGGCGCTGCTTAGCACACGCTCATACTCGGCGGGCAGCGCCGCCGCGATGACCGACCGGCCGATCTGGCTCAGCAGGCCGACCACAAAAGCCTCATTGGCCAAATTCGACTTGCACTGGGCCGCGATCACCTTCGCCGCGGTTCCGCAGGCCAGGGACTGCACCGTGAATTGCTTGGGATCAAAGCGCTTGCAGCCGGTCGGCGCGGGCGCGGTGAGCACGGAGAACGAAAGCGCCATCATCTTTACGCCGCGAACGCCCAGCAGGGCCACGGCCTGGTGAAGCGACGACACCTGTCTCGCGACGCCGGCCATGGGTGAATTGACAAAACGGAGAATCTTGGCAGCCAGAATCGGGTCGGCGGCGATCGTGTCGGCGATCTCCCGGACGGAAGTGTCCGGCTGCCGGGTGATTTCCAGAAGTCGGATGACCACGCCAGGGGGCGTGGGAAGCCGTCCACCGGACTCCAAACGCTGATAAAACGCGCTCTTCACGGATTGGACTCCTCCCGTGTTTTCCTGCCTCCTCGTGGCGGCGGCGGGGCTGGTACTGGCGGTTAAGCGCCGTAACCATACAGCGGCCCGGAGCGCACAACGATGCTCCGTCCGCTTTCGAAGCGGCTCTCTCGAAACCGTACGATTCATCGGAAGAACGACTAGGGGAATTCTCTTATACGGGCATGTCCCAAAACTAAACGCCGAACAGGAGAATCTCCTTCGTTCGTCGACGCGTGGAAAGTGCGTACTGATTATCCCAGGCTTCTGCCAAATTCGCCCGGGGCTTGAAATCGCGGAGCGCCCGCAGAAGCTCCTCCGGCGAAGGAATACCATCGCTCCGATAAGAAACCAGCAGGGCGCTTCGGCGATGGAGCTCAAAAAGCGCCCGGAAGCAATCGAGAACGCGCCCGGGGTCATGCCAGGGATTGGTTTCCGGACGAAGGCGGCGGTGCTTCGAGGCGAAGTCGATGCGCTCTTCCCATCCGTCGTAATCGACGAGCCCTTCCAGGAAGTGATAGAAGCCGTGGTAGTCGACGCCGACACCGCCCGCGCCGATGTAAGGTGGATCGATATAGACCAGATCGAAGTCGGGCTCGATCGCGGCGGCATCCCGGCACGTCGCCCGGCAGGGGCTCGCCCCGCGAACGACCGCGGCATTGGCCTGGCGGGCAAGCGCGCGGACATGGTCCTCAAATGAACGATCCCAACTGGCCTTGTTGCCAAAGCTGCGCGAGACCTCGGCGTGACGCATGTAGAGATTGCGGCGATGAAACAGGTTGTAAGGGCGCTTCGCCATCGCCGCCTGAAAAACGACAAACCAGCAGAGCGCCCGGCGGTATGGGTCGGCAATGCCGGCGATGTTCCCCGCCGCCGTATCGAGCCAACGGTTCTCCTCGTCGGTGAAGTAGATGTCGGCGAAGTACCGTTCGACCAGGTCGCCGTAGTCGACGCCCCGCCGGCGGACGCCAAGGGCGACGACCTCATCCTCGCACAGCAATACGTCGTCGTTCTCGATCAACCCCAGGCCGATCTGGTGATTGAAACGCAGAATATCGTTGTACGTGACCGCAAATCCGGCGCACTTGAAAGCGTGGGCAACGGCGCCCGTCCCACCGAAGGCATCGAGCACGGTGCGGACACCCAACCCCGCGGCAACATGGACAATGGACGAAGCGAGTCGGCGCTTGCTTCCAAGATAGCGCGTGGGCGGAAATTCCGGTCTGTCTGAAATGTCGGAGAGTTCGGGAAAAAGTGAGGTCGTCATGTCGAGCGAGAGGCGGCGGGGCCAAAGATGTCCGATTCCGCACCCGAAGACGGATTGGAAGGCGTGCGAGGTCGAATCGGCTCGGCCACGCCGCTGTAGCGCAGCGCCGCGCTGAGAAGCCCCACGAAGAGCGGCTGCGGCTCAAGTGGTCGGCTGGTCAGTTCGGGGTGGGCCTGCGTAGCGACAAAGAAGGGATGCACTTCGGCGGGCAACTCGAGCAACTGCATGATGGGATGCAGTGGGCTCTTGCCGGAGAAGACCAACCCGGCGCGCGTCAACATGTCGACATAGGCCGGGTTGACCTCGTAGCGATGTCGGAAGCGCATGCGAACGCGGTCCGCCTCGAAAAGCCGCGCGGCCAGCGTATCGGGGAAAATCTGCACGTCGAATCCCCCGAGGCGCATGTTCCCGCCCAAGCCCTCGATCTTCTTCTGCTCGGGCAGCAGGTCGATCACGGGATCGGCGCAATCGGGCTCGATCTCGGTGCTGTTGGCGTGTTTGAGGTTGCAAACATGCCGGGCGTACTCAATCACCGCGATCTGCATGCCGTAACAGATGCCCAGGTAGGGAATGCGGTTCTCGCGAATGTGGCGGATGCAACTGATCTTGCCGTCCACGCCGCGATACCCGAACCCGCCGGGCACAATGACGCCATGAACGTGCTTGAGCCGGTCGGCAACGCTCTGCTCGCTCAGGTCCGTGCTGTCCACCCATTCCAGGCGTACCCGGGCCCCGACGGTCGCGCCGGCGTGCTCCAGCGATTGAATGATGCTGGCGTAGCTGTCCCGCACCGAGGTGTACTTGCCGATGATGCCGATCGTGAGCGGGTGCTCGGCCGAACGGAAACGTGTGATGTAGTCGCCCCACACGCGCCGGGCGGCGTCCTCCGCGCGGCGGTCCGCGCGATCGGAAAGACCCAGCAGCTCGACAACCGCCGCGTCCAGCCCCGCGCCGCGAAGCATCTCCGGAACGACATACACACTGTCGCTGTCGTGCATGGAGAACACGCGCTCCATGGGCACGTTGGCGAACAGGGCGATCTTTTCGCGAACCTTCTTGCTCACCGGCGACGACGCCCGGCAGGCAATCATGTTGGGATGAATTCCGGCGGCGTTGAGCAGCTTGAGATTGAGCTGCGCGGGCTTGGACTTCTGCTCACCGAGAATCTGCGGCTCGACGATGTACGTCAGCGCCACGAAGCAGAAATTCTGCGGGCCCTCTTCGAAGGCCATTTCGCGCACCGCCTCAATGAAATAAGCGTTCTCGACGTCACCGACGGTTCCGCCGATCTCCACGAAAACCACGTCGGACTCGGCCGCAACGGCCAGCTCCCGCAGGCGAAGCTTCACCTCGCCCGTCACATGCGGAATCATCTGCACGTCGCGCCCCAGGTACCGCCCGGCACGTTCCTTTTCCAGCACGGAGGAGAATATCTGCCCGCTGGTGGCGAAGTTCAACCGGCCAAGGTCCTGGTTGAGCATGCGCTCATACGTCCCCAGGTCCATGTCGCATTCCATGCCGTCATCCAGGACGAATACTTCGCCGTGGCGGAAGGGGTTGAGCGTGCCGCTGTCGCGATTGAGATACCCTTCGAGCTTGATAGGAGAGACGGCCAGGCCCTTGTCCTGAAGTACCTTGGCCAGCGAACTTGAAAAGATGCCCTTCCCCAACCCGCTCATCACTGTGCCGAATACGACGACATATTTCGTCTTGCCGGGGCGATAGCCCGACGGCATCGGCGTGAAGAATTCGGTATCATCCGAAGTGTGGGAGATGGTGGAGAATGTGCGTTCGGCGTTCATGAGATGTCGATCCGCGCTGCCCGGAGCGCATTCTCGCCGTTGGCGACTGTCCGACATCGCCCGCACGATGTCAATCGATCGGCCGCCGCGCTGCCTTCCTCACCCATCCTATGACTAGCGCGGCATGTCCAGGTGTCAAGCCGCCATGACCAGAAGGATTCTATGCGCCTTGCCCCGCGTGTCGGGCGACAAACGCCGCGTAATCTTCCGGCGTATCAATTCCCGACGATCGCCTGGCCGCACGGGCCACGCGAATCGCCATGCCCCGCGACAACCAACGCAGCTGCTCCAGCGACTCACAGGCCTCCAGCGGCAAGTCCCTGTGGTCGAATCCGCCCTCGACCTTCTTCGCGCTCGGCTCAGGAGCGCCGGTTTGTCCGCCGGACACGGCCTGTCGCAATGCCGCCCCGCGAAACGCGTACACGCCGAGATGCAGCAGCCATCGCGACGGGCGCTCTACGACACCGCCGGCCGCCCTCGGATAAGGTATCAGACTTCGCGAGAAATACAGCGCCCGTCCGCGAAGATCGACCACTACTTTCACGCAATTGGGATCCGCGGGCGATCCTCGACCAGTTTTCGGACCTTCGTCATCGAACGGAACCGCCAGCGTGCCGATGCCGCAGTCGTTTTCATCCGCGTTCATCGCCTTCACCAGCCGGGCGAGATCGTCCGGATCGACCTCCGGCTCATCCCCCTGAACGTTGAACACGAGATCGCCACCGCCGGCATTGAGCTTGTCGGCGACCTCGGCCACGCGATCGGTCCCCGATACGTGATCGCTCCGCGTCATGCAGAACTCGCCCCCGAAGGAACGAGCGGCGTCGGCGATGCGCTCATCGTCGGTAGCCACGATGACGCGATCAAACAGCGGGCACCCGGCCGCGCGCTCGTACACGTGCTGAATCAGGTACTTGCCCGTTTCCCGCGCCAGCGGCTTTCCGGGAAAGCGCACAGCAGCAAACCGGGCGGGAATGACCGCCAGCGTGGCCATGGATTTATGCGACTCCGGGAAAACGACGACCGTCGTCAGGACGAGTCCGGGCAAGTGTAAACCAATGACAAAGCAACGTCAAAACGCGGATTCACTGCTTCAGAATGGACACGCCGAGCATGCCCGCGATTCTCGAGCGCGGTTTGGCGCCGCACGGCCCCCCCCCTAGCATGTGGTTCTCATGAACCCCCGCCGCCTTCTCACCATCCTCATCCTCGTCGGCATCGTGGCCGGGGCGATCGCCGGGCAAATACTCTACGACCCGACGTTCCGCATCACCATGCCCGATGCCCGCCACGCCCACCCCGCGGCCCTGGCCGCGTTCCACTTCGTCGGCAACACCGTCTTCATGGGCCTGCTCAAGATGATCGTTATCCCCCTGATCGCCACGAGCGTGCTCATCGGCGTCACCAGCGTGGGCGACTTCCGCGAGCTGGGCCAGATCGGCATCGCCACGCTGGTCTTCTATTTCGCCAGCATGCTCATCGCGACGGTCGTCGGACTGATCCTCGTCACGAGCATCCGCCCCGGGGAACGCGTCGCCGCACAGGATCACGAGACGGCCCAGCGAACGTTCGAAGAGTCCGAGTCGGTGAAACGCGATGTCGAAGCCGGCCCGCGCGGACTCATCAAGGCGCTCCAGAACCTCGTCGAGCAGATCATCCCTTCCAACATCGTCGCCGCTGCCGCCGGCGGGCAGGCACTGCCCGTGATTTTCTTCTCGATCCTGCTGGGGGTGGTGCTAACCACCATGGGCGATCGCGCCAGGCCGGTGACCGATTTCATCGCCGCCTCCTACGAGGCCATCATGCGCCTGGTGGACGCTATCATCTGGCTGACGCCCATCGGCGTTTTCGCCCTGCTCGCCTGGACGGTGGCGAGGATCGGGCTGGGGGTGTTCTTCGAGGCCATTGGGGCGTACATGGGGACCGTTCTCGCCGGGCTGTCGATTCAGGGGCTGATCGTCTTGCCCGCCGCTTGCTGGCTCCTCGGGAGGTGTAATCCCTGGCGCTTTTTCGGACACATGCGTCAGGCCCTGCTGACCGCGCTCGGCACGGACTCCTCCTCCGCCACGCTCCCCGTCACCATGGAATGCGCCACGGAAAACGCCGGAATCAGCCGTAAGGCCGCGGGATTCGTCCTCCCCCTCGGCTCAACCATCAACATGGACGGCACCGCCCTCTACGAAGCCGTCGCCGTCGTATTCCTCGCACAGGCCTACGGGATCGAACTGAGCACGACCGTTCTCATCCTCGTCGCGGTCTCGGCGACCCTCGCTGCAGTTGGCGCGGCCGGGATCCCGAGTGCGGGGCTGGTCACCATGGTGATCGTCGTCGAGACGGTTAACGGAGCCCTGGCCAGCTTGCCTGGATCCCCCAGTATACCCATCGCCGCAATCGGCCTGATCGTCGGCGTTGACCGCATCCTGGATATGTTCCGCACCACGGTCAACGTCTGGGGCGATGCCGTCGGCGCGGCGATCATCGACCGCCTGGACCGGGACTATTTCACCGGGAACCGCACCGCGACAACTTGAATCGAACAAGAACGACCGGGCGCGCAAAAAAGCCGGATAAGCTGCGCCACGGCGCCGCCTATCCGGCCGATCGTCAGGGTGGTCGTCTGGTACTAAGAAGATCGGTCGGCGACCTGGCAACGGATTACGTCAGCAGGCCGGGGCTGTCATCGCCAAAGAAATCGAACACCGTGTCGTTGTCCCAGATGAACTCCGTCACGGCGTTGATCAGCACGTCCTGCAGGATCTGGCCGGTGCATCCGCCGAACTGGAACAGCGTCCCCATCGCCATGCCGAGCACAGCAAACTTCAAGCCTCGACTACGCATAACGCAAACTCCCTTTATCGCTCAATGATTATCCGGCGCCCGATGCGCCGGTTTGACCGCCACAAGTAGCGGTCGCGGCGCGCAGGCACGCCAATCGACCGTCTTCCCTCTCAATTGCCCAGATGCTAGTTACGAGGGGACGGGACGTCTGAAAAAAGCCGGCGCCTTACATTTCCTTGCAAGATCGACCAGCCATGACCAGATGCGCGCCACTTCAGCGGGCGCCGCAGGCGCGGTATAAGTCCGCATCTATCTTCGGGCCTGATGAGTATTGCTGGGTTCGGAAAAGGGAGGACGATTCATGGCCAAGTCGCCGCAGGAAATGGAAGCGTCGATGATCCGCAACCTCAAGGAGCAGACCGGCAAGACGCTGGAGCAGTGGATCAAGATTGTCGAGAAATCCAAACTCGCCAAGCACGGCGAGATCGTGAAACACCTCAAGGCCGACCACGGCATGACGCACGGATACGCCAACCTCGTCGCCCACAAGTCGCTGGCCACCGACGCCGGATCGGCCGAGGACTCCGGCGCGCTCGTCGAGGCCCAGTACTCCGGCGCGAGAGCCTCCCTTCGTCCCATCTACGATGCCTTGATGGCCCAGGTGAGCAAGTTCGGCGGCGACGTGGAGATCGCACCGAAGAAGGCCTACGTGAGCCTTCGCCGCAATAAACAGTTCGCCATCATCCAGCCGTCCACCGCGACCCGCGTCGACGTGGGCATCAACCTCAAGGGCGTTGAACCGACCGGCCGACTCGAAGTGTCCGGCAGCTTCAATTCGATGGTCTCGCACCGCGTCCGCGTTTCCGCGCCGAACGAAGTGGACAAGGATCTGGTCGGCTGGCTGAAGCAGGCGTACGAAGGGGCGTGAGGGCAGAAGGGCTTCTCAAATCGCCACGCGATGCAGGCCGCCGTGGAGGTAATTCATGGTTTGCACGGTGAGCAGCACGGCCGCGTCCAGCGTCGCCCGGTCGCCCGGGCGATCCAGCCGCAGCTTGAGTTGCCGGCAGCGGATGGTCATCTCCGAGAGGACCTGGTCCACCGTGTACTGGTACTCATCGGTCCACTTGGCAACGACGCGGCGGATGTCGGGGGCGACGCGCTTGAGATACTGCCCGGCCGGTTCGCCATCGACGCATTCGCGCGGATCGCGGAAAAGCCGCCGCAGATCGCGGTCGTAGATGTTGGACGCGTCGGTTCCGTAGCGCGCCCGCTTCTCCTCGTAGTGCTCACCGAGGGTCATGCGGAGGCGCCCCAGCGGATCGACACGACGGCGGTCGCGCACAGGCGGCGCCGCCCCCGCGATCTCCTGCATCAACTCGTCCACGTACTCGAGCTTGCGCAGCGCGGGCCAGCCCGCGTAACGCTTTCGCCAGGGGAAGCGCGGCGTGAGCCACACGGCGAACGTCTCCGCGAAGTCCTCGGACGGGTGACTCTGGGCGTACCAATGGTCGAGGTGGAGGACATAGCCCCGGCTGAGCGGCTTGGGGTTGTAAAACTGCGGGTACGGCCGTGTGGCTCGCCCGAATACCTCCCGCCATTTCTTCCGCCGATGAAGCCGAAAGGCGTTGGAAATCGCATGGCCGACCTCATGTCGAAGCAGGCGCAGGCAACGCCGCGAAGTCGTACCGTCGATGTCCTGCATCTGGCGCTTCTCGAGGCGCATCAGGCGTGGATGAGCCAGATAGAAGGGAACCGCCACGCCGGGGATGCCGTCCGGCGAGAACCACTCTGTTGAGAGCCAGAAGTGCGGCCGAATGGTCAGGCCGCGCTCGAGGACTTCGGCACGGACCCTCGATACACAGCGGTCGAGCCAGGTCGTTCGAAGGTCGAGGCGAAGATCACACAGGCGAGCATCGAGAAGGTCGCCGTCGGACCAATCCGCCCACTCAGGCGCTCGCCGTGGCCTTCGCCGCTGACGGACGGAACGCAGCGATTTCCGTGTTTTTGATCGCGGCAATGCCACTGAATCACCCCTGAGAAGTGTGTCCGAAGTCCATGGACCCCGGCCGACCGGATCATTCTACGGCCGGTAATTCACAGAGCAATTGACCGATTTCGGCCACCGAAGGCGGGCCCTTGGCGTGCTCCCAGCGGCCTCGTCGCCATAATAATTAAATTTTTGGTGAAATTGGCGCCTGGAGAGGGCTCCCCATTTCGCGGCTGAAACTATTGTCCGACCGGAATAGTCGGTTGTTTGCAAATGATGTTGTGAGGTCTAGAATCGTCCTTTGCGTTCCCTTTTTTCCTCCTTGCCCAGCCGGACGACGGAATGGCTCGATCGCCCGCCGACAACAAGACGGCCGCCTTGCAGGAAATGGCGGCCGAGATCTTCGAGCTGTACCGGCTCGTGGCCATTGAGCGCTCGCGACGCCCAAGCGGGAATGACGAGCTTTCCGAGGCGGAATTCCTCACGTTAGAGACACTGGCGCGGGATGAACCACTGACCATCGGGGAAGTACAAAAGCGGATCGGCGTGGTTCCGGCACAGATGTCCCGCATCGTGCGAGCACTCGAAGTGGAAACCGGCAAGGGGCATATCACCTGCAATATCAATCCCCACGATCGCCGGCGCGTCGACCTGCACCTGACGGCATCGGGCCGGAAAGCCATGCAGAGCTACCGCGAGACGCACCTGGGGAGCATTCAGCGGATTCTTGATATCCTATCCGACGAGGAGCGTGAGAATTTCATGCGGGTGATGCGCACGCTTCGTTCGGCCTACGATCACGATTCCGACACGCAATCCTGACTCTCAGACTTTCGCGCTCCACGACGGACGGTCGTTCAAGCCTCATCCGGTCTCCGATCCCACGGAAGGCAGTCCCCGCATCCCGTCATTTCGCTGGGATAAGGCCGCGCTTGCCGCTATAATCCAGTCGGGCCGGAAATAATAGACATCTGAAATCGGTTGGCTTCCCGGGCATCGATGCGCCAGCACCGCTCCCCGAGCTTTGCACCACTTGAATTTCGAGGAGGGACCGCAAGCATGAAACGGCATCTGATCCGACCCTTGAGCCTTACTCGCGTACTCGTGTCCTCGCTGCTGTTGGGCGTCTTCGCGCTGGGTGCGGCGGCACACGAAGATCACCAGTTTGACGAGGATCGCCAGCCGCCCTACGACGGGCCCGGATGGAAGAAAGTGAATGGTGGCTCACCATCACTGGCGTTCGTCGGCACCAACATCGAACTTCGCAGCTGGATCACGTTGCTGGAGTTCAATTCCGGCGCGACCTCGGCTGACGATTGTTGGGGATACGTGTCTCCGTCCGGCCGGGAGTACGCCCTCATCGGTCTCTCGCTCGGCACGGGAATCGTCGAGGTGACGAATCCCGACGATGCTCAGATTATCGCGGTTCTGCCCGGCCCGACGAGCATCTGGCGCGATCTTAAAGTTTACCAGCATTATGCCTATGCCGTCAGCGAAGGCGGCGGCGGGATCCAGGTGTTTGATCTTTCGCAGATCGATCAGGGCGTCGTCCAGCAGGTCAACACGGTGCTTACCGGACCGGGGACATCCGCGACGCACAACGTGGCCATCAACGAGGAGAGTGAATTCCTCTATCGGGTTGGCGGAGGCTCATCTCCAATACAGGGCTTTCGCGTCTATGACCTCTCAGATCCGGCCGCGCCGGCCTATGTGACCACCTGGAACAACCGTTATTGTCACGACGTACAAGCCGTGAATTACGTGGAGAACAATGGTCCGACGCCGACTGTTCGGGAGATCGTCTTCTGCTATGCGAACGATACCTCCGGCGGCGGCAATCCCGGAATCGCCATCCTCGATGTCACCGACAAGCTGAACATCTTCGAGGTGGGATCGATCAATCTCGCTGCACCGCCGATCTTCTCGCATCCGGCGCGCTTCTCACACCAGGGCTGGCTTTCGCCGGATCGAAACTACATCTACTTCGGCGACGAGGTTGACGAAGGGGCATCGCCGTTTCCGCCGACCACCACGCGGATCATCGATGTCTCCGATCTGGCCAATCCCGTTCAGATAGGCGTCTTCTCCAACGGCAATACGTCACGCGACCACAATGTCTACACTCGTGACAACTGGATTTTCGAGGCTAATTACCGCAGCGGTCTTCGCATTTTCGACGCCACCGATCAGCTGAACCCCGTGGAAGTCGCATACTATGACACGTATCCGGGAAGCGACTCGGCCAACTACAACGGCCTGTGGAACGTGTTCCCCTACTTTCCCAGCGGAACAATCATCGGCAGTGACATCGAACGGGGCTTGTTTGTCTGGCGTTTCAATGCGCCGGCCGATCCGCCCACCGGCCCGAATCCCGCGGCCGGCTATCCACACGCGGCCCTGAAGAACCGCTACGTGAGCTTCTCGCCCGACGCATCACTTCTCGGCACGCCGCACGCCTATCGCGTGCAACACGTGGGCAGCGGATCGGCCTGGTACGTCAGCACTCCGCGAACAACGCCCGTATCGATTGACGGACAGGGCTTGTGTTTCCTCGTCTCCGATCCTGCCCCGCCGCTCCATGACTTCGCGTCCGAGCCCGTGCTGCACGTGGGCGGCTGCATGATTGCACCGGGACAGTCCTATGAGGTGCGCACCACGACGGACGGAATCCTCTTTTCCGATCCGCTCGTCGTTTCAACCGCCTCCCAGCCGACGAACGGACGATGGTGGGCGGACGTTGCCGGGTTGCTGAGCGCGGCGGGAGACGGCTCCACCATTCCGCCAACGCCCGCCGGAGCATGGACGCCGCCCGACGGACTCGTGAGCGGATTCGACGTGACCGCAATATTGGGCGGTTTCGTGCAGTCCCCTTCGGCCGCGCACTTCACGTGGCTCGACCTCAACCCGGAACGCACCGACCGCGTGGTCAACGGCAACGACATCCTCCAGGCGGTCAACGCGTTCTCCACCGGCAGTGGGAAGGAGTTCTATCCTTTCGCGATGCCGCTGGCCGGACCGCAAGGGCAACCAATCTGCCCGGCGCCGCCGTTGTCATCGGCGCTAAGTCCGTAGAAAATCTGAGCCCGGCAGGAATGATGATCTGCCTGTGGTGACGGCCCCATGTTCCGCCGAATGCTCTTCTGGGCGCTGACGGTTTCAGCCATTCTGACGGCGTCACTTGCGCTGGTCAGCCAGCGATCGGCGATCATGATTGTCCACGGCCGCGGGATGCTTCCCAGCGGCCTGCAGGAGCTGGGCTTCAGCCGGGGGTCTTTTGTACTCCAATCCACCTTCGACCCCACTTCACCCGGTTCGTCGGTTCTCGGGTACCTGCCCGATTGGATTGAAGTTCTGGGCGTCTCCTACCAGGCGAGGAGCTGGGCACGGGGCGCCGGATACCTCCAATTGAGCGTAAGCCTTTGGTCGGTCGCAGTTCTCCTCGGCCTGTACCCCGGCGCGGCGACCCTGCTGATTCCGTTTCGATTTGCGCGACGCCGTGCCCGGCAGCAGTGCCATCGCTGCCGATACAGTCTCGTGGGCAACACCAGCGGAGTCTGCCCGGAATGTGGCGAGCCATTGATGGCCGCATTCCTTCCGCCGTGGCAGCGAACCTGTGTTGCTTTGGCCACGGCGCTCATCGTCGCCCTGCTCGTGGAATACGTCGTTCAGCAATTCGCCATTCAGCATCGCATCGCGATCTGGTTTATCCAGTGGTTTCGCACGGACAATGGCGCCTGGCTGATCACCGCGCTGATTCGCTGCCTGCCGGTGGCCGCGGTGAGCCTGGGCAGCTATTTGTACCTCAGTCCTGAACGGTTTCCGGACCGCCGGCCGTGATGGCCCCCCGCCGTGCGCCCGATCTTCCCGATGCGCTTGGCCTCAAGGCGCGTCCCTGCCGATGATATTCCTTGCCCGGCCGCGCTCCGGCCGGGAAACTTGGGTCTCCGGGCCCGACGGCGCCGGCGCGCCCGCCGGGGTCGATCATCCGAATCTGAACACAGGGAGGAAGGTAATGCGCAATCTACCGTGGTTCCGCTTTCTGGCGGTTGTGCCGATTCTGGTCCTGGCGTCCTGCCCGGCGACGATGCCGCCGCCCGATGGCGGAATGACTGAGGGAGTAACTTTCGGGGCCACGGAGCCCGATCGCTCCGTCGTCGAGGCGCGCCCGCAAACGATCAATCCGTATGCCGCCAACGCGGACGCCGAACTGCCCCGCTCGGCCGATCTCACCCGCGACCTTCCCCCCATCGGCGACCAGGGCGGGCTGGGCTCGTGCACGGCGTGGGCGTCGGGCTATGCCGCGGCGACCTATACCGCCAATCGCCAGTTCGGCTGGGGCGCGAGCACCTCGTCACACCAGGCTAGTCCGGGCTACCTCTATGAGCGCCTGATCGAGACGGACAATCTCGATTGCGGTTCGGGCACGTTCATTCAGACGGCCATGAACCTCCTCATCCAGGACGGCTGCTCGAGCTTCGACACGGTGGACTACAGCGACCAGGTCTGTTCGGCCAATTCGTCCACCAGCGATGCGGCCAACTTCCGCATCGGCAGCTTTAACCGCGTCGTGGAAACCGATCGGCACGCGGTCCGCGCCGAATTGGCCGCGGGGCGCATACTGGTGATCGGCGCCAGCCTGTACGACGATTTCCCCCAGTGGACGGGCGACGGCGTCTACCGCGGCAGCGGGAATTTCCTCACACAGGGCAGCCAGCACGCCGCCCACGCCATGGCCGTGGTAGGCTACGACGACAATCGCCAGGCCTATCGCATCATGAACAGTTGGAGCACGGCATGGGGTGACTTCGGCTTCATGTGGATGCACTACGACACGTTCCACGCGACCGTGTTCGAAGTGTATTCCATCGAGCCGGCCGGTGACCGCCAGCCGCCCTCGCCTCCGGGACCGGGACCCGAGCCTGAGCCATTGCCTGATCCGGATGCGTTCCTCGACGAGGCCTACCAGTTCGCCGACGTCGATCCGGTCTCACGCGAGGATCAGGTCTATCTCGTCTTCTACTATCACTTCACGGCTCCCGTGTTCATCCGCACGATCACCGTCACCGACCCCTCACTCAATCAGGGGCAGCAGACATACAACGCCTGGTACCAGGAGGGGTATGTCTATTTCGTGCAGACCGGCGGATTCCAATGGGAACCCGGCCCGTACACGATCGAGTTCAATACGCGAACGGAGAACGGCAACGACATCATCTACAGCGGCGTGGCCGACATCGCGGCACTGGATGATGGCTCTTCCGACAACGGGCTTTGCTCCGATCTGTGCATTTTCGCCTTCGACGGCGAGTGCGACGACGGCGGGCCCGGCGCGGATTACAACGTCTGCGCGTTCGGAACCGATTGCTTCGACTGCGGTGTCCGCGGCGATGACAGCGGCGTCGACATGCTGTGCAACGACACCTGCCGGTACGCGGGCGACGGCGAGTGCGACGACGGCGGCCCCGGCGCCGACTACGCCGTCTGCGAGTACGGAACCGACTGCACCGACTGCGGGTCGCGCGATGACGTCGTCGTCGACCAGCTCTGCGAAGACTCCTGCATCTTCGCGTTCGACGGCGAGTGCGACGACGGCGGAGCCGGCGCCGACTTCGACGTGTGCGCCTTCGGCACGGACTGCTTCGACTGCGGGCCGCGTGACCCCAATGATCAAACCGACGCCTTCTGCACCGATACCTGCCCCTTCGCATTCGACGGGGAATGCGACGACGGCGGGCTGGGGGCGCTCACCGACGTGTGCGCTTTCGGCTCAGACTGCTTCGATTGCGGGCCGCGCAGCGCCGACGGATTCAAGAGCGTCGTGAAACCGGAATCCGCGGCCGCCTCAACCGGAACCGGCGAATCGTCCAAACCGACGGCGCGCAAGTTCCGGGGTATACCCATCAAGACGCCCGCGTGGGCCAAGGAATTGCCCACGGCCGGCGTCCGCGCGGAAACGCTGGGGGCCAACCGTCAGCCGGTGACGATCGTTCAGCCCGAACCGGCCGATGAGGGCGAGAAATAGTCCGCGGCGCGATCCGCGATTGCGGATTCATCAGGCAATTGAAACCACCGAACCAGGGGCGATGCTCGATGAGCGTCGCCCCTTTTCTTTTGGCGTTTCCGCAAACGTGGGATTCGCTGTGTGGATTATCCGTCGATCCTATGGCTCCTGCTCGCGCGGGGCTACAGGGCAGAATTATTCATCCCCGAATGGTCCTGAGTATGTCACTCAGGAAATCAAGTGGTCCGCGATGAATCCAATCGTAGTTCGCGAGCCAGAAGAAGACGGTTAGTCCTGCGATCTCGAATCCAAGCCATCCCAGGAATCCGAACCGTCGTCGCTTTCGGATATAGGTAGCGGCGAAGGTGGCTACGATTCCAAGGTGAAGCAGCAATCCAGGCCAGAACGTCCAGTTGAGGAATTCTCTCGTCGCACGACCCATGTGTCCTATCTTGATTGGCTCCAGGCTTAACCGCACACCTGCGGCGACGATCAGCGCAAGCCCCACAGCCGCCAGCACAAACATGGCCGCTCCGGAACGCGGAATCCGCGGCGACTTCGAGTACGTCACAGGATCTTCGGGATCGAACTCGCCGCCGCACTCGGGGCAGCGCGGCCGCTCAAGTCCGCGAAGCGGATACGCACAGTCAAGGCAATACTCTTCTGGGAGATCGTGTCGCGAATGTTCTGGGTTCGACATGATCCTCGATCCAATCGCCCCCACAGCGGGGTCATCGCATCTTCGATGCCTGAAATACTATCTTCTGGTCGTCGCCCTTTCCGGCCTCGTCGATGCCGTTGCGTCCGCGGCTTAGAAACCAGAACTCATTTTCTCTTGTCCCTTTCATGAGCCTGATCGGGTTACCCCATCCGTCGTAGATTTGTTCATCGTCGACCGGAGTGCGCAGAAACTTGAATGTCTCGTCATCCAGACAGGGCCAGTGACGCATGAGCGCATCCGTCGGTAGCGCCAGGCCAAGCAATGCCCACTGGTCCTCCAGCATCGCAACTTCGAACTTCAATTGTCGCAGCGTGTCTTCCGTATCCAGCCAAGCATGGAGCAGCGCTTTTCGATGCGACCCCACGGCCTGCTGCAAAACGAAGAGCGCGGTAATGCCAACGGCAACAACTGCATAAACGGCTCGGTGGCAGCGGCGTTCTCGGCGACGCCGAACGGAAATCAGCGATCGCCCATCAGGACGTGCGCTGGCCTGTGATTCGATCAGATCATTGCGCGTCATCGGTCGATTGTAGGCGCGGAGATCCTGGGAATTCCTGCAAATCGGGCCGTGGTGTTGCGTGGGCGAAAGCCACGCGGCTTAGAAGATAAGCCGCTCCCCGGATTCTCCGACCCGTTCCCCATTCACCATTCCGCATTGGCGGGCGCAGCCCGCCCTACTTCAGATTTTCCGGATTCAGCCCTTTTAAATCCTCCGGCACGAACTGGCCGTCCTTGCGGATCAGCGTGTCGTCGAACCAGATTTCCCCGCCGCCGTACTTGGGCGTCTGGATGCACACCAGGTCCCAGTGGACCACGGACTTGTTGCCGTTGTCGGCTTCGTCGTACGCCCCGCCGGGGGTGAAGTGGAACGAGCCGGCGATCTTCTCGTCGAAGAGAATGTCCAGCATGGGCTCGGTCACGAAGGGGTTGAAACCGATGGCGAACTCGCCGATGTGGCGGGCGCCCTCGTCGCTGTCGAGCACCTTGTTGATGTGGGCCGTGTTCGTGCTCGTCGCCTCCACGATCTTGCCCTCCTTGAAGACGAAACGCACGTTGTCGTGGATCACGCCCTGGTAGATGGAGCGGGCGTTGTACTGGAGCGTGCCGCTCACGCTGTTTCGCACCGGCGCGGTGAAGACCTCGCCGTCCGGGATGTTGAGCTTGCCGTCGCAGCCGATGGCGGGGATGCCCTTGATCGAGAATTTCAGATCGGTGCCCGGACCCTTGATGTGTACCCTGTCCGTCGATTCCATGCGCGCCTTGAGCGGCTTGAGCGCCTCGGCCATGCGGGCGTAGTCCAGCGTGCAGACGTTGAAGTAGAAGTCCTCGAACGCGGCCGTGCTCTTGCCCGCCTGCTGGGCCATCGCCGGGTGCGGCCAGCGGAGCACCACCCAGCGCGTCTTGGGTACGCGAATGTCGAGGTGCACGCGCTTCCACACCGTGGACTGGTACAGCTTGTGGGAGTCTTCGGGCAGGTCGGAGAGCTCGGCGATGTTGTGGCTGCCGCGCATGCCGATGTAGGCCTGCACGTTGCTCATGGTGAGCACTTCCGCGTCGGCCCACTGGTCGAGCTGACTCTTGGTGGCGCCCATGAGCAGTTCCCGGTTCACCTGGTTGCTCTTGAGCAGAACCAGCGGATCGGCCCCGGCCGCGCGGGCCACGCGGACCAGCTCGCAGGTCATCTCGTGGGGGATGTCGATGGCTTCGATCAGGATCTTCTCGCCGGGCTTCATTTCCGTGGAGTACCGGATGAGCACTTCGGCGAGCTTGGTCATGCGTGGATCGGTCATGTTCGGCTCCGGGCTTGAGGGGTCGCGGGGAAACTTCCGATACCCAAGTGGTACGGATACTGGTTTCCCGAAGGATACCGGAATCGGCGACAGGGGTGAATCCACGACGTGGCTTCACGCAACAAACACGGCTAGAATGCACAAGGAGAGGACGCTCGCTCATCGGCGGGGATTCCGCCCCGCGGCGGCGTTCGGATTCGAGATGAATATGAGTCAACGGCCCAAGGCATCCGCGGCGAAGTTCGACACGGTGGAGCCGCTCGGCAAGCGCGTGCTCATTCGCAAGGACGAGGACAAAAAGGTGACCAAGGGCGGCATCGAGCTGCCCGATTCGATCGAGATTCCCACGATCACCGGGCGGGTCGTCACCGTCTCGCACCAGGTCGAGCTGGACGAGAACTTCCCCATCCGCCAGTACGACCGCGTGCTCTTCAACCCCAAGAACGCCATCCCGGTGGAGTTCGACCCCGGCAACTGCCTGTACGTTGTGCCCATCGAGGACGTCGTGGCCGTGTTTCGAAAGAGTGAGTAACGGGCAATGCGATTTCGCACGACCTTCAGAGAATCTCGACCCCTGTTCTGTTAGACCCCGTTCTTCACTATTGCCTGTTGCCTTCTTCCCATGCTCGACTTCCCCTCTCCAGCGCTGATCGGCGTCATCCACCTTCCGGGCCTGCCGGGCAGCCCGCTGCACACGCTGAGCATGGAGGAAATCCTCAATCGCGCCGTGTCCGACGCACGCACGCTGAAAGGCGCCGGCTTCGACGCCGCCATCGTGGAAAACTTCGGCGATGCGCCCTTTCCAAAGGACAATGTTTCCCCCGCGAGCGTTGCCGCCATGGCCATCGTCGCCGACCACGTCCGCCGCGAGTCCGGGCTGCGGATCGGCATTAACGCTCTGCGAAACGATGCGGTCGCCGCACTGGGCATCGCCGCCGCCGCCGGGGCAGGCTTCATCCGCGTAAACATCCACACCGGCGTCTATGCCACCGATCAGGGACTCATCGAGGGGCGGGCCGACGAGACGCTGCGCTACCGCCGACTGCTCGGCCGGCGCGTCGCCATTCTCGCCGACGTGCACGTCAAGCACGCCACACCCCTCGGCCATGCCGACATCGCCGCCGCCGCCCGCGACACCGCCTACCGCGGCCTCGCCGACGGACTCATCGTCACTGGACCTGCGACGGGATCTGCCGTCGACTTCGACGATCTGACGAACGTTCGCCACGCCGTGCCCGACCGCCGCATCTTCGTCGGCAGCGGCGCCACCGCCGACACCGTCGCCTCCCTGCTCAATCTTGCTAATGGCGTCATTGTCGGAACGGGCATCAAGCCCGGCGGCGACCCGGCCGCGCCGATCGACGCGGCCCTTGCCACGTCGTTCGCTCACGCCGCGGGACGTTCCTGACGGGGGCGGTTGAATTCAGGTTCTTGCGGAAAGAATGTTGCGAATCTGCTCGACCAGCGCCCGGCGATCAATGGGCTTGGAGAGGTAGTCGTCGGTGCCGCACTCGGCCGCGCGCTCCACGTCGCCCGGCTCGTTCAGCGCCGTGATCATGATCACCACGATGTCCCGCGTTGCCGGATCGCTCTTGATCCGCTTGCAAACCTCAAAACCCGACATCTTCGGCATCATGATATCCAGCAGCACGATCGCGGGCGATTCCTCCGCGACGAGACGCATCGCCTCGAGCCCGTTGGTCGCCGTCAGCACCCGAACTTCCGGCACGTCCTCCAGGTAGGCCTGGAGCAGCTCCAGGTTCTGCGGATTATCTTCAACAAGGAGCACGACGGGACGTTGGTCTTTGGCGCACATGATGACGATAAGTCCCCGATCCGCGATTGGCCCCGCAGCGATGACCGCCTGCGGGAACGATCCCGCCGCAATAGCGCGCACCAACTTGCGGCCCTGTGCGGCGCGCACGTCAGCATAATCGAAAGAACCCGTTGCGTCAGGTGGGTCTTACTTGGTGAACCTGCGGCGGGACAGCCCCATTGCCGCAAGGAGCCCTGCGCCCAGAAGTCCGAGCGTGGCCGGCTCCGGGACGACGGTGAATTCGGCCGTTCCCCCGGTGAGATTACCCAGCCGGGGACGCGAATCGACAATGGGATCGAGCCCGCCGAAGCCGGACATGACCCGAGCCCCCGTCGGATCATTCAGATCAGAAGGATTGTCCGACGGCGTAAGCAGGGTGAAATTGAACGTCGTCTCGGAGACAACATTCGGCATGGTGATGTTGAAAGAACCGAGCCGGAGCGCGCTCCCGTCGCCCGGCAGCAGGTACTGCCCATTCGTATTCAACACGACGCCCAGGTACGCCACCGACGGGATCGGTGGATTCCCGAACGCCGCGTAGCCCACGCCCCCATCCGGAATCGACGTGAAGTCCCAGGTAAACCCGTTGACCGCCATCTCGATGGGATCGTCCGAGTCACGAATGTCGAGTTGGACCAGGCGAAGGTAACGATCCGCGACGCCGCTCACCGGATTCGCCAGGTCGACAAAAACATCGATGGTCTGTCCGGGGTTGTACGGACCGGCCGCGCTGGGCGTGAGCGTGAATTCCTGGGCCACCGCCGCGCGGACCGAGGTCACAAGTATGAATGCAACGAGTGTGCGAACGAATCGACGTGACATGATAGAATTCCCCTCCGGGCAAGTTCGCAGCAACAGCGTCTCGCGGACCGGCCGGGCATTCTGCGCAAGCCTCAAACAGCGTTGCGCGAAAATACCGCAATTTCCTCCATTACTATTTTATCCGTGGGCTATCGTGCAATCAATCCCTAATCGCACCGGGTTGCACCACGCAGATCATCAGTGCACCCTCAAGCACACACTCCCAAAACAGACGGGCGTCGAGCACAAGTGCCCGACGCCCGGTAATCATGGCTTCCTGTGGCCGCTTCGCTGGACCAGCCTGGGTCGACGCTATGCTTTCCGGCGGCGACGCAGCACCGCCAATCCGCCAAGACCCAGCAGCGCCAGCGTAGCCGGCTCGGGCACTACGGTGAGCGAGATCGACCCGCCCGACAGATTTCCCGTACCGGGGCGCGAGTCAATCGTCGGATCGGATGCAATCATGCCGAACCCCGAAGAAACCCGCGTACCCGTGGTCAGATCAAAGGCCGAATCCGGCGGCGTGAGGACGGTGAGGAGATACGTCCCCGGCGCATTGGGCAAGGTCACATTGAACGAGCCAAGACGCAGGGCGCTCCCGTCGCCCGCCAGCAGGTACTGCTGGTTCGGATCTTCGCTCAGCCCCAGGTAACCGACCTGCGGAATCGGCGCCACGCCGGACACGAGGTAGCCGGAGCTCCCCGTGTTGACCGAACTGAAATCCCACGAAAATCCGCCGTTGATCGCCGCTTCAATCGCGTCGTCGGAGTTGCGGATGTCAAGCTGCACATCGCGCAGGTAACGATCCGGCGCACCACTCGGCTGGGACAGATCGACGAAGATGTCGATCGTCTCCCCGCCGGTGTACGTCCCGCCGACGCTGGGCGACAGCGTGAAGGTCTGTGCCTGGGCCGTACCGACCCCAAGCACGACCGCCGTCGCGATGATGGCTAGTTGCTTCAGCATCGATTCCCCCCTCTGCGAGGTATGCTCGCCTCAACCGGGTATCGAGACTCAGCGCCCGATACCCGGGCTTCGCCTTCCAGCAACGAGGCCGGCCCCGGTTCGCCCCTGGTTTACCCCGGCGAACCCCTCCAGCCCTCGCCCGGCCGATCGCAAGGGTGCGACCGAACCGCTCAGGCGAAGCCCTGCATGCCGCGAAATGATCAGGGATTCCCTGACCATCCCGCGGGCTTCATACGGGGACGATTACGCAAAGCGGCGACGGGCCGCAACCAGACCACCGATGCCGAGGAGCAGCAGCGTGGCCGGCTCGGGAACAACGCGGAAGGTCACCGAACCCGCGAGAGGCTCTTGGCCGCCGGTTGCGTTCTGAATCGCGCTCAGGAACACGCTGGGATCACCGAAGAGATCGCTCTCGCGCATCGGGCTGACTTGCACCGTGTGACTGCTGCCCTCCGCCAAGCCCGACGTATCCACGGTCAGCGTGCCAATCAGCAGCGGGGAAGCCCAGCCACCGAAGTTGTTGGCGCCGGCCTGAATGTCGGTTCCACCACCGAGGGCATTGTAAACACCCTGGTCGGCCGGAGCCGCCGGCGGAAGCGACGCCGTGTCGAGGATGCCCTGGGCGTGCATAAACGATAGCCCCAGACCCTCTTCGGAACCGAACAGCGCGTTGTACGCCGCGATCGCTGCATTGCCTTCGGAGGAGATCGTCACCTGGTACTGAACGCTCGCCGTACCGGGAAGAATCTCCGTCGGACCATTGAACTCCACCATGCCCGCCATCGCACTTGACGTCATCGCGAAGGCGGCCAACAATGCGAAACACTTCTTCATAACAAACACTCCTTATCCTCACCGTTTATTTGGGGGGTGCCCCCTTCCCCATCCGTTTCCCGAGAAAGCCGAGCAGGCTTCCGATTATACCCTGTTTTACGAACCAATCCAATCCCAGATTACGGGTGCCCCGTGGGCTTCGCCAAGAATCCGCCCGTCGGGATGTTGCTGTTGGCTGCACCAACGTCAATGGCGTTGATGAACCGGTTTCCATCAATGTCCTGACGACGATTGTCCGCCTGCAGCCCCGCGATGATCGCGTTGTTCACGGTGCCTACGTCGATGGCATTGACAAATCCGTTGTTGTCGGCGTCGCCCGCCATCAAACGATAGTCAAACCTGAACGGAGCGGCATTCGCCCAGGCGCCCAGATTTTCCACGGTGTACCACTTGCGGTGAAGCAGCTGTGCGGGATTCGAGTCGATGATCCGAAGGATACGCGGAGCGTTACCTTGAGCCGGATCGGCCTCAACTGTAAACGCGAAATTCGCACCAACGTTCAGGTCCGGACCAAACGTGCCACCTGCGAAATTCGCACCAGTGGCGGGAGAAGGACCTGCGTTCAGCTCGCGAATCTCGATGCCTGCACCAGAGACGGCGCCGGTCGCGGCGGCAATGTTGGTGTTGAACTTGATGCGGATAACCTGTTGCGAGCTTCGCCAAAGGTTGCCGCCATCGAGCGGGTGCGTGAAAGGCGTCTGGCCCACCGGGGGGACCGCTGGCTCACCGGCGACCACAGCCGTCGGCGTGTTCACCACGAAGTTGTACGTGCCGCCGGTCAGGTTCGCGCCGGGACGATCGATCGTCACCGCGAACGTGTCATCCGGATGCAGGCCGTTGGCGCAAGCGTCCGGCGCGGTGCAGCCGAAGCCGTAGATCACCGCGGCCTTGTCATCGTTGGTCGCGCCACCGGCATTCACCAGATCCAGAGCGTAGCTGCCCGGCGTGGCCGGCATGGTCACCTGGAAGGAGACCACCTGGACCGGGGCGCTAGCCGGAATCGCCAACTGCTGCGTGGGATTCGGACCCAGATTGCCGGGATCGGTGTAGTAATAGGCTGACGCGATGGTATCGGCCGAGTCCACGTTGTAGTGACCGGCGGCACTCTTCGCGAACAGCGTGGCCGGCCCGATGGTCAGTTCCGGAGCCGTGTTGTCGAGCTTGAAGGCGACGAGGCGGAGCAGGTGCTCCACGCCGGCCGGCGTCTGCTCGAGGTAGACGTTGACATTAACCACCTCGCCGGGCAGGTAGTGTCCAATCGGGTTGAGCGCATTTGACGACACGTTCTGCGGAACAATGCGTACGTTCGTTCCCGCAAAAGCCGTGGACGCAACCCCCAGCAATGCTCCCACCACCAATCCGCAAGTCCTCATCGGAAAAGCCTCCTCAATTATGAAACGTTCGCGCCCGGCGAACCCGTTCCCCAAGAGACTGGGCGTCGGCCACAAGCGAAGCAACAATCCGCCACGATCTCCAAAGTGCAAGAATCCCCCTGCGAAGCCTCGCCCCCAAATTCCCCGTGGCGTGGAACCGCCCGGGACCCTCGCTGGCTACAAGGCATACCATTTAACACGTTCAAGGAAGGCAAGTCAAGCGTTGAAAGTCTGATTTCGAGTCGTTTTCACAGTCCATCACGAGCCCCCCGGGCCGGCGGAAATGCCGATTCTTCCGGCGAAATCCACGCTCTTTCTCAACTTTCGGCAACGGCGCGGCTCGTCCGTAGTGGACCGATAATCCCCGTCCCGGAACGACTTTGCGGACGCCCGCCCGGCCGATTCGAAGACCCGATTTTCACAGCCCCCCGACTGGACGAGTTCACGTCCGCCTTTAGAATACCGGACGCATTCCGGTGGCGGCACCCGCGGCGCTGCCCGCGTCCCCTGGCCGGCACGGAACCGGAAAAACCGCAAAGTACTTCAAATAAAGAGGATACAAACATGAGCGTCATGGTTACGCAACCCGCACCGGACTTCACCGCCATGGCGGTGATCAACAAGCAGTTCAAGCAGATTTCGCTCTCTTCCTACCGCGGCAAGTACGTCGTCCTGTTTTTCTGGCCCCTGGACTTCACCTTCGTCTGTCCCACGGAAATCGTGGCCTTCAGCGACGCCTATCCCCATTTTCAGGAGCGGGGCACGGAAGTCCTCGGGGCCTCCGTGGACAGCCACTTTACCCACCTCGCCTGGCAGCAGAAGCCGCGGAGTGAAGGTGGGCTGGGCGACATCGCCTACCCCATGGTCTCCGACCAGACGCACCAGATCGGCCGGGACTACGGCGTGCTCCTGGATGACAAGGGCGTGTCACTTCGCGGACTTTTCCTGATCGACAAGGAGGGGGCCGTGCGCCACATGCTGATCAATGACCTGCCGCTGGGGCGCAGCGTCGACGAGGCCATCCGCATGGTCGATGCCCTTCAGTACTACGAGAAGAACGGCGAGGTCTGCCCGGCCAACTGGCGTCCGGGAGCGGATACGATCAAGCCCGATCCCGAGAGCAGCAAGACGTTCTTCAAGAAGTGGGGGAAGTAGGAACCGGTTCGCTCGCCGCCGCGATCGAGCAGAATGCGGCGTTCGATGGGGGTGCTGATCGCAAACGTCCGGCCAACCTGCCGGACGTTTTTGCTGCGCGGCATGCTGGACGCGCGGCGTTGACGTTCGCACGAGCAAACAAGGAGATGCAGCATGAAAGCGGCCGAGTTGTTTGTGAAATGCCTGGAAAATGAGCACCCGCCGTTTCTCTTCGGCTTGCCCGGCGAGGAGAACATGGACGTTCTCGACGCCTTGCTCGACAGTTCGCTGCGCTTCGTCCAGACGCGGCATGAGCAGGGCGCGGCGTTCATGGCCGACGTGCAGGGACGCCTGACCGGGCGGGCTTCCGTCTGCCTGGCGACGCTCGGACCCGGTGCAACCAACCTCGTTACCGGTGTGGCCGACGCCAACATGGACCGTGCCCCGCTCGTGGCCGTAACCGGTCAGGGCGGAATCTCCCGCTTGCACAAGGAATCCCATCAGGCCATGGATCTCGTGGCCCTGTTCCGGCCCATGACCAAATACAACGCCCAGTTGGTCACGCCGGGGATCATCCCCGAGGTGGTCCGCAAGGCCTTCAAGGTCGCCCAGACGGAGAAATTCGGGGCGACCCACATTGACTTCCCGGAGGACATTGCGAGCATGCCGGCCGAAGGCGAGCCGCTCCCCGTCCAGCAGCCCAAAGACGCGGAGCCACGGACCTCGCAGATCGAGTCGGCGGCCGCGCTGATCAACCAGGCCCGCTTTCCGATCATCCTCGCGGGCAACGGGGTTATCCGCGACAACGCTTCCCCGGCGCTCCGCGCGTTCGTCGAGAAAAGCGGCATCCCTTGCGCGCACACGTTCATGGCCAAGGGCGTTGTTCCCTACACCAGCGAACTCTCGCTGCTGGCCGTGGGTCTTCAGGCCAAGGACGTGGTCAACTGCGGGCTCGAGCGCGCCGACGTCGTGCTTTGCATCGGCTACGACCTCGTCGAATACCACCCCCAGCGCTGGAACGAGGGCCGCGACAAGAAGGTCATCCACATCGACCGCTCTCCGGCCGAAGTAGACGCGCACTACACCGTGGCCGTGGGAATCGAAGCGGGCCTGACGGAAACGCTCTCGGAGCTGGGGGAGCGGATCACGCCGCGTTCCGATCGGGCGGTGCACACGCTGCGTCGTGCGATCCTCGACGAATTGCAGGAACTCTCCGAGGATGCCTCGTTCCCCGTGAAGCCGCAGCGGATCATGCACGATGCCCGCCGCGCCATGGGAGCCGAGGACATCCTCATTTCCGACGTCGGCGCCCACAAACTGTGGGTGGCCCGGATGTATCCCGCCCTGGAACCGAACACCTGCCTGATCTCCAACGGTTTCGCCTCGATGGGCATCGCCCTGCCCGGGGCGATCGCGGCCAAGCTGCTTTATCCCGATCGGCGCGTCTTGGCGGTGTGCGGCGACGGCGGATTCCTCATGAACTGCCAGGAGATGGAGACGGCCGTTCGCGTCGGCGCCCCGATCGTATGCCTGGTTCTCAGCGACGGCACGTTCGGGCTGATCAAGTGGAAGCAGCAGGTTCAATTCGGCCGACCGGCGTTCATTGATTTCGGCAACCCGGATCTGGTGATGCTGGCCCGCAGCTTCGGCTGGGAGGGCGTGCGTATCGCCGCCGCAGACGAACTGAAACCGGCGCTGGAGTCGGCTTTTGCTTCCCAGCGCCCCACGGTTATCGACTGCCCGGTGGACTACAGCGAGAATGTCAAGCTGACCGAACGGCTGGGCAAACTCGTCTGCCCCATCTGAGCCCGCGGTTCGGGCTGACGGGGCCTGTTTGCATCGAGTGCGTGACGATGGGTAGCAAGCCCTCACACGTGGACACCACCATCCGCGATGCGACGCGCGGGATCGATCTTGCGGCACGGGCGCCGCGCACCGAAGGCCCACCTATCCCTGCGCCCCGTTCAACGCAGAGAGGAACGCTTGAAGGCGACGAGAACGCCTGGCCTCGCCTGGGCCTTGTCGACTGGCTGGCGATCCTATTGACCATTCTTGTCGCCGTTGCGATCACCGTTCCGCGCCTGCCCCCGGGAATCTGCCTTGGGGATTCCGGCGGGTTCCAACTGGCCGCGGCGACATTGGGCATCACCCACCCCCCGGGCTACGCGGGATATGTTTCCATCGCACACGTTGTTTCGTGGATTCCGGGCCTAGATCCGCCCCTAACAGTGACATTACTATGTCACTTGTCGGGTTTGGCCGTCCTCGCCTTGTGCATGATGTTTCAGATCCGGCTGGGCGTGCACGCATTCCTGGCCGGCGCGCTGACGCTGCTGTTGTGCGCGTACGTTCAAATATGGACCAATCTGATCAAGGCCGAGGTCTACCTGCCATCGTTGGCGCTGATGTCCGCGTCGTTCTACCTGCTGTTGCGATACGCCGCCCTGGGGCATCGTCGAGATCTTCTCATCGCGGCCTTGGTGTACGGTCTGGTCGTGGCCAATCGGCCCCCCGCCATTCTGGCCCTGCCCTTCGTGCTCAGCGCCTGGTGGATAGCGCGACGGCGATGGGAAACCGGGGGGACCTCAGCGGTACGGACGCTACTGCTCCTGTCGCTGCTGGCGGCGCTGCCCGGTATCTACTCATTCGCTTACTACTGGGTCCGCGACGCCAAGACTACGCCCTACAACTATCTGGACGTCCTCAATGCTGAAACACACGAGCTGCCGGAATCGTCCGATGGCGCCCAGGCGAAACTACGCCGCGTCGTCTGGCTCGCCCGGGCCGAGCAGTTTCGCTATCTCATGGGCAACAACTGGAACGGAATTCGCGCGAAAATGCGCTGGCTGCGGCTCGGCCTGCTGGACAACTCCATTCTGGATACGTTCGAAGCGAACATGCTGCTGCTGGCCCCCGTGCCCTCCGGCACCGTCTCGCTGATCCTGATTCTCTCGTTGAGCACGCTGGGCCTGGTGCGCACGCTTCGGCGGAACCCGGCCGCGGCAATGCTGTTGCTGGGCATGATCTTCTCGAGCGTGGCCTTCGTTTGCTACTACCGCATCGCTGGTGATGCGGCCGACATTCGTCCTCTCCTGTTCGCGCTGATCGTGCTGATCGGCGTCGGACTTACGCCGGTCTTCCCGCGGACGACCCGCCGGTTTGGAGCCGTGGCGGCCACGATCGTCTTCCTCCTCACCGTGGGCGTCACGTTCATTGACGCCCCTGGACGGCGCTGGCCGGGCCCCCGCCCGGACGCTCGTCCGTTGCTCCGCGACGTGAACCTCGCTTCTCTGCCGCCCGATGCCGTGGTCTTTGCCGCCTGGCCTGCGGCGACGCCGCTTTGGTATGCGCGGCTGTTCATCACGCCGCGCCCCGACGTGACCATCATTAACGCCCAGACCTACAACTGGTTCGCCATGTTCGATCCACGATTCGCCGACCGCACATTCGCGGCCGTGCCCGTCGCCCCGGAATGGCCCGGCTATGAATGGGTCCCGCACGGCAAGATTCTGCGGCTGGAGCCTTTGGCCGAAACCGGGATTGGGGCGCCATAGTTCCCGTGGCGCCGGAACACCTAACGTTGGGGGCCAACCTTGACGGTAATCGGCGCGGCGAGTAGCCTCCGGCAGTCACCATCCAAGGTTGTTCGGATAGCGGCGGAAGAAAGGTCCCGGGGACAGTTCGCCGCAGGCTTCCCTTCGACCTGAACGAGATGACTGGCCTGGAGAGGTGGGTGAGTGGCTGAAACCGACGGTTTGCTAAACCGTTGTACTGGGTAAACCTGGTACCGCGGGTTCGAATCCCGCCCTCTCCGATCGTTTCTCACGTCCTGACAAGTTTGCCGCGAAAGATCCCCGATCTGCGCCCGCCCGCAATCCGTGCCCTCCGCACGGCCTACACGTCCAGGTTCTTCACGTTCGTGGCATTGTCCTCGATGAACCGCCGGCGGATTTCCACGTTGTCGCCCATGAGCAAGCGGAAGATGCGGTCGGCTTCGCGGGCGTCGAGCTCCGCCTGCTCGATGTCCTCCATGTCCTCGGAGATGACCACGCGCAGCAGCGTGCGAACCTCAGGGTCCATGGTCGTCTCCCAGAGCTCCTCGGAGTTCATCTCGCCCAACCCCTTGAAGCGCTTCACGGCCATGCCCTCACGGCCGAGGCTCCGCACGCCGGGCGCGACTTCGACAAGATTGTCCATCTCGTGCAGCTTCTCGTCGCTGTCGCGAACCAGAAACTTGGCCGGAGGCAACTCGCCCGTGACCAGCTCCTCGCGAACCAGAAACAGGTCCGCAATGGAAAGACCTTTGGCTTCGATCCGCGCAAGAATGTCGTCGATCGCCCGGCATTCCGAGAGCGGGAAGCGCACGATGCGCCCGGCCGCGTCGTCCTCCGCATTCTGACGCGCCTCGTCGGCGTCGGTCTCGGAGAGCAACACGTGGCGACTTTCCATGACCTCCACCGGCTTGCCTGCCCGGTCGGATTCCTCCGACACAATTTCCGCCACGGCCTCCTCGGTGTGCACGAAGCGCTCTTCCGGCTCCTCCACTCCCGCGCGGTGAATGTGCAGAAGCACCTTCGGCAAGCCGCGTTGCGGATCGCGGTGCTGCTCGACCAAGGTGCGAAAATCCAGCCCGCGCCGCGCCAGGACGCGGCGCTGCGTCTCCAGCGCATCGAGGTCGGTGATCAACTCGCGCAGTGCCGCGCCGTCAATCACGCGTTCCGCTCCCGCGCCGTCGCGAACCAGCAGCGCCGAACCACCCAGTCCAATCTCCGATAGCTTGGCGTTCAGCACACGATCGTCGAGCACGTATTCGGTGTGTTTCCCCTTGCGTACCTGGTAGAGCGGCGGCTGGGCCACGAACACCCGGCCCGCCTCGACCAATGGCCGCATGTGCCGGAAGAGGAACGTCAGCAGGAGCGTACGGATGTGCGAGCCGTCCACGTCGGCGTCGGTCATGATCACGATCTTGCCGTAACGGCACTTGGCGACATCGAACTCCTCCTTGCCGATGCCGCATCCGATGGCCGAGATCATCTTGGTGATCTCGTCGTGCGACAGCATCTTGTCGACCCGGGCCTTCTCTACGTTCAGGATCTTGCCCTTGAGCGGAAGGATGGCCTGCGTGAACGAGTCGCGCCCCTGCTTGGCGATGCCCCCGGCCGAGTCGCCCTCCACCAGGTAGAGCTCCGTCGAATCCGAGTCCTTGCTGCGGCAGTCCCAGAGCTTGCCGGGCAGTCCTCCGCTGCTCAGCGCGCTCTTGCGCGAAAGATCGCGCGCCTTGCGGGCAGCCTCGCGCGCCTGGGCCGCCTGGATGCCCTTCTGCACGATCTTGCGGGCGTCGGTCGGATGCTCCTCGAAGTAGTTCCCGAGGCGCTCATTGAGCAACTGCTGGAGGAACGTCTCCACTTCGGGATTCAGCAGCTTGACCTTGGTCTGGGCTTCGAACTTCGGATCGCGCAGCTTGACCGCCGCCACGGCGATCAGTCCCTCGCGCCAATCGTCTCCCGTAACCTGCGTGTTACCCTTGATCAGATCATTCTTCTTCGCGTAGTTGGCCGCGACGCGGGCCACGGCCGTCTTCAGCGCCGACATGTGCGTGCCGCCGTGCACGTTATGAATGTTGTTGGCAAAACAGATGAGGTTCTCTTCGTAGGCATCCGTGAACAGGAGCGACACCTGGCATGCCAGGCCGCTGTCCGCATCCTCGCCGCGGATCAGGATCGGCTCCTTGTGCAGCCACTCGACGCCCTCCGCCAGGTGCCCGCAGAAATCCTTCAGCCCGTCTTCGTAGTAGTATTCGCTCTCCCGCCCGCCGATCTCGTCCACGATGCGGATGCGCAGGCGGTCGTTCAGGTACGCCAACTCCCTCGCCCGGTTCTGGAGTGTTTCGTATTTGAACTCGCATTCCTGAAAAACGTTGGGGTCGGGTTTGAATTCGATAGTCGTCCCGGTGCGATCCGTACCGGCGGTGGACTGCATCTCCTGTACCGTCGCCCCGCGCTCGAAGCGCATCGTGTGGATCTTTCCGTCGCGATGGACCTCCACCCGCAGCCACTCGCTCAGTGCGTTGACCACGCTGATGCCCAGCCCGTGCAGACCACCCGACACCTTGTAGCTCTTGCGGTCGAACTTTCCCCCCGAGTTCAGCACGGTCATGACCACCTCCAGCGCGGGGCGACCGTTGAGCTTGGGGTTCTCGTGCTTCATCGGACCAACGGGAATTCCCCGGCCGTTGTCCACCACGGCGCAGCTCCCGTCGGCGTTCAACCGGATGAGGATGGAATCGCAATAACCCTCCAGGGCCTCATCGACGGCATTGTCCAGCGCCTCATAAACGAGATGATGAAGTCCTGCTGAGCCCGTTCCACCGATGTACATGCCGGGGTTCTTCTGAACGGCTGCAAGCCCCTCGAGAACAGTGATGCTGGATTCGTCGTAACGCGGTTCCGTCAGCATAGTTTGCGACATATACCTTTCACCTGCCCGCCGACCTGTCATCGAGGCCGGACGCCGGGATGATATGCAGTTGCACGCCGTGGTCACCCCAGGCGAAATGCACCTGGCGGATCGCCGGCATTCCGTGTGCGACGCGCAGCACGGATTCCAAGCGGCTGCGCCATTGCGCTCGAATACCGAACACTTGCCCGTGCTCGGCCACGTTGATCACCAGTACGCCCGACCGTATCGCCGCCAGACGACACTGCTCACGAAACGGCTCGTCAGTATGCGGGGCAAGATAATCCGCCACTTGCTGCAGCGCCGTATCGGCTTCGCCGTCCAGCCCCCACGCCAGGGAGAGCACGCGCTCGCCCACGGTCGTCGTCCGCCGCCGGCGCGCCCGGTTCCGCTGGACCCAGGACAGTTGCTCCTCTGACATTCGCAATCTCATCACCGGACGAGGACGTGCTTGCGGCGGCGGCCCGAGCGTCATGCCGAACCCAGATTCACCGGCATGACCACGTACAGGAACCCCTCCCCGGAGCGAAGCAGACCAGGCCGGTTTGCATCCTTCAGCGCAAACGTGATGCGCTCGGCCTGCCCCTGTGCGACCTTGAGCACGTCCAGCAGAAAGACGGGATTGAACCCGATCTCCATGGGCTCGCCCTTGTATTGTACAGGAATCGAGACGCTGGCTTCACCCTGTTCCGGCGCCCGGCTGCTGAGGGTCAACTCACCGTCTTTGAGCGAGAAGCGGACACCCTTGGACTCTTCGTTGGTCAATAACGCCGCCCGCTTCAGCGCCCCGAGGAACTCGTCCGTCTCAAGCTCCAGAACGCGATCACAATCGGACGGAATGACGCTCCGGTAGTCTGGGAAATGACCTTCCACGAGCGAGCTGCTCACCAGCGCCCCACCGACGCTCAACAGAATCTGCGACGGCAGGATCTTCACACCCACGGCCCCCTCGCTATCGGCGTGGAGCCGGTTGAAAAGCGAGAGCGCTTTGCCGGGCACAATAACCGAAGGTATCTCCCGTACAGGCGCGCCCATCAGTTCCCCATGGGCCACGGAAAGGCGCCGGCCGTCGGTGCCCGCCAGCGTGAGCTTCGAGTCCTTCGTTTCCCAGAGTACCCCGTTGATGGCGAAACGGGTGCTCTCGCGGGCGGCGGCAAAGGCCGTCCACTCCACGAGCTTGCGCAGGACGCCGTCGGACACCGTGAAATCGGGCCCGTCCTCCATCGTGGGCACCGCCGGAAAATCCGCGGGATCTTGCGTGACGATCTGGAAGTGACTCCCGGAACCTCGAATGTGCAGATGGTTTCCCTTGGTCTCCGCGGTGAGCACGTCGTCATTGCATTCGCTGACAATCCGCGAGAGGGTGTCGGCAACGACCAGGGTCTCCCCCGTCTTGCCCACCTCGACCTGGGAAACGGCCGCGCGAAGAGCCAGCTCGAGATCGGTTGCCGACAGCAACAGGACATCGGAGCGCGCCTCAAGTCGAACACAGCGCAATACCGGCTTGGGTGTTCGCGCCGCCGCCACGGCACATACTGCCCGCAGGGCATCGGCCATCTCTTCACGGTTGAAGTTCAGTTTCATTGCCTGCTGCTCCCTCGCCTGCTGCTTTCCCCAGCCCGTCCGGATGTTTCTCAGTCCGGCCTACTCGATTCAATTCTCTATATAGGTACATATGGTACCCGTTGTAGGCTCCGTGAAAAGTGTTCGATATGGCCCGGCGGGTTCCTAAACATCGCCTTTTCCAATGGTTCGTATCCGTCCAAAACTCACGCCGCGCGACCGTGGTTGTGTACAAGATTGTCAGTCATGCGTCGCTTAGCCACACGGTTTGGCCTGTCCCACGCTCGGGTCCGCGTTACGCCTGTGATACCGTGATTTCAGCGCTGCTGCGCTGTCAGTCCCGCCCCCGTCGCCATCTCAGTTTCCGCCCCTGCGGATTTCCTCCCCGAGTTCCCTCACGAGACGTGCCAGGTCGACGTCTTCGGCCAGGCGCCGCCCCATCTGCCGCGTGGCGTGCAGAACGGTCGTGTGGTCCCGCCCCCCGAAGTAACCGCCGATCTGCTCCAGGCTGTCGTGTGTGAACTGCCGGGCAAGGTACATGCAGAGGTGTCGCGGCAGCGTGACCGATTTCGCGCGGTTTTTGCCTTGTAGGGCCGAAACCTTCAATTTGAAGCGCCGGGCGACGACTTCCATGATGCGTTGCGTCTGCACGATCATCATGGGTTCAGGGCCGAGCGCCGAGCGGGCCAACTCGATGGTGACCTTCCCGCCGTCCAGTTGGCTCAGTGCGTCGAGACGCAGCAGGGCGCCCTCCAGTTCGCGGATGTTGTTCTCGAAACGCAGGGCGATGTACTCCAGAACCTCGTCCGGAACGGGGACACATCGTAACTTCGATTTGCGCCGCAGAATCGCCAGCCGCGTCTCGAGGCACGGCCGGTCGATCAGGGCCACCAGCCCCGAATTGAAACGGCTCACGAGACGCTCTTCGAGACTCGGGATTTCGGAGGGCGGACAGTCGGCCGACAATATGATCTGCCGCTGCGTCTGATGCAGCGTATTGAACGTGTGAAAAAACTCCTCCTGGCTTCGCTCACGGGTGCCAAGGAACTGGATGTCATCGATCACCAGCGCGTCGACGTGTCGGAACCGGTGGCGGAAATGGTGCAGCGCGCCGACCTCGACGGCCTCGATAAAGTGATTGATGAAGGCCTCGCAGGAAAGATAGGCAAGTTTGAGCGGGTGTTGATCCTTGGAAATACGGTGACAGATCGCCTGAAGCAGGTGGGTTTTACCTAAACCAGCGGATCCGTGTACAAATAGTGGGTTATAAGAGCGCCCGGGTTGCTCGCTGACCGCCGTCGCGGCAGCGTGCGCCAGCCGATTCCCAGGGCCAACGATGAAATTCTCGAAGCTGTAGTCAGGGTTGAGGGGCAACTCTTCAAACGCGAACGCCGGCTCCGCGTGGTTGTCCTCCTGCGGCTCCTCCGCCCAGAAGCGCACGGAAACGAGTCGCCCGGTAACGGTCTGGGCGGCTTCGGAGAACGCCCGGCGGCAGTTACGCTGAAGGTAGTCGAGTTGGAAGAGATTGCGGGCCTGGATCGAGATCGTCCCACCGACGAGATTTCCATCGTCAAGATCGCTGAACCAGCCTCTGGCGAGGCCCGGGTGGTTCTCGCGAACCAGGCGCAGGACGTGCTCCAGCGTTTGGCGGGTGGTCGTGGCCATTGCTTGTCAGAAGACCGGTAGCGCGATCAGACGGGTGAATCTGTCTACAGCGTGGATCTCGCGCCAGCCTGAGCCGAACAGTCCGTTATCGATCTCGAATCCCGCGTGACGAGCCCGCCATTGTACCGATAACACGCTGTATTCGCCAGCAATTACTTGGCTCGGAGCGGGGAAGTGACGGCCTCGGGGAAAGCCCCCACTCACGCGTTTGCTCCCGGGCGGTGGCGAGGATCCGGCAGGCTCTTACCATGATGGGGATTGCTTTCGAAGCAGGCCTGAGCAGGGAGGTGGCGGCCATGAGCGCAGCGGCGGAGGCAAAGAGCGACGGGCAGATGGGCCTGGCGTTTCCGGCGACGGAGGCCAGGGAAACGGGGGAGTCAGGGCAAGAGGATGCAGGTATGGCCAAGGCGGGTGAGAGGACTTCGAGAGAATCGGGGAAGCGGGCGTCCAAGCCGCGCACGGCGGTCACGGCCGAGGGCATGGCCAGGCAGCAGCGGGACATCTCCGTCTCCGAGTTCTTCGCCAAGAACCGCCACCTGCTCGGCTTCGACAACAAGCGCAAGGCCCTTCTGACCACGGTCAAGGAGGCGGTGGACAACAGCCTCGACGCGTGCGAGGAGGCCGGAATCCTCCCCGACCTGGAAATCACGATCCAGCAGACCGATGCCGACCGCTTCCGCGTGCTCGTGCGCGACAACGGCCCGGGCATCGTCAAGCAGCAGATTCCCAACGTCTTCGGCAAGTTGCTCTACGGCTCGAAGTTTCACCGGCTGAAGATGTCCCGCGGGCAACAGGGCATCGGAATCAGCGCCGCGGGGATGTACGGGCTGATCACCACGGGCAAGCCGATCCGGATCATCAGCCGCACATCGTCGCGATCGCCGGCACACATGTACCTCATTGCCATTGACACCAAGAAGAACAAGCCGGACATCATCCGCGACGAGACCATCGAGGTGGAATGGGCCCACGGCACGGAAGTCTGCATCGAGCTGGTCGGTTCGTACAACAAAGGCCGGGCAAGCGTCGATGAGTACCTGGAACTGACGGCGATCGCCAATCCCCACGCGCGGATCGCCTATCGCCCTCCGGCGGGTGAGGCGGTGGAGTTCCCGCGCGGGACGGAGAACCTCCCGGCCGAGACCAGGGAGATCAAGCCCCATCCCTACGGCATCGAGCTCGGCACGCTCATGAAGATGCTGAAAGACACGCCGGCCAAGAAGGTCGGCGCGTTCCTGGCGGACGAGTTCTCGCGCGTGAGTCCGTCGGTCGCCAGGAAGGTCTGCGCCGACGCGGGCATCACCACATCCACATGGGTCAACTCCCTCGAGCCGCCGGCTATCGAGAAGATCTACAATGCCCTTCAGAATTCGAAGCTGAAGGCACCCTCCACGGACTGCCTGGCGCCGATGGGCGCCGAGGCCATCCTCGCGGGACTGCTGCGCGGGGTGAAGGCGGAGTTCTACACGGCCAGCACGCGCCCCCCGTCCGTGTATCGCGGCAATCCGTTTCAGATCGAGGTCGGCCTGGCATACGGCGGGGAGTTGGGGCTGGACCGCCACGACATCGAGGACGAGGCTGCGGGCGGGAAAAACGGCGGCAAGAACGGCGACGCCGAAGCAAGCGCCCGCGTGATTCGCTTCGCCAACCGCGTTCCCCTGCTCTACCAGCAGGGCTCGTGCTGCATGTTCAAGGCCACGACCGAAACGCGCTGGAACAACTACGGCATCTCGCAGTCGAGCGGATCGCTGCCGCGTGCGCCGATGGTCATTCTCATCCACGTGGCCAGCGTGTGGGTGCCCTTCGTGTCGGAAAGCAAGGAGGCCGTGGCGGATTACGACGAAATCCGCAAGGAGATCAAGCTGGGCATCTCGGAGTGCAGCCGGCGCCTGGCGACGCTGCTGAAACGCAAGCGGAAAAAGGCCGACTACACCCGGCGGCGCGACGTGTTCACGCGTTATATCGATGAAGTTGTCGAGGCCACGCGGGCGATCGCGGTGATCAACAAGGAGGATTTCCGCAAGTCGCTGCTGGAGTTGTCGCGGCAGTTCACCGCCCACGCCGACCTGGAGTTCGACGAGCACGGCAAGGTCATCAAGACGGCGCACGAGGGGAACGATCTGGGCTTGCAGGACACGATCGTCGTGGAGCGCGAGGGCTCGCCCGAGGTTTCGGAGGAGCTCTTCGACGCCGGCGAGGGCAACGGCCGGGTCAGGAATTCCGGCAAATCCGCGAAGAAGAAGCGAGGGCGCGGAAAAGTAAAGAGCCGGTCATAGCGCGCGCTCCGCCATTGCGGCGCAAGCCGGAATCCAGAAGCTGCGCAAGTCGGCGTTTCTTGGACTCCGGCTTTCGCCGGAGTGACGACAACCGGTTCCTGCTGCCCATATGGAACCAACGGCGTTCTTTGTAGCGCCTTTCCGGCGATGGAATGCCGACGGGTCGCCATTGCCCAGGCATTAAGCCGGGCGGAAGCGCACGACGGCCGTTCCCGCGACCAGCACCAACAGCGACATCGCGGCCAGGCCCCATTCGGAGACAGTCGGAATTGGCTCGGGCTCTCCGACGGTGATCGTCCCGGTCATGCCGACGGCACAGTGCGGCGTACAGAAATAGGGAATGGTCCCGGCAGGCTCGCCGCCGGGAATTACGTACTGAACCGTGCCGGACGTGAGCGCCATGTCGAACCGGCCGTCCGACGTGCAGGGGGTGCCCGATGTCACCGTGTGAATGCCGCCGGTGTGTACCCACTGGACGGTGTCGCCCGGCAGCACATCGACGTTCGGAGGGCTGAACGAAAGGCCCGATTGCGTGACGACGTGTGTGGCCGCAGACGCCGCTCCGGCCACGGCCAGGCTCAGTATCCCTGCGAGCAAGAAATTTCGTATTCTCATCCCGTTTCCTCCTCCGTAAATCTCGACATGCGCGGTGCTTCGCCGACCCCAGCCCGTGGATGGGAAAAACTCGAGACGCCGCTGTAACTGGAGATGTCCCGGCCGCCCGGTGTGATTGCAGGCTTTTTCAGAAAATTTCCGTGCCTGGCGAAATCGAGCCGTTGACGGGCGGAACTCGAACCGGGGGAGATGAGAATCGGCGTTTCACGGCCCAATCAGCCGGTTTGGCTGAATAGGTGGAGAGAAGACGGGGGATTATAATGGGGGGCGAGGAAAGGCCTTGCGACGATGGGTGGCATGAGGGTGGCATGGCCACGCCTCGTGGCCATGAACGATGAACGATTGGTACAACATGCCCACGAAGCGTGGGCATGGCACTCGCGCGGAAACGGAGCTGGGTCAACGGAGAGGCGTGACATGGTCGCAATGAACCAGATCATCGAGCTTTCCGAGCGGATCGGGCGGAAGTACGACCCTGAGCGGATCGTGCTGTTCGGATCTCACGTTTACGGATCGCCGCGGGAGGATTCGGACGTGGATCTGTTGGTTGTGATGCGATTTGAGGGCAGTGCCTTCCGGAAATCGCTGGAGATACTCAATTGGCTGGATCCACCGTTTTACGTTGATGTGCTGGTGCGAGACCCGGCCGATACACAAAGGCGTTATCGAGATGGCGACCCGCTGATTCGCGAGGCGCTGGACCGAGGGCGGGTGCTGCATGAACGAGATTGTTCGTGAGTGGATTTCCAAGGCGCAGGGTGACTACGAAACCGCCCTGCGGGAGCCCCGCGCCGCGCCGCCCAACTACGACGCGGCGTGTTTTCACGCGCAACAGTGCATTGAGAAGTTGATGAAAGGCATGCTCCAGAGCGGCGGGATCGTCCCGCCACGAACGCACAATCTCCTGGAACTGAATGAACGACTGAAGGAGATACTGCCTGAATGGGCTTGCGAAGTGGGCGATCTTCGGTTCCTGACTCGGGCGGCGACATCGTTTCGCTACCCCGGGGAATCCGCTTCGCGGGAAGATGCGCTTGAGGCCATTGCCGCCTGTGAGCGCATGCGCGACCAACTGCTGCGGGCGCTACCGGGCGAAGAACCATGAAGCCCTTGGGCCACAAGAGTGAGCTTTCGGAAGCTGACGAAGGAAGCGTTGTCGACGCGGGCTTGCGCTGCGAGAAATGCAAATACAACCTGACGGGACTGGAGGATAACCGCTGCCCGGAGTGCGGGACGAAATTTGAAGTGGGCCCAGGAGGTGTATTGCCGACATATCGATCGCGCCCCTTGCCGATCATATTGATGACATTTGCCGCGGTGTGCCAACTCAAGATCGTCGCAGGCATGGCCATCCCGGGCGTTATGTTGGTAGTTAAAGGGATCTCTGTGTTTGACTTTGACGGGGACGGAACACCGATGGAGCTCGTCGTCGTCGGTGGCGCTTTGATCCTTCCATTGGCATTGCTTTCCGGCCTTGCATCGACGGTGGGGATGTTTGCCACTCCGAAGTCATGGCAATTCAAGCCGTTGTTGCTTGTTTCTGTCCTTGAGGTTGGGATTGGCGTGCTGGGGGTAGTGTCCCGTGGTTGAGCAGAATCGGTGAGTTGATGCCTGCTTCCTTTTCCACCTTCGAACGTCTCAAGAGTCGCGGCGTAGCGGCCTATCGCGACGGGGACTTCCGCTCCGCGCGGGCGTACCTGACCGACGCGGCCGAGTGCATGATCGAACTGGCCGAGCAGGCCAAGTCGCCGGACATGCGCCGCCAGCACGAGGAGATCGCCGCGGAGCTGATCGACCTGGCCAAGGACGCCGAGCGGCTGGCGAAGTCGCCCAAGGAGGCTCGCGGGCGGCAGCGGATCAAGGAGGAGAACGGCGGGTCGGACGCGTCGGACTGGATCATCCGCGACCGGCCGGACACGGGCTTCGACGACATCGCCGGGCTCGAGGACGTCAAGCATGAAATCCGGATGAAAATGATCTACCCGTTCCGCCATCCGGAGCTGGCACAGCAGTACGGCATCGGCGTCGGCGGGGGGATTCTGCTCTACGGCCCGCCCGGCACGGGCAAGACGATGATCGCCAAGGCCATCGCCCACGAGATCGAAGCCACGTTTTTTCTTGTCAGCCCGGCGCAGATGATGAGCAAGTGGGTGGGCGAGGCCGAACAGAATATCAGGAAGCTGTTCGACGCGGCCAAGGCGGAAAAGGCCAGCGTGATCTTCCTGGACGAGATCGAGGCGCTCGTTCCCCGGCGGAAGAGCGACAGCTCGACGGTGATGCAGCGCGTGGTGCCGCAGATCCTGCAGGAACTGGAGGGGTTTGATCGTAAGGGCGATCGGGCTCTATTATTCGTTGGTGCGACGAATCGGCCCTGGTTGCTGGACGAGGCGATGATGCGCCCGGGCCGAATGGACGCGCGGGTCTACGTCGGTCTGCCGGATGCGCCGGCGCGGTACAAGCTGCTGGAGATCTATCTGGCCAAGCGGCCGCTGTCCGAGGACGTGGATTTCGGCTTGTTGTGCGATCGGCTCGAAGGCTACAGCGGAGCGGACATCAAGGCGATTTCGCAGCAGGCGGCGCAGATTCCGTTCATGGCGGCGATCGGCGGAGGCGAGCCGCGACCGATCGCCCTGAAGGACGTGCTCGATGTGATCGAGCGAACGCCACCGTCGGTCCATCCGGCCGACCTGGTGCGGTTCGAGAAATTTGCCGAGTTGGGGAAGTAGCCGCTGTTTTCGACATGCCAAGGCGGGGTGATTCCGCATAGCGAGGTGCAACATGATCGGCACCAGGTTTGATCCGCTTCCGTTTTTCGGGGCGACCGAGCACGTGGCGCTCAGCGTCGCAGCGTCGGAGATCTTCAGCCTGCTCAAGCGATCGCTCGATCTTCCGCCGACGTGGGGAGCGCTCGTGTCGCGGACGCGGGGCGATCACGTCGTCGTCGCCGCGGGCGGTGAAGTTCCCGGCGCCGATGCGGACAGCGTGATGTTCTTCCGCACGACGCCCCTGCAACTGACGATGGAAGAAAAGGGGCTGGCGACGAAGGACGGCTTTCAGGCCGGGGCCGGCGCGGCGATTCGGTTGAGCCTGATTCCCGATCGCGGCGAACTGCTTTCATTCCAACGGGCGGCGCTGGGAAGCCATCGTGTGATGCACCTGGAACGCCTGGCGGCCTATCTGGCCCCGGCGGTGCGCGCGACGCTCGGCAGGTTCGCCGCCGGGCAGGATGCGGCGGCTCTGACGAGCGCTCAGTCGGGCAGTGACGCATCTTTGGCGCTGGCCGAAGGGCTGGCGGGACCTTGCTTCGACGCGGGCCTGCGCCTGGAAGGAAAGCCCACGGTGCGATTCACGTCCGAGTCGTACGATCAGGTCCGCCGCGTGCAGGAGGACATGGCTCGCAGGCGCAGCGAGCACGAGGCCGCGCGGCAATTGCAGGAGGCGATCAGCGACGCACGGGACAAGCATCTCGATCGGTTGCATGAATTGTTGGAGAAGCTCGATTCACTCGCGGCCGATTCACCCAACGTCGCCTTGCCGGACCTGATGCGCACGTTCTCCGAGCGGGAACGTGGCGAGTTGTACGAGGCGCTGTTCGCGGCCGAGCAGCCCGCAACACGCACACAATGGGTCGTGGTGGCCATTGGGGAGGAGTTGCTCTTCTACGACGGTTCGCGTCCCGTAACGCCGGTGCGGCGGTTTGCCATCGGCGGACAGGCCGGTCCGGTGCGTTCCGTTCAGGCAGGCAATGTCGCAGGCAAGCAGGTATTGCTGCTCGGTGCCCAGCGCGGCGTATACACGCTGCCCATCGAGCGGGCCGAACCCGACGCCACGTACCTGGTTCCCAATGCGCCCTCGCCGCGCGGAGGATTCAATTCCGTCGCCGTTTGCGGCGGATTCCTCTACGCATCGCACTCCGAGCTGGGCCTGTACGAATGGAAGCTGGGCGAGCCGGGTTCGGCACGGCGGTTGTTCGAGGCCTCGACGGCCGATGCCGATGCCGTTCGCGGCGTGAACGAACGCGATGGCGTTCTCTATGCGTCCATCGATGCTCAGATCATCGCCTGGCAGCCCGGCGCGGATGCAGAGCGCCCCGGGCAGACGTTCACGGGAAGCAGTGACATCATAACGGCACTTCTGCCGACGGGAAGCGGGCTGCTGGCGGGCAACAGCCGCGGGGACGTGCTGCGCTGGAAGGCGGGGCAATTCTCCGAGCCGGAGACCATCCACCGCGGCGGCGGCCGGCCCGTGGAGTCCGTGTGGCTCGTGCGCACGCGCGGCGTGGATCGCCTCTTCTTCACCGATACGACCCTGCACGTGACCTCCCGCGTACTGGGCGACACCTTTCTCTGCCGCTACGAAGCCGGTGGACAAACCCTGCGCCGCGTGGAGGTCGCCCCCGACGCGCTCGTGGCCACGAATGACCTTCGCGATCGGCTCATCGTCTGGCGCCCCGGGCAACCCGCCCGCCCGGAGTTGATCGTCCCTGTCGGCAGCCAGACCGGCCGGAGCGTGCAAGACGTCTGCCTCGTCGCCCTGGCCTGATCGAAGATAGCTTCATTCACGAGCTGAAGAGCCGCCCTCGCGCCTCAAATCCCCGAACGCCGGTGCCGGATCTTTTCTGCGGGTGTCGCTTTCCTTTCGCAGAAGCTCACGATCTTCAAGTGCGTGCGGTGCGCGAGAATCTGGATCAAGCCCAAAGGAGGAGATCCTGTGAGACTGGGATGTCTCAATCACGGCCAGATAGAGTAAATGTGCGAGGGTCGGTATGTCGAGCCTGTAATGTGCCCCTGCTGAATGAGCTGAGCCCATCGTCGCTTCACCTTGTGTGGCCGATCTGGGGGTTGCGAATTTCCGCTGTTGCTTTTAACCTTAGCCTTGGACCGCAATCCAATCACAACAGCACGTCCTTTTCCGCGCAAAGGAGACGATCAATGCCCGCCCGATCGCATTTCGCGACAATCCTCCTGCTGGTTGCCGTCGCAGGAATTCCGTGCATTTCCGGTTGCGCCGTCAAACACCGGACCTGCTGTATGACCTGCCCAAAGAACGCCCCATGCGATGATCTTGATCCGGCCGGATCGCGCGGGGCGACCGTCGCGCTCGTTCCGGCGCAGCCACCCAACGGAGAATACCCACCGGGGACAATCGTTCGAGGAAACGAGATCGTTCTCAGACGAAAAAACCTGCGGGGCAGAGTCACTGTATATTTTGACATCGTTGTGCGTGACTGGGGGACGAAACACGCGGACGCAGGCCGAGACGGCGGTCGCGTTGTGTCAGTCGCATTCAGCGAGACAGGTAGCTGTCTTTACTTGAGGGCCGAGACCCGCAAGGTGGATTGCGAAGAGCAAGTCTCCGCCGAGCGCTGCAAGGGAATGCGTTGCAGCGTGTTCAGGAAGGGTGGCTCGTGCGGAGATCCTATCTGGGGCAGCCTCGAATCGCTCGATTGCCTGAATATCGCGCGGCTTGGGGGCATATTCGACGCCCCACCGCCGGAGAGCGTCTGCAACTCCGCCTCGCCGGTGGCCATGGAGCTCGTCGGCGGGCAGGTAAGCTGTGCGCAGTTCGGGGGGTCGGTGTTTTCGGAATCCGGGCCGGATGCCGTTCTGGACAAGCCCTGTGAAACATCGCTGCAATTCAGCGCGGGCGACGCCGAGCCGTTGTCAGATCGGGGCCAAGCCGCCTGCCTGGCGACGTTGGCGGTGACGATACCCGTTGACCAGATCATACCAGTACCAGGGCAGAGCATCTCGTTTCGAATCAACCTGGTGGGCCCGGGCCTGCGAAGAGGCACGTTGCCGCTGCTTCAGGACGAAACGGGCCGGATGATAAACGTGGATGGCAGCGGGGCTGCCTTCGTCATGGTTGATTGAGTACGAGCGGTCCCTGTGCCCGGACCCATGCCGGGCAAAGCGATCAGTTCTGACTTGAAGAAGCAAGGCGCGCAGCCCAGCGCTTGGCCTCTTCGTCGCGCCCCAGCTTCTCATACAGACGGATCAGGCACTTGATGTTGTCAGGCGATCGGTCGCGCGATGCATCCGGCTTGGCGTCGAAGATTCGCTGGGCTTCGAGCAATTCATCTTCGGCAGCTCCAAGGTCTCCCTTCAGCATCAAGGTTTCGCCCAGATTGGATCGAGACCGCCCCACCCGAAAGTCGTCTTTTCCAAGAAGCCTGAGACGCATGGCAACGGCCTGCTGCAAATACTCCGCCGAAACGGCGTAGTCCTTCTTCAACCGGAAGACCGCCCCGAGGCTGGTTAAATCGCCCGCGATGTCGCTGTGGTCCGGTCCGAGGATTTTCCTGCGCATGGCCAGGGATTCTTCGAAGTACTTCTGCGCTTCGTCGAGTTCGCCAAGCCAGAGGTATAAGCTACCCAGGCCCGAGAGGGCGGATGCGGTGCGTTGGTGCTCCTCGGGCAGCACTTTGCGATAAACGGTGATAACGTGGAGGAGAAGGCGCTTGGCCTCTTCCAGCCGGACGGCGTCTCCTTCCTCGGACAGAGAAACAAGCGCGTTCGCAAGGTAATGCTCGACAATTGCGGCTCCATAGTGCTCTTGGCCGTATTGTTCCCTCGCGCGTTCGAGCGCCGAGCGGAACCATCGCTCGGCTTCGTTCGCAGAACCTTCGCGGCGATAAGCCTCTGCCAGGTTCAACTGGAGCTCCACGAGTGCATCGTCTGCATTCACGCTGTTTGTGGACAAGTCGCGCATGGCCGTCTCGACGACTTCCCTGGCCTCTTCCAGCCGCCGGCTTCGCATCAGCACGTCTGCAAGCGCCGCCCTCCAGGCGATGGTCGCGCGAACGGCGCGGGGGCTTTGATCAAGGTGTGCGTCCAGCGCGGCGCGGAGCAAGCGCTCGGCCATAGCCTCATCCCCCAGATTGATCAGCGTTACGGCAAGGGTGTAGCGCGTCTCGGCAAGCTCCAGCGCGTCGGCGCCTTCCGCCTTTTCCATGGTGTTCAGCGCCGCTTCGCCGAGTTTTCTGGCCTGTTCGAGAAACCCGAGGTTGCGGTAAATCGCGCCGATCGTTCGCAGTAATCGGGCGCGAATGAGAGGCTGCCCGGCGAGTTTCTCCTCGACGCGGGCGGCGCCGCGATCGAGGATTTCGCGGGCCGTGATCGTTTCCCCCATCGCTTTCTTCGGGCTCGAAACCTCGAATACATCGACAAGGAAATCCGTAACCTGCTTGGCGGCGTCCGCCTCGCGCTGGGCGCGGTCACGCTGCTCCAATGCGATCGCGCGCTGTAATGAGGCATCCTCTGCGGCGGCTTCGGCCTTCGCGCGGGCTCGGTTGGCGCGGTCGGCCATTACGATTGTGCTTGCCAGCCCGATCGCCAACGCCAATCCGACCGCCACGCCGGCCAGGACAGGGCCCCAGTTCTTGCGAACGAACTTGCGCAGGCGGTAGGAATAACTTGGCGGGCCGGCCAGTACCGGCTCGAAATTCAGAAAGCGCTGAATCTCCATGGCCACCGCACTGGCGGTGTCGTACCGCCGCGTGCGGTCCTTTTCGAGACACTTCATCACGATCCAGTCGAGGTCGCCGCGGAGTTGCCGGCTGAGTATGCGGACTTCGGTGCCCCGATTCTGGGCCACGGTGGTCGACGCATCGCCGAGACTGCTCAGGCGCGTGCTCGGTTTGGGCGGTTCCACCTCGCGGATGATCCGCTGGATTTCGGCGAAGCCGGCCGCCCGAAGCGAGTCATCGTCGAACGGACGAACGCCGACGAGAAGTTCGTATAGCAGGACGCCGAGCGAATAGATGTCCGTTCGCGTGTCGATGTCCAGTGCCGTCATTTCCGCCTGCTCGGGGCTCATGTAGCCCGGCGTGCCGATCAGTTGGCCCTGCTCCGTAAACAGCGTCAGCTCGGTCAGGCGGCGTTGCGTCGCCTTGGCCACGCCAAAGTCGATGACCTTGGGGACAGGCCGGTCCTCCGCGATCGCGACGATCACATTCGAAGGCTTGATGTCCCGGTGGATAATTCCCTTCTGGTGGGCATGTTGAATGGCATGGCAGACATCCGCGAAGAGCCGCAGTCGATCCTCGGTTCCGAGGCGATGCTTGTCGCAGTATTCCGTGATCGGAATGCCGGGTACGTACTCCATGGCGAAATAAGGCCGGCCTTCGTCACTCACCCCGGCATCGAGTACGCGGGCGACGTTTGGATGGTCCATCAGGGCAAGGGCTTCCCGCTCCGTCTCAAAGCGGGCGACAACCTGCTTGCTGTCCATCCCCAGCTTGATGATCTTCAAGGCTACGCGGCGGTGGATGGGCTTGTCCTGCTCCGCCAGGTAGACGACGCCCATGCCGCCCTCTCCGATGACTTGGAGGATCCGGTACGGGCCGATCTGTTCCGGCGGATTCGTTCGTTCACGTAGGAACTGTTCCTGCAGCTGACGAGGATCGGAACCGGGATCGAGCGGTTCTGTCGGCCGTGTTGGCGGGTCGCCGGACATGATGGGCCTCCCGATGGGAAACCGTCTTCTGACGGCTGCCGGGCGATATGGATTTGGACCGAGCCCACCAAAGTGTGGCGCAGGCTCAGCCTTGCGTCAATGTCGGCAGTGGCCGGAGCCCCACGGGATCTGCGGACCATTGTTACAAAAATGAGCAATCCGCGGCGGCGGATTCTCGGGTCGCCGTACGTATGGGTTTGAAGATCTCCGGCCGGGCGCAATAGGATGAGATAGAAGATCGCATGCGCCGTTCACCCGTCATACCGCGTTCGACGTTTGCAGTCCGCCCGAGACCGAGGGCGAATTTGAGAAGACACGTCCCCGAAGGAATGTTCAATGTGGAGTCGTCATCATGCATGCTGCTCTATTGTTTTCTGGAAGCGGTCCGTTGGTGATTCTCACCAGCCACGAAAGTCTTGAAGATCCGGTCTTGCTGAAACGACTGGACAGCAAGGGGATCAGAAGGTTCATCGCCTTTCCGATATCCGAGGCGATCGCCCGCGAGATGTATGGAACGCACTTCGACATCGTCTGCCGCGATCTGCGCGAAACGGACGACTTGCGCGTTCTGGACTTCGACGGGCACCGCGCCATGGAACTGGTGCCCCTGCGCGAACTCGGCGAGCCCATCATTCACGATGGGAGCGAAGGCGCCAATGCGACCAAAAGCGCGAGAACGGTAACCGCGTAGTCTCCGTGCGATCGAACCGCACGGAGCAGGTGTTCCGCGCCGATCAGTCCGGGGTGCCGGCCCTCATCCGGTACCAGCCGGCCCAGAGCCTTCGACTCGCCATCGCCAGGGCGATGCCCACGGCGACGTAGAGCAGGCCCACCACGTACCGCGGCAGCAGCCCGCCCCGAAGCGCCCTCCCCAGGCCGGCCATCACTGCGACGAATGCCCACGATCTGAGCGAGAAGAATCCGCCCACGCAGCGACCATCGCCACGCTCGCGGATGCGCGCCACGGCTCGGTCGGCCGTCCTCTCCAGAACCAGGCGCGATTTGATCACGCCAAGCAGCGCGGCCGCCGCGATGAATACCCAAGCGTACGACATCCCGCTCCCGATCGCCCAGCGCATGCCCACCAGGGTCAACACCGTGCCGACCAGCGTCCACATGGACGCCGCGAGCAACGCGTGGGTCCCGGCGGATGCCGCGGGCTTGTGGGCGCTCAGCCAGTTGCCGATGTCCATAATTGGCTTTCTGACCCCCACCTGCGCCGGCGCGGATTCAATCGAGGCTGCTCACGGGACCATAGCTTCCCATGACGAATTCGGGCTCGCGATCATCATAGAGCACGACCTTGTACAGGTCGCGGTAGCGAATGGGCGGATCCCCCGGACCGCCGAGCCGGTTCCACAGCTCTTGGAGATTCCCGCTCTGCGTAGGCGTCTCCGGGCCGGTGTTGCCAATCCACAGCGCAACCCCGCCTGCGTGGTCGCGCAGAATGTCCTCGATGAGACGATTGGCCAAGGCCCGCGTGTCCGCCACCTCCAGCGCCGAATATTCCTTCACGGACGGATTGACCTGCTCCACGAGCGGCTCGGCCGTCTGGCGGTTGCGGATCAGCGCCGGGTAATACACCGCCGTAATCCCCTCGTCTCCCAGTTCGTCCGCGAGGATCTGCGCTCTTGCCAGTCCTTCCTCGTTCAATGGGGGATCCAGGCCCGGATCGCGCTCCGCGTGACGCACAATGAAGAGTGTGGTCGTCGTGCCGGGCGGAGAGTACACCGTCGTCGTGTTCAGCGCCGTGCAGCTTCCCACGAACAGGCTGACGACTGCCGCGCCGACCACCTTCAGACGAGAACGCATTTCCCAACGAACTCCCTTGACCATTTCCGGGCAAGTCCTTTCCCTTCGGACACCAAAGTGCCGACGCTCCCGATTTCTTATCGTTCCCGCGACTGTCGATACCGCCCGACCGACGCCGCGACTTCCCCGATCGCCGATTTCGCATCAGTCCATCCACTGGTCTCGATGGCCGCGCCCTCCAGTTGCTTGTACGTCGCAAAGAAATGTTCCATCTCCCGCAGGAAATGGCGCGGCACATGGGCGACATCCTCATACTCGCCGAAGAGCGGATCATGGTGCGGAACGCCGAGCACCTTGTAATCCGGCTGACCGCGATCCTTCATGTGAAACAGTCCGACGATCCGCGCCTCGATCAGGCAGCCCGTAAACGTCGGCTCATTCACCAGGACGAGAATGTCCAGTGCGTCGCCGTCCTCGGCGAGGGTCTGCGGGATAAATCCGTAGTCGCCGGGATAGTGGCTGGAGGAATACAGGTAGCGATCGAGCATGAACAACCCCGTGCGCTTGTCGACCTCGAACTTGCTCCGCCGCCCCTTGGGAATCTCCACGATCATGTTGACCACGTTGGGCGCGCCCGTCGTCGCGGGGACATGAGCGAATTGGTCCATCCTCACGGCTGCGAACCTCCTTCGGCCTGGTAACGTCAAGGCCCGGATCGAGTATAGCCCCTACCCGCGCCAGGGAACAATGCACATGCATCCACGTGGGCGGACGCCGGCCAATTCAATCGCTGCGCCAGAAACGCGGCTGGAACAGTACGAGGAGCGTAAAGACCTCCAGGCGCCCCAGCGCCATGAGCACGCTCATGATGACCTTGCCGGAGTCGGAGAACCAGGCGTAATTCTGCGTGGCGCCGACACGCGCCAGCCCGGGGCCGATGTTGTTGAGGGTCGCGGCCGTCGCCGTCGCCGCCGTGGTGATGTCGATGCCGTTGCGGGCGTCGGTCAGCATCAGGGCGATCGTTCCCATCGCGAAAAGCAGCATCACGCTCATCACGTAGACCAGCGTGCTGAGGCGCAGGTCGGCATCAATCGCCGCCGATCCCACTTTCAAAGGTCTCACCACCCGCGGGCGGAATACGCGCTCGACCTCCGCAACCAGCAGCTTGGCCACGATGATAATGCGGATGACTTTGATCCCGCCTCCCGTGGAACCCGCCGACGCGCCGACAAACATGAGGATGAGCAGCGTCGCCTTCGCCACAAACCCCCAACGATCGAAATCGGCCGTGCAGAAACCTGTGGTAGTCTGAATGGAGACGACCTGGAAGAGCGCGTCACGCAGCAGCAGCAGTTGGTTGCGCGACTCTTCGTCTGCCGCCATTGGCGGTGGTCGAAGCCAGAGGTCGCCCGTTACGACAATCGTCGCCACAACGATGATGCCCAGATAGACCAGGAATTCGCGGTCCTGAATGGCCCGCCGCCATTTCCCCACCAGCACCTGGTGATAAAGGGCGAAGTTCACGCCCGCCAGCACCATGAAAACGGCAATCACAAGATGAACCGCCGATGACGGAAACGCGGCGATGCTCGAGTCGTAGGTGCTGAACCCGCCGGTCGCCAGCGTGGCCATCGTGTGACAGACCGCGTCGAACGCATTCATGCCGCAAAGAAGGAGTGCTAGAATCTCCGCGGCCGTGATACCCAGGTAAATCACCCACAGGATCCTGGCCGTATCCTGAATGCGCGGACGCACGCCGTCCGGGGACGGCCCGGGAACCTCCGCGCGATAGATGCGCCGTGCTCCTACGCCCAGCGCCGGAAGAACGGCCACGAACAGCACGACGATCCCTAATCCGCCCAGCCAGTGCGTCGTTGCCCGCCACAACAGGAGACTACGCGGGAGCGTCGACAGGTTCGTGATGACCGTGGCCCCGGTTGTCGTGAACCCCGACATCGTTTCGAAGTAGCAGTCCACGAAATTCGCGAAAGGATGCAGCTTGCCCGGGACCACCGTCTGAAGCTGACCCCAGATGTAAAACGGCATCGCCCCCAGCCCGGCGCCGACGATCCAGCTCAAGGACACCAGGAGCAAGGCCTCCCGGTGACCAAAGGCCGTGCGTTGCCCGGCCCCGTACCAGCGGAGCCCGCCGCCCGCCGCGGCGCCCACCGTGGCCGCGCCGACCAGCCCGAAAAACTGGGGCTCGACCCCGAGCCCCTGCCAGAGATCGTCCAGCAGCGAAAAGACGCCGATCGACGCCATGATGGCGCTCAGCAGGAGCAGCAGATGCCCCAGTTCGCGGGAGATGAGTCGAAGATTGAGGTCCATTCAGTCCAGGAACAACTTGGTCAGTTGCTTTTCGATGCCCACGGGACCGATGATCAGCACGATGTCGCCTTCACCGATCTGGTCATCCGCGCCGGGTACCATCACCTGATCGTCCCGTTGGATGGCGGCGATCATGGCCTGCGACGGGAGTTGCAGGTTCCGCAGTTCATTCCCCAGGAATTTGCTGCTCTTCGAAGGGTGAACCTCGTAAACCCCCGCCACACCCTCCGCGAACGTTGCCAGCGCCCGAACTTCGCCCACGTCCAGCAGCGATCGAATGGCGCTCACCGCCACGGAACGCGGGCTGAACGCATGATCGATCCCCACGTGCGAAAAGAGGTGCATGTACTTCGATCGTTGCACCACCGCCACCGCCTTGGGAACACCCAGCGCCTTCGCCTGGGCGCAAGCCAGGATGTTGCGCTCGTCATCCACGGTCACCGCGACGAACGCATCCGTGTGTTCGAGGTGCTCCTCCACGAACACCGCCTCATCGGTGGGATCGGCCTCCAGAACCGTGACGTGCTCGAGCTTGTCCGCCAGTTCTTCGGCGCGAGCGTGGCCTTCCACGAACAAACGAACGGAGAACGACCGCCCGCGAAGCGCCCGGCACAACCACACCGCCGTGGCCGTCTCGCCCATGATGGATATGCCCTGGTGGCGCTCCTTGCCCTTGCGGAAAAGTCGCCGTGCCTGGTCGAAGCTCTGCAACTGGCCGATCAGCGTGACCTGATCGCCCTCCCGAATCTCCGTTGCGGCGCGGGCGATGCTTGCCCCGTCCGCGTTTTCCACCGTGGCCAGCCGGGCGCTCGGCGGAAGGCGAATATCGGCCAGGCGCTGTCCCACGGCCGGCGCTCCCTTGTCCACGGCCAGCGTCTGCATGATCAACTGGCCCCGCCCGAATTCCTCCAGCGCGATCAGGCCGGGGTTGCGCAGCGTCCGCGCCAGCGCCAGCGCCGTCAGGTGCTCCGGGCAGATCATCTCATCGATGCCCATCCGCTGTGAGTACACCGTGTTGCGCAGCGAGAAATTGGCCGTATGGTGGACGCGCACGACGGTCTTCTTGGCCCCGGCACTCTTGGCCAGGCCGGCGGCAAGCATGTTGATTTCGTCAATCTGCGTGGCGGCCACGAACAGGTCGCAGCGCTCGACCCCGACCTCCTCCAGAATGTCCAGATGGGCGCAGTGACCGCGCAGCGTGCGCACATCCAGCGAGTCGTCGAGCTGTTCGAGACGTAACTCGTCCAGATCGATGACCGAGACGTTGTGGCCGAGCGCGGACAGCACCTCCGCCGCGTGCCCGCCGACCTCGCCGGCTCCGGCGATGATCACGTTCATACGCTGACTTTCGCGTCTCGTGCAGTAGCCGACGCGGCCCGCCGCGCCTTGCCCATAGCTTCGGGCCTCAAAGGCGAGGCCGACTGGCCCCGCCCCAGACCGAAACCGCGCCGTTGCGTGTGATACTTTACTTCGGGCTTCCCGTCGGGTCGAGATCGTGCGCCAGCACGGCGTTGATCCAGGTGAGCATCGCCTCCGCGTCCGAATCGCCGAGCGCCGACACCACGTTCTGCCGGATTTCCGCCCGTCCGTCCTCCGCCGGCTTGTTTAGCGCATCCCGGAGGACCGCACGGTAAAGGTCAGGGTGGGCGATGCGCAGGGAATACACCGAGGCCCAGCTCTGCGCGTAACGATCGGCGGCAAAAGCCGGCGGTTCCTCCAACGGCCCCTTACGATTGATGAATGTCTCCGATGGGATAAGCCGCGATCGATCCAGTGCATCACGCAACTGTTCAATCGTCGCCGCCTGTGCCGTCGCATCCAATCCCAATATGCCGCGGAGGTCGGAGAGTCGATAAGGGCTCACCGCGATTTGCTCCGCCCGGTATGCCGCCAACGACCCTTCGAACTGACACGCCAGCCCCTCCGCCAGCCACGGAGGAAGCGAGGACGCCCGCCCGGCCGCCGTGACGTTGGCGAGAATCAGGTGCACGACCTCGTGCTGGAGCGTGAGGACAAGAGCGGGATCAAGCTCCCCCGGGGGCCGGTTGCCCACCTCCGCCAGATAGACGGCGTTGGCGCCGGCGTTGTAGAAGCCGCTCACGCGCGCCGTTGGGGGATTCCCTTGGGCGACGATTCCCGCCCGTTCGGCCCGCGCCGCCAGCACCTCGGGATTCTCGTACATGACGATGTTCATTCGCTGCGCCGGCTCCGCGACCTGCACCCCATTGCGGCGCAGGTGTGCCACGACAATGGCATAAAGCGGCTCGAGACGCTCGGCGACGGCCTCGCCGGAGCGGCGATCAGCATCGGAAAAAAGCAAGAAATGCTCAGTCGGAATGATGCTGGTCAGACCCACCGGCGGAACGCAGGCTGGAGCGTCGTCGCTAGCGTACACTCGGGCACGCTCCGTCCCCGCCGCGATGACCGCGACGAACAACGCCGATCGAATGACAATCCAACCGTCCTTCCACGCCTGGGAAAGCGAAAGCTCGAATAGGCATCTGCACATGAACCAAGTCCTTGACCAGGCGGCCGATCGAAGTTCTCTCGCCCCACGGAGCCCCAACGGCTCAGCCCCGACGAACCTCATTCAATAGAGCTTGTGGGGCGCCGATATCCGCGACCGCCACGTCACCCAAGTAGGGCCATGCCGAAGACTGGGCAAACCCCGACTTCTTCGCCACAAAGGTTATCGTCAGATCGGCTCGAATGGTCGCATTGGCCGGCGTTCCCGTTTCACAATCAAGCCCGGACGGCACGTCCACCGCGACCATTCCCCGCTTGCGCGCCTGGTTCAGCGCCGCGATGAACTCCGCGATCGGCGATCGAACCTCTCCGCGAAACCCGGTACCGAGAAGCGCATCGAACACGACATCGCCATCCCCAATCCCCCCCGCCAGCGCCCGCAGCGCTTCGGCATCCTCGCCGGACACGATGGAGATCCCCATCGCTTCGGCAATGGCGTGGTTCGTGCGCGCGTCGCTGGTCAGCTTCTCTTCTCGGCCCGCCAGGATGATACGAACCGACCAGCCGCCGTTGTGCAGATGTCGGGCAATTACGAATCCATCGCCGCCGTTGTTGCCCGTGCCACAGGCAATCACGGCCGAGCCGGAATCGCCGTATCGCCCCCTCGCGATCTCCGCCGCATTCCGCCCGGCGTTCTCCATCAGCAGAATGCTCGGCATCCGGTACCGCTCGACCGCCAGACGATCGACCTCACGGACCTGCTCTCGACTCAACACGAGTTCAGATGCGGACATGTGCGAGCCCCGTCGAAATCTCACGAAGTGATTGGTTTGGAATCGCGCCGGGCAAGGCTCAATGATTCGACATGGCGCCGGCCAATCGCGCGTCATCCGTCTCGCGGGCCTCTCGCTCCGCCACGCCGGCACGCGCCGCCAAGGCGCTACGCTGGATCATGGCGGTCGCCTCCCGCGCTGGCCGCAGAAGTCGCGCCGGCCGGGCGAACAGAAACAGCATCGCCACCGCGCACACCGCCACCCCCACGCGAAGCGGAATGCCGCCCGCCGGCGTGATGCGCTCCGATGCGCTCTGCGACGGCGCCGGGCCGAGATACGCCGCCCCGGCAATACGCAGATAATACGCCGCCCCGATCGCCGAATTGAGCACGCCGATGATCGCCAACGCGTACATCGCCCCCTGATGCGCGTGCGCGGACGTCACCGTGAACGCCCCCGCGAACACGTAGACCTTTCCCAGAAAACCGGCCGTGGGCGGAAGCCCCATCAGGCTGAACACGCAAATGGCCATGGCCAGCGCCGCTTCCGGCGCCCGCCGGGAAAGCCCCGAAAGATCGTCGTACGTCTCCATCGCACGCCCGCCGCGCTCGTACGCCGCCAGAATCGCAAACGCCCCCAGGTTCATGACCCCATACACGGCCACGTAGAACAGCAGCGCCGATACGCCGTCACGCATCGGCCCGTCTCCCGCAACCGGTCCCACCAGCAAGGCCACCAGCATGTACCCCGTGTGCGCAATGCTCGAATATCCCAGCACGCGCTTCACGTTGCTCTGGAGCAGCGCCAGCACATTACCGGCCGTCATCGTGACCACCGCCAGCACCCACAGCGCCCAGAACACATGCTGCGGCAGGCTCCATCCGCAAACGGTCATCAGCTTGATCAGCGCAACGGACCCCGCCAGCTTGGGCACGAACCCCAGCAGCCCCGTCACCGGCGAAGCCGCGCCCTCGTAAACGTCCGGCGCGTACACATGGAACGGCACCGCCGCCACCTTGAACGCCAGCCCGCCGATCGCCAGCAGCAACCCCGCGATTCCCAGCGCGCCCAGCGACCCCGGCAGTGTCGAGGAAATGACACCCCCGTGGACATGCCCCATCAGCGTCGTCCCCGAAACGCCGTAGAGGAAGCTGAACCCGTACGCGAGAATGGCCGCCGAAAGCGCCCCGAGGAAGAAATACTTGAGCGATGCTTCCGATGCCCGCTGATCCAGCCGGCTCAGGGCGATCAACGCGTACGTCGGCACGCTCACCAGTTCGATGGCGAAGAAGAGCACGAGGTAATCGTTGGCCGAGGCCGTGAGCAGCACACCCAGCAGCGAGAACAGCATCATGCCCATGTACTCGCCGCGCTCTTCGGGAACGGGCTGGGCCCAGTTCACCAGCACCAGCAGGAACCCGACCCCCAGCGTGATCCAGCGGACGTAATGCGTCAGCGGCGAAAGCCACAGCCCCAGCATCGCGTGACCCGACGGCTCGCCGATCCGGTACGTCGCGAACAGCGCCCCCAGCACGACCACGGCCGCGAGGAACGGCACCGCCGGTGTCCGCTGCCCCGCCCGGCCCGCGCCGACGAGCAGTATCACGCACGTGCCGACCAGCAGAATCCACTCCGGCAGCAGCGGAAGGATGTAATGATCAACGACCATCGGCATCCTCCTTCGCCGCCAGCGCTACGCCGAGCTTGCTCGGACCCTCGCTCAGCGCGCCGGCCTTGATTGGCACGAACATCCCTTCCGAGCCGCCCAATTCCCCCCGCACGAATTCTTCTTTCGAGCCCCAGGCCTCAGCCTGCGCGGACGTGCCCATGTCGAGCATCCGGAACGCCGTGGAACCGCCAATTCCACATTCCGCATTCATCATTTCGCATTCTTCGCCCGCGGCGTCCGCCGTCGGGAATCCCGACGGCGACTTTTCCCGCAGAATGTGCTGCTCCGTGGCGACCGCAAACGTATCCAGCAGCGGCTTGGGATAAACCCCGATGAACACGCACGCCAGCGCGATCGGCACCAGGATGGAAATCTCCCGCGGCGTCAGGTCCGTGGTCAGCCCGCGCGACGTATCCGGCGTGTGCGGCGGCTCGGTCAGCGGGCCGAAGAGCACCCGCTGGCACATCCACAACATGTACACAGCACCGAGGATGATCCCCAGCGCCGCGGGAATCACATAAGCATATCCCAGCGGACCGGCCGGGTAGCCGTCCACGCCCGTGGCGGAAACCGCCGTCCCCAGCAACACCAGGAACTCGCCCCAGAAGCCGTTCAACCCCGGCAGGCCGATGCTGCTCAGCGTGAAAAACACCAGGAAGAACGCCATCCACGGCATCCGCCGGGCGAGCCCGCCGATCGCATGAATGTCCCGCGTGTGATAACGCTCGTAGAGGCAACCCACTACGAGGAACAATGCCCCCGTGGATAGCCCGTGGTTGATCATGTACAGCACGGCCCCGTTGACGCCCGCAATCTTCAGGCTGAAGAGCCCCAGCATGCAGAAACCCAGGTGCGAGACCGACGAATAGGCCACCAGCTTCTTGACGTCACGCTGCACCCACGCCGCCAGCGCCGCATAGAGAATGCCGATGATCGCCAGCACCGCGACATAAGGCCCCAACTGCTGCGAGGCGTAGGGCAGGATGGGAATGCTGATGCGACAGAAGCCGTACGTCCCCAGCTTGAGCAGCACGCCGGCCAGGATCACGCTGCCCGCCGTGGGCGCCTCGGTGTGCGCCAATGGAAGCCATGTGTGCACCGGGAAAAGCGGAACCTTGATGGCAAAACCCGCCGCGAACGCCAGGAACAACCAGAACTGGGCCTTCGACGCGATCCACCCCGCCTGCCCCAGCTTGGCGAGCTTCTCCATGTTCAGCGTGACGTAGGGCTGTTCACTCCACGATGTAATCTGGTAGCTGCAATAGGCGAGGTAAATGATGCCGGCCAGCATGAGCATGCTGCCCGACAGCGTGTAAATGAAGAACTTGTTGGCCGCCCGCCGCCGCTCCGGACCGCCCCAGATCCCGATCAGGAAATAAAGCGGTATCAGCGTGAACTCGAAGAACACATAGAATAACAGCAGGTCCTGCGCGCAGAACACGCCCAGCAGTCCAACCTGAAGCAATAACAGAAGCGTGTAATACTCCCGCTCGCGCTCCCGGATGGACGTGAAGCTCGACCAGATCGCCAGCGGCATCAGGAACGCCGAAAGCGTGAGCAGCCAGATGCTGATCCCGTCCACGCCGACGTGGTATTCGATCTCCACGCGCACGTCGCCCGTTTCGTCCACGGGATCAAGCCAGGTGTAACGTTCTTGAAGAAGGAACCTCGGATCGCCCCCGGCCGAGGACGGGGCGTTCTCATAAAAGCGGACCACCGCCAGAATCGCCAGGAGCAAAGTGACCAGCGAATAGAACAGCGCGCTCCAGCGCACCGACCGACCCTGCCCGTACGGTGGCATCCACAGCAGGAGCACGCCCAGCAGCGGCGAGAAGATAATCAGCGTCAGCAGACCCAGATTCGGTATCATGACTTACCGATGCCGTCGCGCGGCCCCGTCGCCTCTGCTACAACCAGTAGACCAATAGAAGCACGATCGTAATTCCCGCCACCATGCTCAGTGCGTAGCCCTGCATGACCCCGCCCTGCATCGTTCGCAGCACAAGCGCCAGCCCGCGGGGTACCGCCGTAATCGCCCAGAGCAAACCATCGATCAGGTAGTCGTCCAGTGCCACCGCAATGCGGCCCAGTTGCCGCGCCGGCGAGACGATCACCGCATCGTACAGCTCGTCCACGTACCACTTGTTCCACAGCGTTCGATACGCCCCTTCGAACGTCGCCCGGATCACGCCCGGGATCCACGGCTGACGCACGTAGAGCACGTAGGCCACGGCAATCGCCGCGAGCGCGATCGCCCCGGAAACGAACATCAGGCCGTATTCCTCCCAGAACGTCGGCTCGACCGTCCACCCCCCGTGCCCGTGGGCGCCGTGTGCGGCGAACGTGTGCGCGAACACCGGAGCGAGAAACTCGTGGAACGGCTTGCTCGCCACGCCGACATACCCCGCCAGAATCGCCCCGACGCTAAGCACCACCAGTGGCAGGAGCATCCACCCGCCGGACTCGTGCGCATGCACGCCCTCCGGCACACGGACCGGACCCGCGAACGCCAGGAACACCATGCGGAACGTGTAGAACGCCGTCAGCGCGGCCGTGACCAGCCCGATCGTTCCCAGCAGCCAGTGCGACGAGAACGCGTGGTGGATGATCTCGTCCTTGCTGAAGAATCCTGAGAGCCCCGGCACGCCCGCCAAAGCCATGGAACCGACCACGAAGGTGATGAACGTCCACGGCAGGACCTTGCGAAGCCCGCTGAAGCGGCGGACGTCAATCACCCCGCCCATGGCGTGCATCACGCTGCCCGCCCCGAGGAACAGCAGCGCCTTGAAGAACGCGTGCGTGAACAGGTGGAAAATGGCCGAGTCGGCCGCAAACACCCCGGCGCCGAGAAACATGTATCCGAGCTGGCTGATGGTCGAATACGCCAGGATGCGCTTCATGTCCGTCTGGACCAGCGCGATCGTCGCCGCGAACAGCGCCGTCACCGCCCCGATCGACGCCACCACCGTCATCGCCGTTTCCGACGACGCGAAGATCGCCCCGCACCGCGCCACCATGAACACGCCGGCCGTCACCATCGTCGCCGCGTGAATCAACGCCGACACCGGCGACGGACCCTCCATCGCGTCCGGGAGCCACACGTGCAGCGGAAGCTGGGCGCTCTTTCCACAGGCACCGCAAAGCAGCAGCAGGGCAATCGCCGTGACGCGCCCGTCGCTCAGCGCAACACCACTGGCCGTGACGCCCTGCTGAACCATGTCGAACACCGCGCCATATTCCAGCGTCCCGAAGGTCAGATAGATCAGCAGGATGCCCAGCCCGAATCCGAAATCGCCCACGCGATTGACCAGGAAGGCCTTCTTCGCCGCCGCGGCTGCCGCCGGCCGCCCGTAGTAGAACCCGATCAGCAAATAGCTGCACAGGCCGACCGCCTCCCACCCCAGGTAGAGCAGCAGGAAGTTGCCCCCCAGCACCAGCGTGCACATGGCAAAAACGAACAGCGCCAGGTACGCGAAGAATCGCTCATACCCCCGCTCCGGATGACCGTGCTCGCGCATGTAGTCCCGCGAGTAGATCACCACCAGCAGGGAGATGAACGTGACCGTTACCAGCATCACGGCCGTGAGCGGATCGATCAGAAAATCGACAAGGAAGGCTTTGCCCGCGGCGTCCAGTCCCCAGTCGTAAATGGGAATGGAAGCGGAAGGATGCTCCGCCCCAGCGCCGTGCACCGTCAGCAGAACGATAATCGCGCATACGCAGGCCGTGCCCACGCCCCAAATCGCCGGCCAATGCGCCCGGCTCTTGAGCCAAACGGGCCCCAGCCCCCCCGACAGGATCGCCCCCGCCAGCGGAGCCAGCAGGATCACGATCCCGCAGAGCTTCAGAGTTTGAATCGTCTCAGGCGACATACGTAGCGAGCCGCAGGCCTCGGCCTGCGCAGACCTTGATCAATTCCGGCGTAGCGTCCGCCGTGCGGACTTGCCGTGTGCCATTGCACTTGAGCAGCGCTTTCAGTCCGCCTCGCGGACCAATCCTGTGCCCGCCCTACCCACGCATCAACGACCACGCCTCGGCGTCGAGCGTACCGCGCCGGCGGTAGAGCAGCACCACCATACCCAAGGCCAGTCCCGCCTCCACGGCCGCGATGACCAGCAGAAACAGGGCGAATACCTGACCTTCCAGATGCTCGTGCAACCGCGAAAACGCCACGGCGTTGATCACCACACCCTGAAACATCACCTCCGTCGAAAGGAAGATGACGATCAGGTTCCGCCGCGACATGAAACCCACAAGCCCCAGGGCGAAGAGGATCGCGCCGACGACGATGTAACCGCTCAGCGGATTCATCAGAACGGATCCACCTCCCGTCCGATCTGACCCAGCGGCGTGGTCGGCACCGGAGCGCCCTCATACGGCACCCGCTTCCGCGACAACGCCACCGCCCCGATCATCGAAACCAGCAGCAATACGCCCGCGATCTCCAGCACGACCACGTACCGCGTCATCAGCACGGCCCCCACCGCCGCGACATTCCCCGGCGGAAGCGCCGTCGAACCATCCCCCCCAATCTCTACCGACCGCGCCGCCACAGCGCTCGGCGCCGGCACGCTCACCGACTCCCCCGCGTGACCCGCGATCGCCGCCATCAGCACGAACCCGGTCAGCACCGCCAGAAGCGGCTCCCGCGCCCGCGTGTCATACACCGTTTCCGTATGCTGCTGGGCCAGCATGATCACGAACAGATAGGTCACGATGATCGCCCCGGCATAGATGATCACCAACGCCACCGCCAGGAACTCCGCCTGAAGCAGCACGAGCATCGCGGCCGTGGAGATCACCACCAGCACAAAGTAAATCGCGCTGTACACCGGCTTGCGGTGTGTCACCACCCGCGACGCACCCAGTATCGCGATCGCCGAAAACAGGTAGAAGTAGAACGCCTGCGATCCGCCGACCAGCCCCCGCGCACCCAACACCAGTAACAGCGCCAACACGGCAAGCAGCCCCAGCACCGCCCCGGCCGCGCCCGTCCGACGACGCTCACCCCCCGGCAGCAGCAGGTACAGCCCCACCCCGCCCAGGGAGAAGACCATGTACAACAGGCTGGCCGAAACCGAACTCAACCGTGCTTCTCCCGTTCTTCACCCGCCTGATCCTTCGGCGCATCAACCCGCTGTCCGGACGTGTGCCCGGTGCCGGGGTAGCCGGTGATCTTCGGGTTCTTGCGAGGCTTCACGTCCTTGGTCGCATCGTAAATGCCCAGCAACTCTTCCTTGTCGAGAATCATCTCTTCCCGCGTCCGGCCGACAAGGTCGTAATGCTGCGTAAGCTCGATCGCATCCACGGGGCACGCTTCCTCGCACATCCCGCAGAAAATGCACCGCAGCTCGTCCAGATCGAACTTGACCGGGTATTTCTCCCGATCCGGCCAGGGAGACTCCCCCGCCTCGATATGGATGCAGTGCGCCGGACATGCCGTGGAGCACATGTAGCACGCCACGCACGCCACGCGCCCGTCCTCGTCGCGATTGAGCCGGTGCACCCCGCGGTAGTTCTCGATGCGCACCTCGCGCTTCTCTTCCGGATACTGCACCGTCTTCGCCTTGCGACCCAGCAGCGTCTTGCCCCAGTGGCGCAGCGTGACCCGCATGCCGTCAAGGATCTGCGGCAGATAGAGCTTCTCGGCCGCGCTCAACCGCGGCGCGTCAATCTCGATAATGTCCTCGTTGCGAATCATCGCCTCGATGCATTCCCCCGACTTTCCGTTCCCCGCGTTCCTCTCGAAACTACGACATCCCCGCCATCGCCCCGCCCTGAGCGGATTGCACCGGCGGCAGGTTCGAAGTCCTTCCCGTGATCTCCGCCTTCGACAGCCCCGCGTACACCAGCGTGCCGACCAGCGCCACCACGTTGCCGCCCAACGCCCACAGCGGCGACCGCTCCTCGCCCAGATACACCAGCACCACCGTCCAGACAAACAGCACCAGCATGAGCGGAATCAGCCCCGACCACGCCAGGCGCATCAACTGATCGAACCGGAAGCGCGGCAGCGTCCAGCGGACCCACATCATGACGAAAATGCAGATGGCCACCTTCCCCGACAGCACCAGAATCTTCGCCAGAACGGCCCCGAAATGCGTCACGTCCGGCTGCGTCCAGGCGATGCCCGGGAAGTGGTACCCGCCCAGGAACAGCACCGCCAGAAACGCGCTGCTCGTGATCATCGCCGCATACTCGGCCAGGAAGAACATGCCGAACTTCAGCGCGCTGTACTCCGTGTGAAACCCGCCGATCAGTTCCTGCTCCGCCTCGGCCAGGTCGAACGGCGCCCGGTTGGCCTCCGCCAGCATCGTCGTGAACAACACCACGAACGCGATGGGGTGCAGGAACACGTTCCACTTCGGTATGAACCCCAGCCAGTACTGCGCCTGCGGGGCGATCATCTCCTCCAGCCGCACCGTCCCCAAAGTGAGTACCACGATGAGGATGCACAATCCCATGGGGATCTCGTAACTCAGCATCTGCGCCGTGGCCCGAATGCCGCCGAAAATCGAGTATTTGTTGTTGCTGCTCCAGGCGCCCAGCACCACGCCGTACACGCCCATCGACGCCACGCCAAGGATGTACAGCAGGCCGATGTCCAGGCTCGCTACCTGGATATCGATGAGCTTCCCATTGATCTCCCAGTAGCCGCCCCAGGGAATGACCGCGAAGCCTATGAAACCCACGAGAAACATGATGGCCGGCGCCGCGATGAACAATGGCTTGTCCACGTTGCCCGGGATCACGTCCTCCTTGAACACGAACTTCAGCCCGTCGGCGATCGGCTGGAACAAACCCGCCGGGCCGACGCGATTCGGACCCCAGCGATCCTGAATCCACGCCGAGATCTTCCGCTCGAAGTAGATGCAGTACGCCACCGCCCCGAGCAAAACCCCCAGCACCACCAGCGCCAGCACCACGCTCACGCCGAACTGGCTGGTCAGAAAGTTGTAAAGCCCATCAGGCATACACCACGCCGCAAGCACTTCAGATGGAGGGCGCTTCTCCAGTCATGGAAAAGTCCGCCGTACCGCGCCCTTCTTCATTCCGCATTCACAATTCCGCATTCTTCAGTGTGCATGCACGACCGGCGCCGGCGGCTCGTAGACCTCTTTCATCGCCGGCACATCCCCGGCCATCATGTCCCGCACACTCTCCGGAAGAAACAATCCCACCAGCCCGGCAATCTCGTACAGGTACTGCCCGTCGCGCTTGGCACCCTCCGGAGGCTGAACCGCCCGCTCGAACCCCTGCGCCACGCCGCCGGCATTGATAAACGTCCCTTCCCGCTCCGCCCACGCACATGCGGGCAGCACGATCGTCGCTGCCTCCGTGAAAGCGTTTTCGAACATGTCCTGCACGACCAGCAGGCCTATCTTCGCCGCAATCTTGGCCGTGTCCTTGTCGACCCAGTTCTTCGGATACCCCCCGGCGATCCACGCCGCGGAGAACGTGTCCTTCCCGGCCTGCTCCACGAACTCGGCAAACGAAAGCGATCGACCGCCCGCGCCGGCAATGACCGCCTCCACGCCGCGCCGGTTCGGACACTTCTCATTCAAAATGGTGAACTTGATCTTCTCGCCCGACGCCCCGGCCGGGAACGTCTGATCCTCCCCCTCCGTCGGCACCGGCCCGGGAACCAGCGCCGCATCCGGCGCGACCTCGCGCATGAACTTCACGATCAGCCACGCCTCTTCGCAAGACAGGAACGGCGACAGCACGACGGCCACGCCTTCGCCGCCCTTCTCCCGGACGTGCTCCTCGAACCGGAAACGCACGATCTCCGGAACCGCGTCCCACGTCGGGTACGTGGTTTCCATCCCCCGCTTGACCCTCGGCCGGGCGATCCGCGTGCGATCGTGAACGTACTTCCAACCGAAGCGACCCTCGTCGCACATCCACCACTGGTTGACCTTGGGGTTGTAGCGCGGCTTGAGGCGGTAGATCCGATTGTCCGCGTGATCCACGCGGATCGAGCAGCCGGTGGCACAGCCCGGACAGATCGACTCCGCCCCTTTGAGCTCCCACACGCGGCGCTTGAAGAGGAAGTCCTTGTCCAGCAGCGAGCCCACCGGGCAGATGTCCACCACGTTGCCCTGCAACGGGTTGTCCAGCGGCTTGCCCGGGAACACGTCGATCTCCGCCCGCGCCCCGCGGTTCACCACGCACAGTTCATACGTCCCGGAAACTTCCGCAGCGAAACGGACACACCGCGTGCACATCACGCAGCGGTCCTGGTAAAGCAGCGTCTTCGGGCCCACGTCCTTCTTGGGATTCTTGATTTTCAGGTCCACCATCCGCGAAGTGGCGTGGCCGAACTCGTAGCTGTAATCCTGGAGATAGCACTCCCCCGCCTGGTCGCACACCGGGCAATCCAGCGGGTGATTCAGCAGGAAAAACTCCATGCAGTTGGACTGGTTCTGCTTGACCTTTTCCGAGTCGAAGCGGACCTCCATTCCGTCGCGCACGGGAGTCTGACAGGAAGGCACAAGCTTGGGTGACCAGACCATTTCCTGCGTCTTGGGGTCCGGCATCTTCATTTCCATCAGGCAGAGCCGGCACGACGCCACGATGGATAGCCCGGGGTGGTAGCAATAGTGCGGCACGTCCCACCCGGCTTCCAGCGCGGCCTGGAGCACGGGAACCCCCGCCCGGCACTCGATGGTCTGGTTGTCAATGATGATCTTGGGCATTTTCGATCCGCTGTTCTCTGCGGACGGTCTTCAGTTATTGCGGCCAGCCGCCTTCTGACTTCGCAGGTTCCGCCATGCGAACCATTCAGGAAAGCAGGGCATGCGGTTCGCGTGGCGCCAGACACGCGGTTCGCATGCCTTCACCATCTACCCACCGCCGATCGCCATCCCTCAATTTCGCAATCACCCTTCCGAATTCGTTTCTCTGGTCCCGTTGAGCCGACTATCGCGCGGCGCGCAGCTTCGTTTTCACCTCCACGGGCGGCACGGCATCACTTTTCTCGCGACGCCGTTTCTGAAACACCGTGGCGTCCTGTCGATCCGCTTCGCCGGGCGATTTCGCAAACTCCGCAGCCAGCTGCCCTAGCACTTCCGTCTGGTCGGCCGTCTCCAGCCTTCGGAATGCCTGCTTGATCGCCGATTTCGTCATGAGCCCTGTCCACTGATTCGTGCGTCCAAGGCTTCCCTCGGAACACCCGCCCTCATCCATTCGATGCCGATTTTCTAGCAATCAACTCCCGAACGTCGGGTACAAGGTCAAGCGGAATCTCCATCAACGCTTGCGTCGGATCCTCTCGAGCAGCCTCGTCTTCAGCCACGGCTTCATCTTCCGTCTGCTTTTCGTAATGCTCCAATACGCGCCGAACGCGATCCTCACTCCAGCCCTTCGGGAATCGGTCGGGATTCATGGCTTTCTCCGACGCATGCGGCGCTTATGAGCTTGCAAGGGCTTGCCTCGCAGTTCGTACGCCGTAATGACGAACAAATGGTCCCTTCCGCCCTCCACGACATAGATGACCCGCAAATGCCGGCCACCTTGCGTCCTGCCGATCGCTACTCGAGAACCGTCGCGGCCCGGTCGATCTTCACTGGGCCTGCCAAGTACCTCTTCAACCTCCGACGTCGACACGCCGTGACGCTCAATATGAGGTCTGTCCGTTTCTATGTCCGCGTAGAAACGAATACCCACTCTCAAGCTTCCCCGTCACATCCCAAGCGCGCCACCCTCATGGCGCGGTCGATCTTAATTCAACACCCGCAGCCGCTCCTGCACCCTTCCCGCCGGCTGGTTCCGAATCGCATCCTCCAGCTCGCCGCGGAACTTCTTCACCACCGTCTCGATGGGGTACGTTGCTCCGTCAGGCAGGCCGCAGATGCTCAAGCCCGGCATCATGCCCATATTGCGCGACGTTTCAAGCAGGATGTCCAGATCCTCGATCCGCCCGGCGCCCTCCGCAATCCGCGAGGCGATCTTGTACATCCACATCGTGCCCTCGCGACATTGCGTGCACTGCCCGCACGACTCCGTGCCGTAGAATCGCGCCAGGTTCCGCAGCACAATCCGCATGTCCGTGTCCTGATCGATCACCACCACCGCCGACGTGCCAAGTCCCAGCAACCCGTACTTCCGCGGGTCGTCGAAGTCGAGCTTCATATCCAGTTCGTCGGCCGTCAGCGCGCCCATCGAAACCCCGCCCGGCAGCACGGCCTTGACCTTCTTGCCCGGCAGCATTCCCCCGCCAAGATCCGGGCGCTCGATCAGGTCGCGCACGGTAATGGTCATCGCCTCTTCGTAGCACCCCGGCCGATTTACTGACCCGCTGATGCAGAAAAGCTTCGGCCCAGTGCTGTGAGACGGGCCGATGCTCGTGAACCACGATGCTCCGCGCTCGATGATGTGCGGCAAGTTGCACAGCGTCTCGACGTTGTTGACTACCGTGGGCTGGCGGAAGAGCCCTTCCACTGCTGGGAACGGCGGTTTGATCCGCGGCCAGCCGCGCTTGCCCTCCAGCGATTCGATCAGGCCCGTCTCCTCGCCGCAAACGTAGGCTCCCGCGCCGCGATGAACGTAAATATCGAGCGAATAATCACTTCCGAATATCTTCTTCCCCAGGTAGCCCGCCACATAGGCCTCATCAATTGCCCGCTGTACCACGTGAAACTGCTCGTGGAACTCCACGCGGAGGTAAATGTAGGCGGTTTGCGAACGGGTAGCATAGGCCGCAATGATCGTCCCTTCGATGAGCTGATGGGGGTCGTGCTCCATCAACACGCGGTTGCTGAATGTGGGCGGTTCGGACTCGTCGCCGTTGACGCAAAGCAGGGTCGACTTGCGGTCTTTGGGCAGAAATCCCCATTTCACACCCGCGGGGAAGCCGGCTCCACCCCGGCCGCGCAGATTCGCTTTCTTGACTTCCTCCACGACCTCGTCGGGCGCCAGTTTGAGCGCCTTGCGGGCGCCCTGGTAGCCGCCGCGCGACTCGTAGACCTTGAGCGTCTGAGAGTCCGGCACCCCGACGTTCTTCAGCAAAACTGTCTCGTACTTGCTCATGCTTTATTTATTAGTTGAACGCTCAACTAATTCAGCACTCCTTCACAATATGCGAACAAAGGGCCACTGCATGATGAATCGGAAGTACAGCACGCTCCATACCACGAGCACCGGCGTCAGCCAGCGCCATCCCGACCTCGTCGCCGCCGGTATCGCGAGGGCGAAGAGGACGGGAACATAGTCCAGCGAGAAGCGGTTGTACCCGCGCTGGTACGCGCCTGTCGCATGGAATAGCAGCAGCGCCGCGATCGTCAGCAACGCGCCGCCCAGCAGCATCCGCCGGGGCGGATCACGAAGGATACGACGAATTCCGACCAGCAGAAAGAGGAGAACCGGGGTCGTCCACCAAATTCCGGTTCCCATCTGGTTGGGCTTGAGCAACCACTGCGGCCGTCCCTCCGATTCGATCCGGTACAGGTTCGGAAACCCGGCGTTCATATAGTAGAGGTTGCGCGGCAGAAAGTACGGCGAGAACAGGCCGTGGGCTCGCGCATCGCGGGCGAACATATCGTCGGTTCTTCCCTCGTAGATGAGCATGTAGCCGGAGTTCCAGGGCCGATCAAACTTGAGTGTATTGGCCAAGAGCGGAACGCCAACGGCAAGGGTCAGGAAGAGTGCGACGATGCCCATCCGGCGGAACCGCCCGGCCGGGTCGCCTTCGCGCCAGGCGAGCCAGACGAGGGGCAGGGCCAGGCCAATGGTGAGCTGACGGGCGAGGGTCGCGAGGAGCAACGTCAAACCGCAAGCCCACACGCGCCGCCGGCCGAACCATTCGATCAGGAACGCGAGCAGGGCCATCGTCGCGAGGACGTGGTTCACGTGGTAGGGGCTGGCGCCGATGACTACCTTTTTGAGCACGGGCCAGAGCGACGTGCCGGAGAGCAGTCCGACGCCGAGGACCGCGCCCCACTGGGGAGAGCCGCTCACGCGCCGGCAGAGTTCGAAGCAGAGCAAGGGGACGGGGAGCGCCAGCAGGACGAGAATCCAGTGCGGCACGCCGCCGAAGAAGGGCACGACGGCGGCCGAGATGATGGTGAACAGCAGGGGGAAGTGGCTGTAGAACTTGCCGTCGTACACGGCCGTGTCCAGCCAGCGCTTGGGCACGTCGAGCCGGCCTTGCCACCACGCCTGGGCCTCGGCGATCTGGGCGTTGGCGTTGCCGTCGAAGACGATGCCGGGGCGATAGAGCTTGGGTTCAAAGAGGATGAAGAAGGCGACGTAGACGGCCAGGAGGCAGAGCCAGTCTTCGGCGTGGTAGCGGAAGCGGCGGGATTTCGATTCGGGATTGTCCTTTGGCGAAGAGGGGTCGGAGCGCGCGGGCATTTTTTTAGGCGCGGCGATGGCGCCCTTCGGGGTCGATCCGTTGGCGGGTGGCACGGGTGGCACGGCCATGGGGTTATGGTCACGTCGTGGGGGGGCGGAGTCCAGAGGGAGGTGCCGGCCGGGCGAGGGGCGATCCAAGAGTATGGCAGAGAGGCGTGGGCAGGGCGGACGTGGAAGAGGTGCGTCGGGGGACACAGGCTACGAAGCCATGGTGCATCAAGATGCACCCTACCTCGCTTGGCCATGCCACCCGCCGGACTACCCGGCTAATTCGCCGCCGCGGCGTACTCGGACAAAGCCAAGAGCGCGAGGAATGTCGCGTGGGGATCGCTCTTTCCGGCGCCGGCGTCATAGCCGAAAAGCTGCCCCAAAGTCCGCCCCAGGGAGCGATGGTAGGTCCATCCGCCGTCCGCATTCTGTGAGAGCAGTATCCTCTCGATCCAACGTTGGCGGACCGCCGGCGGGTCATCCATATAGAGCCAGAATGCGATGCGCTCGTTGTATATATCGCTTGTGAATGGATCCCAGGATTGAATCCAGCGCAGTCTGCCATTGACCGACAGCACGAGTCTTTCTACTCCCCGGCGGTTCGCCTCGACGGGATCGATTTCCTGCAACCAAAGATAGGCAAGCAGGGCGTGCGTTAGCTTGTAACTGCCTTTGAGAAGCGAAGGATTGCGAAACAGCCGCTCGTCCTTTCATTCAAGCGAGTCTCTGTGGGGTAGAGGGCGTGGATGAGCCACTGGGCATAGAAATCCTCGCGGCGGGTGGACAAGAACGCCTGAATCCAAGCCATGTCCTGGGGTGTCAATGCGTCGCGGGGCCACCCCGGCAGGCCGAAGAACACTCGCCATTGAAGGTTTTCGCGATTGAGATCGGACGCGCGTGCCATTTGATCGCACAGGCACGGGGAGTTGTGTCGCCGGAGAACGCGTTTCAGGAGAAAGTGGTGGGGTGCAGCTTCCCCCTCCTCTTCCAAGGATTTCGCAAATGCACTGGAACGGCAGAGGTAATCCAACCCTCGTTCGATCGCCGAATCGGTGCGGCTGCTTGTCCATTCCTTGGAATGGAAGGCAAGGTTGCAGAAAGCCCAGAGATAAGTAATCGGTAATGCAAGGAAGAGGAACAGGGCGGCGAGAAATACGAGCTTTCGGCGAATACGGTTCCGGGATGGCTTCGGCTCCGCCGGCTTTGCTTTTCCTGAAAGCTGTTCCGAACTGTTGGACACGAATTTGTCCTCGCGGCACGTGCCCGACAAGAATCGACTGGGTTACCTCGCTGCCGTCAACCGACAGCGAGCGACGTTGGGTAGGTGGCATCTTGATGCGTCTTTCTCTGTTCAAGTCACGGGCGACGCCCATGGGCTGCAAGCGTGAAGAAAGACGTCGAACGCTCATCGTTCCATCGAACGGACGCGGGCACGGTGGATTATTGTCGTCTTTTCAATTTGTGCATCAAGATACCGACTGCCTCTTGAGGCAAGCCCATGGCGGGGCCTCGTCCCGGCTTTGCCGAACGGGCTTGGCCATGCCACCCGTCGGCGCAGTTCAAGAGCATGCCCACACCTCGAAGCGACGCGTGGGCATGGCACACGTTGAAGAGGTGCGTCAGGGGACGCACCCTACGGAACTGGGACCCCGTCTGGGTCTCCGCGGACTGAATCGCGTGAAACACTCGGGGCAACGGTCGGACTCAAGCCCAGTGAGATCGTAGTCGCAACGAATACAATGTTGACCCGGACGGCGCCAACGGCGCACGATTCGGGTGAGCATTATCGCGAAGGCAATCGTATACGCGGGGGTGAATATCAACGCAAGGCTGGCAAAATAAGGACCGCCGTTGGGAGGAATGAGTGGACTGTTCAGTAAGTAGAAACCTGCTTGCCCGAGCTCGAATACACCTCGGTCAACATCGATAACGTATCTTGCCATCCACCAATCATCGCTGTGAGCCCAAGGTGCCCCGAAAATCGCATATATCCACCACAGAGACCAGAGCAGCAGGGCAACACGATCCCTCTGCCCTTTGCAACCCATCAGGAGTACGGCGTATCCAACCGGCATCATGACGAAAAGCCAAAACGCGTCTGACTCGATTGTGTGAACAAACAATCCGTTCCTGGATAGAGGCCCCATCCAACCCGTCTCGATGACTCTCTCGTGTTGCTCGATCGCAGCAACGCCGGCGAACCAGTAGCCCACCGCCAAGATCATAACTATGACGAGAGTAGCCCCTACAGGGACGAAGTCATCCAGAGACCGCAATACATCACTGCTTGTCCCATTGCGGCCCGCTTCCATTCCCGCATACTCCACTCGCACAACGCGGACAGCAAGCCGTAAGAATAGAATACATGCAAGCAAGATCACGAACGGATAGGACAGGAATATCGCCTGCGCATATCTACCATACGTCTCGGAATCCGGAATGGCTGCCCGAGGATCCCATCGCCATATCAAAAGGCACCACAAGATAGCACAAAATGTAATCGTTACGAACGCTCGGCGACTGCTTGCGCGTTTTGTCGCCACGCGGAGCACCACCCAGGGGATAATCAAGACAAAGTATCGAAAAAACGGCCAGAAAAATACGGGCGTAGCACTGGCTTGCCCTTCGTACGCGAGCAAGCAGAGAGGGCCATGACTCAGTGAAATCACGTCCACGTCTCCAGTTTCACATTCCAACCAGCCGCTTGAGTCGCCGATTGTACAGCGCCTTTACCGAGGTGTGTCAAGCGAATCCTGCGTGCGACGCATCGCAGCGGGCGGCCAAGCCATTCAAGAGCATCCCGATGGGGTGTGGGCATGGCACACGGCGCAAATCGGTTTTGCCGTCCGGTGCATCAAGATGCACCCTACTAAGCTACAAGACTACAAGGCCGTGCGGTCAGTCGGCGTCGCGCATCTCGCGGACGTCGGAGGTGGTTCCGATGACGTTGTCGACGGGTTCGCCGGTGGTGGCATCCGGGCCGGGTGACGCGGGCTTGGGGACCGCGGGTTTTCCGTTTTCTTCGGGGGGGTCGAAGAGGGTGCTGCGGGGCATGGAGAGCTTGTCGTTGTCGGCGTCGGCCAGGATCCTGGCCACGTCCTGCGGCTTGACGCGCTTGTGCATACGCTCGTTGATGAGCATGCAGGGGGCGTGGTCGCAGCCGGCGAGGCATTCTTCCGTTACCAGGCTGTACCGGCCGTCGGCAGAGGTGCCGTGCTCGTCGATGCCGAGTTGGCGCTTGATTTCTTCGAGGACGGCCGGTCCGCCCAGGACCTCGCAGGAGATGCTGCGGCAGACGGTAATGACCTTCTTGCCCTTGGGATGGGTCCAGAAGTGCGTGTAGAAGGAGACGGTGTCCATCACCTCGGAGGGGTGGATGTCGAGAACCTCGGCGATTTCCATCAAGGCCTGCCAGGAGAGATGTCCGAGGGTGTTCTGCACGATGTGGAGGGCGGGCAGGAGCACGGCGCGTCTGGTCTGGTAGCGGGGAAAGAAGCCGCGGATTTTCTCACGGACGGCCTCGGAGAGGACGGGGGGAGCCTTGGGGTCCACGACGGTTTCGTTGCGATTGATGGTCTGCCAGCTCACGATAAACCCTTGTTTTGAATCAGCCTATGGATCAGATTCCGAGAGTCCGGCCATCTTCAGCAGATGACTCACCAGGCCGGTCTTCAACGGTTTGTTGCCATGCACGGGAATGGACAAGCGGACATTCGAGTCCTCTTTACCCATCACGTGATGGCTCCCGTGAATTCGAAGAACTTCCCATCCATGGCGACGGAGAAGTTTGATCAGCGCTCTGCCGGTGACCTGCTTCAAACCACGATTTCCACAACGCGCCGTCCGCGCGAGCGCTTCGCCGGTTTCAACTCAACGGACAGGCACGCCTCAACGGCTTCGTAGATGTTCTTCAGCAACTCCTCAAAAGTCTCCCCTTGTGTAGCGCATCCGGGGATTGCCGGGACCTCCGCCCAATAGCCACCTTCCTCCGCTTCATGGACGACGACTTTCAGCTTCATAGAAACACCACATATGTGCGAGCTGGTTGCTTATCGATCCAACTCCGCGGCGATGATGTTGAGGCTCCCCAGCACGGCCACGACGTCGCTGACCTTGTGGCCCACGACGAGTTTCTCGAAACACTGGTAGTTGATGAACGACGGCGGGCGGCAGCGGGCGCGGTAGGCGCAGTTGCCGCCGTCGCTGGCCAGGTAGAAGCCGAGCTCGCCGTTGGCGGTTTCGTTGGCGCCGTAGGCCTCGCCGACGGGCGGCTCGAACCCGCGGTTGGTCATGATCTGCTCGAAGTGGTGGATGAGTCCTTCGATGCTGAAGTAGACCTCGTTCTTGTTGGGCAGCGTTTTCTTGTCGTCGGGCAGGACGTTGATGGGCCCGTCGGGGATGTTGTCCACGAGTTGAAGGATGATCTTCACCGACTCGCGCATCTCGGCCAGGCGCACTTGGTAGCGGGCGAGGCAGTCGCCGCCGCTGCCGACGGGGACCTTGAACTTGACGGCGGGCGCGCCCTGGCCGTCCCAGTTGTCGGCATAGCAGAGGTAGGGCTCGTCCTTGCGGAGGTCGCGACGGACGCCGCTGGCGCGGGCGTGTGGGCCGGTCCAGCTCCAGTTGATGGCGTCCTCCTTGCTGAGGTAGCCGATGCCCCTGGTTCGCTCGATGAAGATGCGGTTGCGGGTCAGCAGCCTTTCGAGATCTTCCAGGGCGCGGGGTAACTCGTCGGTGACGTACTTCTTTACTTTTGCAGGCCAGGCCGGGGTGATGTCCTGCATCAATCCGCCGACGCGGGTGTAGCTGGTGGTGAAGCGTGCTCCGCAGATTTCCTCGAACAGATCGTAGATCGTCTCACGGGCGTTGAAGGGGTACATGAAGGCGGTGAAGCCGCCGAGGTCGAGGCCGGCCGCGGCGACGCAGAGCAGGTGGTCCTGAATGCGGGCGAGCTCGGCGATGATCGTGCGGATGGCCTTGCAGCGCGGCGTGAGCTCGATCTGGAAGAGTCTTTCGCAGGCGTCGTGCCAGGCGATGTTGTTGGCCATGGGCGAGACGTAATTCATGCGGTCGGTGACGACGACGTACTGGTTGTAGTTGAGGTGCTCGCCGAGCTTTTCGAACCCGCTGTGGAGGTAGCCGATGTGCACCGTGCAGGAAAGCACGCGCTCGCCGTCGAGCTCGAGGACGTGGCGGAGCGTGGTGTGCGTGGCGGGGTGCTGCGGTCCGAGGTTGAGGACCCAGACATCGCCGCCGGGTTCCTCGGGAGCGTAGGTGGCGCCGGCGTACTGCGAGGTTGCGGGAGTCGTTGTCATTATCGTACTTTCAATGCGTCACAGCGACCGCGATTTGCGGGGTATTCGCCATCACTTGTGCTTCACTCCCGCAATTGGCTACAATCATGGGGACGCCATGAAGCTCGCATTCCGGCCGCGGAGTTAACTCCGATGAACAATGAAGCTCTTCGAAAAGCTCACGCCGCCCGGCCCTTTCAACCCTTCGACCTTTACGTTGCCGACGGTCGGGTAATTCACGTCCCGCATCCGGAGTTTCTGGCACAGTTCCCCGGAGGCCGGGCCATTATCATAACCAACGAGGATTACTCCTGGGACCTGGTCGATCTCCTGATGGTCACATCCATCCACATATCAAACGGCAAAGCCGCTCAGACCTAGCTTTTCTCCTACGCGCTATCCCGCGTGAGCCGCTCGAAGTCCTCGCGCTCGCCCTGGCCGCGCAGGGGATAGTCCTTGCGCAGGGGGAACGCCCCGAAACCTTCCCATGTGAGAATCCGCCGCAGGTCGGGATGGCCGTTGAAGCGGACGCCGAACATGTCCCAGACTTCGCGCTCCATCCATTCGGCTCCCTGCCAGATACCGGTCACGGTCGGCACGGCCGGCTCGGGATCATTCACGAAGCACTTTGCCCAGAGGCGGTGGCCGTGGGTAATGGAGAGCAGCGCGTAGATCACGCCGAAGCGATCGCGGGCCTTGGGGAAGTTCAGGTAATCCACACAGGTGAGGTCGGCCAGTTGCTCGAAGGCGCAGCGCGGGTCGTCGTGCAGGAAGCGGAACACCTCCAGCAGGCGATCCGGCGGAACGCGGACGCACAACTGTTCTCTGGTCTTGTCGCGGACCTTGAGCAGCGGGCCCGGGGCGAAGTCGACATCCGGGAATTGTGCCTGGAGCACTTCGATCAGCGAATGACTCGTCGTCACTTCAATCCATCCCACGATCGCGGAAGCCGAAGGCGGTGTTCCGCGTTGCCCATCAGTTTCGTCCCGGCACGTTCAGGTCGATCAGCCGTTGCTGCGGCGCGGGCACGACCAGGCGCAGGCCCTTGCCGCGCTGCGCGCTGGACTTGATCCCATCCTGGTCCACCAATCGCTGGATCAGCATGACGCCCTCGAGGAGGGTTTCCGGTCGGGGCGGGCAGCCGGGAACGTAGACGTCCACGGGAAGGAACTGATCGATGCCCTGCACGACGGCATAGGTATCGAACACGCCGCCGGTGCTGGCGCAGGCACCCATGCTGATGACCCACTTGGGTTCGGCCATCTGCATGTAGATGCGCTGGAGGACGCGCATGTTCTTGATGGCCACGCGCCCCGCACAGATGAGCAGGTCGCACTGGCGGGGCGTGAAGCGCATGGCCTCTGCACCGAATCGGCCGATGTCGTAGCGGCTTGCCCCGGTGGCCATGAGTTCGATCCCGCAGCAAGCGGTGGCAAAGGGCATGGGCCAGAGCGAGTTTTTACGCGCCCAATTGATGCCCATTTTCTGGATGAGGTCGGTCACGTGGTCCAGCCGCGTGGCCAGGAACTCTTCCTTGCTTGCCTGGTAGGGTGTCGTACCTGTCTGAATATCGCTCATGCCGTCACGCCAAGAATCGTCGGTTACTCCCACTGGAAGGCGCCCTTGCGCCATTCGTATATCAGTCCGAACACCAACAGGATGAAGAATATACCCATGCCCGCCAGCAGAAAGCCCTTGCCGGCAAGCGTTCCATCCCCCAGGGGGATGGTAGTGCCGGTGGCCGCGGCGTGGTGAAAAACCTTGGCCCAGGGCCAGATGAAGATGATCTCAACATCGAACAACAGGAACAGGACGGCGACGATGTAAAACCGGACGTTAAAGCGCCGCCGCGTGTCCTGAAGCACGGGCATGCCGGACTCGTAGGTGCTGTCCTTGACCGGGCCGTGGCGCTTAGGCCCCAAGGTGTGGGCGATGACCAGCATGGCCACGGCGACGAATCCCACGAGGAGCACGACGACGCCCAGGGCCGCGTACTGTTCCACTGAAGTCGGAGTCATGTTGAACTCGTCCGATGCGCCCGCGATCGCGGCGCCGCGATCGGGTTCTTGCCACTCGTTGCACGGGCGGCCCATCCTACCGGGCACTCTGGGAAATGTATACGGGAAGGGCCGAGCAGGCCACGCGCGAATCGAGCGGCAGCGGGTCGCTCGGTCACGGTCAACTTCCACGACGGCGGTGGAGGACGGGATTCCCCAAGATTCTCGCGCGGCGGGTCAGGGCGTGTCGGAAGCGGTGCTCGCCGCAAGGTGGCTTTTTACGACATCGAGAAACGCTCGGGCGTCGGCATCGTCCGGGTTGAGACGCATGGCTTCCTGGATTGCAGGGAGGGCGAGGTCGGGTCGGCCGTTCATGAAGTTCGCGACGGCCAAGTTGTAGTGGTAGATCGGCCGTGCGGGATCAAGGCGCGCGGCCTGGGTGAGTTCGTCGACGGCTTCGCCAACCGTTCCGCGGGCGAGCAGGATCATGCCCAGGTTGTAGCGCGCATCGGATTGATCGGGATCGAGGCGAACAGCCCGGCGCATGGAATCGAGCGCCTGTCCCTGCTCCCCGAGGTTCGCCTGGACGATGCCCAGGAGCAGGTGGATTTCGCTGCGGTTCGGCTCCTCCTGAACGAGGCGCGCGAGTTCGCGCCGGGCGTCGAGGAATCGACCTGCCTGCAAGAGGATGCGGGCCGGGCGCAGGCGGGCGTTGATCGTCGTGCCCGCTTCGTCTGCCGCGAGTCGCGCTTCGCGCAGGGCATCGTCGAGATTTCCCGCCTGCAACAAGAGAGCGATCAAGTCGTCGCGGGCGGCGCGATTCTGCGGATCGAGTGTCAGAGCGGCGCGAAATGCCTGCTCGGCTTCGGCGAGCCTTCCGGACTTGCGTTGGAGGTTTCCGAGCGCCCGCTGCGGCTCGGCGTCGTGCGGACGGCTTGCGATGAGGCGGTGGAGAACTCCCTCGGCGGCGTCCAGATCGTTGCGGGCCACGTGCAGCCAAAGCATGTCCTGCAAGATGGAAGGTGTTGGCAGCAGGCTCCAGCGATCGGCGCGCTGGAGTTGCCGGATCGCGGTGGCGGCCGTGGCGCGCTGCTCCTCGTCGGCGCGTTCGGTCCATGCCGAACCCGGCTGCCAGATGTCGTCGCCCAAGGCGAGCGCCGCCGCGCCGCGTTTCCCCTGCCACGAAGCCCACTGCACGAACCCGCTGTGCGCGACGACGACCATCCACGCGAAAGAGAGCGCCGCGAAGGCGACACCCGGGCCGGTCCAGCGCCGGCCACGCTTCAGCAAGAAGTTCTGCCAGCGAACGTTGGCGTCGCGGGCGAGGCGATAGAGCTTCAAGACGACGACAGCGGTCATCGCCGCGAGCCCCATGGCAAACAGGAGCGGCACGAGGTCATACAGTCCGCGAAGGGCAAGAAGCGTGGCCAGGCCCACGGCCGCCATGACCAGTTCCTCGCCGAGCGTGAAATCGAACGTCCGTCGTTTCGGCGCGGATACGGGCCGGGCAGCGACCGATGGGCGGGCGAAACCGTAATAGAGGGCGTCGTTGGGGCAGACGCTCACGCAATCCATGCACTTCATGCAGCCGGGATCGACGACCATGCCGAATCGTTTGACTTCGTCGTGGACGCGCACGTTGGAGCTGCATGCCGCGGTGCAGTGTCCGCAGTGCTTGCAGTCGTCGGTGACGCGAATCCGGCCCGGGGCGAGGCGATCGGCGGGGGCGAAGAATGCTCCGTAGGGACAGGCATAGGTGCAGAATCCCTTGGACCCCAGGAAGTACACGATGGCGAAGCCGGCCACGAGGACGGTCAGGACGGCGATGATCGGTCCGGGGAACGTCTGCCAGAAATCGGCCGTGAACAGGTGATTGCTCATTGCCGCGCGGGGGGTGCCCGTTGCCCAGCGATAGGCACTCGGCCAGACGAACATGTACAGGGCCAAGGCAAGCGGGGCGAGCACAAGCAGCCGGGCGCGCAGGGGCCTGGGGCGGATGCCGACGCGTCGCAGAAGCCACGCGCACAGATCCTGGTAGGCGACGAAATGGCAACCCCATCCGCAGAAGAAGCGCCCGAAGATCAGGGTCGCGACGATGGCCGTGGCAAAGAAAATGAAACCCGCGTTCAGGTAGCCGCGGTCGAGCGTGTACATGGCCTCCGACGGCTCGACCGGCGAGAGGGTTCGTCCGGCCAGCAGCCAGTGGATGACGTGGGCGATCATGAGCAGATGGACGGTGATGAGCACAGCCGCGCGGCGGCGCGCCATGCGCGACTTGCGCTGTACGTTCGGCGCGGCACTCACCACGGGGAGGGCGAGTTCGCCTCGGGATGGAGCGGTGGCTGGCTCCAGGGACGGGTTGCTGGAAACGGGCTGCAAAATGTCTGCTCTCCGGCCGCCTTACGCTTCGTGGGAATTATACGTCGCGACGGCGGGAGTCATGGGGTGCGGGCAGAAATCCCGTCCTTGCGACAGCGTCGGGCGATCGCAACAATGCCCGATATGGACTCACCGACGCACGAATCGGACTCCTCCGAGGGGCTGGGACACGATCCGCAGGAGACGGAAGCGGTCCTGCGTGAGCTGCTGGCGGGGCACCCGCAACTGGCCGAGCGCGTCCACCGGGAGTTGATGGTTGCGCTGCACAAGCGAGGCATCGTCGGCGTCGACGCGCTGTATGACGAAGCCCGGCGGCGCCTGGGCACCGCGCCGTCCGAGAAGACACGCGATCCGAACATCGTCACGCGGACGCCCTGGGACGAGCGCGAGCGCCGCGCGGTCGAGGAGCTGATCCACGAGTTCGTGTCCCGGCGGTTCACGCCGGCCGAGGTCGAGGACATCGTCAATCTCACGCTCAAGCGGGAGAAGATGCAGAGCCTCGAGCAGGTGGCCAACCTGCCCTCGGTAACGTTCCGTCAACTGGCCGACGAGGTGCAGCGCTTCTGCGAGCTGCCCGTCGGTGAGACGCGGGTCCCGCCATCGGAGATGATCGGCACGCGGGTGGCGCTGATCCGCCATTTTCTGAGCGATCAGCTCGAGTTTCTGGCCATCGCCAAGCAGCACCTTATCGTCCGCGACTTCGAGGATGTGACGCGGCGGATGATCGGGGGCGACCAGGGCATGGGGCGTATCGGGGGCAAGGCCGGGGGCATGATCCTGGCCAACCGCATTCTCACGAGCGCGGAGGAGGGGAAGGAGCCTTTTCTTCCGCTGGCCACGCCCGAATCGTACTACCTCCGCAGCGACGTGATCGAGGAGTTTTTGTCCCTCAACCGGTTCCAGGAGTACCGCAACCAGAAGTACAAGCCGATCCAGGACGTCGCTCGCGAGTATCCGATTATCCGCGGCGTATTTCGCAACGGCGACTTTCCGCTCAAGATCGTTCACCAGCTCCGCCGGGTGCTGGAGCAACTGGGCCCCGATCCGCTGATCGTGCGTTCCAGCAGCCTGCTGGAGGACCGGCTGGGGACCGCCTTCTCCGGGAAGTACGCCAGCTTCTTTCTGGCCAACCAGGGCTCGTTGGAGTACCGGCTTCGGGCGCTGCTCGGGGCGATCGCCGAAGTGTACGCCAGCGTGTTGTCCGCCGATCCCATTCTTTACCGGCGCGAGCACGACCTGATCGACTATGTCGAATCCATGGCCGTGCTGATTCAGAAGGTCGTGGGCACGCGCGTGGGGAAGTACTACCTGCCCGCGTTCGCGGGTGTGGCTTTTTCGCGGAACGAGTACCGCTGGTCGCCGAGGATCCGGCGCGAAGACGGCATGGCCCGGCTGGTGGTGGGTCTGGGCACGCGGGCGGTGGATCGCGGGGGTCCGGATTATCCACGGATGGTGGCGCTGGCGGCGCCCACGCTCCGCCCGGAGTCGAACACGCAGGAGATCCGCCGGGGCGCGCAACAGACGGTCGACGTGATCGACCTGGAGCAGAACCGTTTCCGAAGCATTCGGGTGCGCGAACTTCTGGAAGAAGCCCCGGATTTCCCCATGCTCGACAAGATCATCTCGATCCATCGGGACGGGGGTCTGTACGCGCCGACCATGCTGCATGTCGACGCCGAGCCGGACGACATGGTCGTCACATTCGACAAACTGGTGCGCTCCACGCCGTTCGCCCAGCGTATTCGCGGCATTCTCGACCTGCTCGAGAGGGCGTACGAGCGCCCCGTGGATATCGAGTTCGCCTGCGACGGCGAGAACCTCTACGTGCTGCAGTGCCGTTCCTTGTCGCAGACGGCGGAGAGCAGCCCGGCGCAACCGCCGGACGATGTCCGTCCGGAGGATGTCATCTTCGATGCCCGCAAATACGTTCGATCGGGCATGATCGACCGAATCGAGTACGTCGTGTACGTCGACCCTCGCGCGTATGACGCGATACCCGATCTTGATCGCCGGTATGAACTGGCCCGCGTGGTGGGGCGGGTCAACCACCGCCTGGAGCGCGGCACGTTCATTCTGATGGGTCCAGGTCGCTGGGGCAGCAAGGACATCCGCCTCGGTGTTCCCGTGCGCTATGCGGACATCAACCGCTGTCGGATGCTCATCGAGATTGCCCGGGCCAAGGGCGGGTTCGTTCCCGAAGTTTCCTTCGGAACACACTTCTTCCAGGACCTCGTCGAAGCGAAGATCCAGTATCTGCCGCTTTATCCGGACGAATCCCCGAATCGATTCAACGAGCGTTTTTTCGACGAATCGCCGAACGTGCTGGCCGAATTGCTGCCGGAGGACGCGGAGTTCTCGGAAGAGCTTCGCGTGATCTGTGTTCCCACGGCGACCTCCGGACGGCGCGTTCATGTCGCCATGGACGGCGAGGCCGATTACGCCGTGGCGTATCTTCGTTAGTGTCCGGGCGTTCGATTCCGCCCCCCCGACACGTTCCTGCGGACTTTACGAAAATCCGGATTTCGACCGCAGGGCATCTCCGCGTGATTCGTTTCATGGAGTGAATCAGGCCGGCGCGGCGGCACATGCCGTCGATGGCCACCCTCGAGAAAAAGGAGATCCCCATGAAGGCGATGACGACGATGATCGCGGCCTTGGCGATGCTGGCATTTGCGGCAGCGGCCGATGCGCGACCCTGGCACGGTGGCGGAGGTCCGAAAATGCGCGGGCCGGATGGGCCCAACCCGCCGCCCTGCGCCGCGGCCGAAGAGGATGACAACGCCGGTCGCCCGTGCTGCGGCGCATGTGATGGAGACGGTCCGCGCGCCGGCTGCTGCGGAGATGGACCCCACGGACGAAGGTGGGCGGATGACGAAGGAGAACGGCCGAGGATGCGCATGCGCGACGGCATGGGGCCTCACGGCAAGCGTCGGGCAGATGACAATGGCAATGGACCGCCTCCCGGTCCGCGGCGCGGCATGTGCGACGGCCCGCGTGGTCCCCGTGGAGGCATGCGCGGTGAATTCCCGCCGGGAATGCGCGGACGCGGCGAGGGCCCCTGCATGCCGGCGGGAGATGATGAACCTCTCTCGCTCAACGAAGCGGATGTGGGTGCCGTGCGTCGGGCGCTGCTCGATGAATTGGGAATGGAAATCTACTACGGGCAGGTGATCGAGCAGTTCGACGAGCCGCGGGGTGTCGGACGACTGCATCAGGCCGAGGGGCGCCATGCCGCGGCGCTGCGCAACCTGCTGGAACGGGCGGAGGTTGATCCGCCAGCGCCCGAGGAGGCCGCCGTGCCGGAGCTGCCGGCGACGCTGGCCGGGGCACTCCAGCTTGCCTTGGATCACGAGCGCACCAACGTGGCGCTGTACGACGAGCTGCTACCGGCGGTGACGGACGGCACTGTGAAGCGCGTGTTCGAGGCGCTGCGCGAAGCATCGAGTGAACGACACACGAAAGCGCTGGAGCGGCAGCTGAAGAAAATCGGCGAGTAACGATCGCGATAAGATCCCTGTTTACGGGCGGTCGTGGCGGCGCGAAAGGTGCCAGCCGCGGCCGTCCTTTTTTTTGCAGGAATCACGGGTCTTGCCGGGCCGCTTTCGCGTGACTGCGTGGATCACGTCCGTCGACACGTGAAAACGGTCTCCCCTGTTCAACGGGCGCAGTACAGGCTAGCTTCCCTTTTGCGAACTGCTCGGCCGAGGGTATGCCGTTGACTTCCTGGCTTGAAGAGCTCAATCCCGCGCAGCGCGAGGCGGTGACCGCCCCGGGCGGTCCCGTTCTGGTCATCGCGGGAGCGGGAACGGGCAAGACCAAGACGCTTGCCAGTCGCGTGGCGTGGCTTATCGAGCGCGGCGTACCGCCGGATCGCATCCTCCTGCTGACGTTCACCCGGCGGGCGGCGGCGGAGATGATCGGCCGTGCGGCGCGACTGTGCGGCAAGGACGCTTCGGGCAAGGTCTGGGGCGGCACCTTCCATGCCGTGTCCAACCGGTTGCTGCGCGTTTATGGAACCGCAATAGGATTGCCGCCGGATTTCACGGTGATGGACGAGGACGACGCGAGCGACCTGATGGGCTTGCTTCGCGCCGAACTGGGGCTGGTAGGGCGGGAACGGCGGTTTCCGTCGCGGGATACGCTGGTCCGCATCTACTCCCACACCGTGAACGCCCAACGGTCGCTCCAGGAAACGCTCGAGCGCTACTTTCCCTGGTGCCTGGAGGATCGCGAAGAGATCGCCGCGGTTTTCCAGGAGTATGTCGCGCGCAAGATGCGGCAGTTTCTGCTGGACTACGACGATCTGCTGCTGTACTGGCGGGCGTTGTGCGTCGCGCCGCGCGTCGGGGAGCGAGCGGCCGATCGCTTCGAGCATGTCCTCGTGGACGAGTACCAGGATACGAATACGCTGCAAAGCGACATCCTGCGTGGCATGCGGAAGAAGTATGACAATGTGATGGTGGTGGGCGATGACGCGCAGTCGATTTATGGATTTCGCGCGGCGACGATCCGCAACATCCTCGACTTTCCGTCCCAGTTCCCCGGGACGCGGCAGATCATGCTGGAGCAGAACTATCGCTCGACGCAACCGATCCTTGCCGCGGCGAACGCGGTCATGGAACAGGCCCGGGAGCGGTACACGAAGGAGCTCTGGTCGCGGCGAGAATCGACGCAGCGGCCGGTCCTGATCACCTGCCAGGATGAGGCGCATCAGACGGAGCTTGTGTACCGGCAGATTCTGGAGCACCTGGAGCAGGGGATCCCGCTGATGAAGCAGGCGGTGCTGTTCCGGGCGGCGCACCACAGCGCCGACCTGGAGATTGCTCTGACGCGGCGGAACATCCCCTACCACAAGTTCGGCGGACTGAAGTTCATCGAAGCGGCGCACATCAAGGACGCGCTGGCGGTGTTGCGCATTCTCGAGAACCCATTTGACGAGATCAGTTGGTTTCGCGTGCTCCGCCTGATGCGTGGGGTCGGCCCGAAAATTGCGCGGCGGATTATGGACGGGCTGGGTGTTCTTGGCAGAGGCGCGTTGCCGCCTGCGCAGGCAACTGACGCATCCATCGCCGTGTTACCCGCGGAACCGTCAAGCGGAGCCATCGCCGCTGCTGATCGCTCAGACCGTGAACCGGCATCGACGCGCGCCATCGCCCCGCTTCGCAGGCTCCTGGACGCACCGCCGGTCGTTCCGGAAAGTGCCCGGGAGGAATTCGCGTCATTGCGGCAGACGATTTCGGATTGCCTGGCGGCTGCCCCGCCGGGGTGGACGGAGGACTCGGGGGACGGCGCTGCACCTTCTCGCAAGCGACAGAATGTCGCGGCGCAGATCGAGCGCATCGCCCGGTTTCTCGAGCCATTGCTGGCGCGGGCGTACGACAACGCGGCCATGAGAATGCGCGATATTGAGCAGCTCGCACGTATCGCGGAGAGATACCGTTCCCGGGCGCGGTTTGTTGTGGACCTGACGCTCGATCCGCCCCGGGCGACGTCGGACCTGGCCGGAGCCCCCCATCTTGACGAGGACTGGTTGACCCTGAGCACCATCCACTCGGCCAAGGGTTGCGAGTGGAGCGCCGTATACGTTCTCCATGTTGCGGATGGGATGATTCCCTCAGACATGGCCCTGCGAGACGAGGAAGGGGTTGAGGAGGAGCGCCGCCTGTTGTACGTGGCCATGACCCGGGCCAAGGATCACCTTTACCTATATTTCCCATTTCGCTACTACCACCAACGATTCGGGCTGTCCGACGGGCACGGGTACGCGCAGTTGTCGCGATACCTGGCGGACATTCCGCGTGACCGGCTGGAAGTTCGTTCGGCGGGTGCTGCAGCCTTCCCGGATGCGCGGCCGGGAGGCGCATCCGACATTCGCGCGCAGCTCGGTCGGCTCTGGCAAGGCCCCGAATGAGCGCATAATCCTGTCGAAGGGGGACTTGCGCCGTTTTCATTCCCAGCTCCGGGAATACAATCGGGACTTGCGGAAGTTTGTTCTCTTGGGGGGAACTGGGGCGGCATCCGGCTTCGCATGCGGGAGTCGGAGGGCTTCGGTCTATCGGCGGGTTTGGCAGACCCGAACCTGCCGCGGGGTCAATCTTGTTGCAATCCACCGTGCGCATGGCGGGCACGCGCCGCTTGCCCGCCGAGGAATCGATCCATGGATACCACGATGTCTACCGGGAACGGCAAGCGGGCAGGCGAGGGTTTGCCACCGTTGATGATTCTGCTTCTGGCCGTCGCGCCGGCGGCGGCACAGCAATCTGCGCGGGAGAACGTCGCGATTCTCGGTGCGCGTGCGACGGGCGAGGCCACGTTCGTCGTGGCGCGGGATGGGGGGACGATTCCGATGCCGCCGCTGGCGGGCGGCGCCGATCGGCCGATGGAGTTTCTTCGCGCGTACGGGGTGTTATTCGGCGTTGACGATCCCGCCCAGGAGCTCGTGCTCGACGCACAGCGGACGGGTGCCGACGCACTCGGCCAGGTGCATACGACTTACCGCCAGGTTCATCGCGGCATTCCCGTGTTCACCGGGATGTTGAAGGTCCACGAGAACGCCGCCGGCGGCATCATCGCCGCCAACGGGGACTTCTATCCGATTCCAAACAAGCTGCGGACAGATCCGTCCGTCACGGCCGACCTGGCCGCGGCGCTGGCCAAGGCCGATGTCTCCGACGACGTTCCCGGTGCGGTGACGGCGGTCGAGTCGTCCGAGTTGGTGATCGTCGATCCCGGGTGGTATGGGGACAAGCCCCGGGGTGCGCGGCTTGCATGGTATCTGGTGCTTGAGGATCTACCGGCCGGTGTTCGCGATTCGTTCCTGATCGACGCGCACAGCGGCGAGGTGCTCGATCGCTGGTCGCTTCTGGAGAGCGCGCGGCTTCGACTGACGTACAACGGCAAGCAGCGGGTCGCCCTTCCCGGTGAACTGGTGCGGCTGGAAACACAGGGGCCGGTGGATCTGCCGGCAATTCAGGAGTCGCTGGAGCGGGACATCAACCGGGCCCATGATTATGCCGCGGATGTGTACGGATTCTTCTACCGCGGCTTCGGGTATGACAGCATCGACGGGCTGGGACTGCCCATCGTGCAGACGGTCAACACGGCGGCACTGGCCTGTCCGAACGCCGCGTGGTTGGGCGAGCAGGCGGTGTACTGCCTGGGCATGGCGTCGGACGATGTGGTTGCGCATGAACTGATGCACGGCATCACGCAATTCACGGCCGCGCTGGTGTATCAGAACCAGCCCGGACAACTCAACGAGTCCTTTTCGGACATCTTCGGCGAGTTGATCGATCTGTATAACGGTGATGCGGCGTTCAAGAATACCGTGTCCGGCACGCCCTGGCCGAAGGACGCGGGCTACGCGGACAACGACGTGGACGAGCCGAATCTGGCTCGTGCGGACGTGTGCGTGAACAATCCGGTGTCGCAGGGGGTTCGCTGGCTGATGGGCGAGGATACCGGTTTCCTGGGGAATAATGCGATCCGTGACATGTGGCATCCGCCGTGCTTCGGTGATCCCGACCGGGCCAACAGCCCGCTCCAGACCTGCGGCGGAATAGGCGGTGCCGACAACGGCGGCGTGCACACCGGCAGCGGCATCCCCAACCACGCCTTTGCCATCATGGTCGATGGCAAATCCTTCAACGGGTACAACATCGGCTCCATGGGGCCGATCAAGGCCGGGGCCGTCTGGTTTCGGGCTCTGACCACCTACCTTACGCCGGGTTCGGATTTCGAGGACACCTACAACGGGCTCGTGCAATCGGCCACGGATCTGATCGGCACGTTTCCGAATGACCCCCGGACCGGCCTGCCGTCCAGTTCCATGTTCTCCGAGGTGGATGCGGGGCGAGTCAACGGCGCGCTTCTGGCGGTGGAAATGAATACCGAGGGAAGCTGTGGGGCGACCCAGCCGCTCCTGGATCCCGCGCCCCCGGTACTGTGTCCGAGCAAGGCGATCATCTTCCGTGACACCTTCGACGACGGGGTCATGGACTGGGGCACGTACAACACCGAACCGCCAACACCCTACGACTGGGTGGTTCGCGACGATCTACCCATCGGCCGGGAGGGATATGCGCTGTATATCGCCGACCCCAATCTGGGCAATTGCGTGGACGTCGACGAGAGCGCCCGGCATGAGTTGTGGAGTCCGCCCATTACGCTTCCGGCGACGGGAATGGTGAATCCGGGCGTGGTCTTTACGCACTTCGTGGCCACGGAACCGGGCTACGACGGCGGCACCATCCGCTTGCGCGTCAACGGCGGCGACTTTCTTCTGATCCCGCCGGAGAAGCTCAGCTACAACACGTACAACGCCGACTTGATCGCACAGGCGGCCGGGAACACGAACCCACTCGCCGGTCTTCCCGCCTTTACGGGCGCGGGAACCGCGTGGGCCCAGACGGTCATCGACCTGACCGGGCTGGTCAGCGACGGGGATACCATTCGTTTGCGGTTCGATTTCGGTAAAGACGGGTGCACCGGGGTTGATGGGTGGTACATCGACGACTTTGAAGTCTTCCATTGTGGGGGTTGCAGCACATCCGCCGCGTGCAATGACGCCGATCCTTGCGCCGTCGACTACTGCATGGCCGACGCGTTGTGCCAATCGGCCGCGCTGCCCATTTGCAACGCGGAGCTGCTGACCGATCCGTTCAGCGGGTCGATCGACGCGCGGCAGCCGTACGACAAGACGTCGCCCGGAGCCGTTCAGACGTGGGCAGATCTCGACCTCTATCTGCTCGAAGGCGACGAGTTTCCCGCGGACATGGCCTCGATCAGCGAGATCGGGGGCGACGGGGTGCCGCCGACGGTGACCGGCGCGGCGCGGGTCGACGCCACGCGGATTCGATTTTCGCTTTCGGAGCCGATCGAGCCGGGCACCTGGGTCGATGTATCGTTGAACGGGGTGGCGGCACATGCCTGTTTCGCGTCGCTGCCGGGCGACGTCAACGGCTCGAGAACGGCGAACGCATTCGACTTGATCGCCCTTTTGGATCAGATCAACGGTGTTGCCGAGGCGCTGCCCGATTTTGCCACGGACCTGAATCGCTCGGCGCTGACGGACGCCAATGATGTCATCACCCTGATTGAATTGCTGAGCGGCGACGGATTCGAGTCGTGGCAGGGACGGGCCATTCCACCTTCGCCTTGCGGACCGTGATCCGAGCTGGGGGTGTCACCGATATGGCACAGGCGGCGGGCCGGCGCGCCCTTGCGCCAACTGCCGCCCGTACGATACCTTGGGCTGCCATACGCACCGTAACCTGGTTGCCTGAATTGTCAGGGCGTGACGCGCTTCCACGGGACCCACGGTGTTTTCGGACCATGTCGTGCGGTTGACATCGTCGGCGTGAAACGGCAGAGTGTCGGCATGTCCCCGCGTCGTCCCAAGCCGACCGATGCTGCCCTGGCTCAAGAACTGGAGACCATGCTCGAGCCGAAGTTTCCCGGCATCGAGGTGGCGGTCGGCAAGAATCCCCGCTGGAATCGAACATCGGTTACGTTCACCTGGGCGGGCTTTTCGGGCTTGCTGCCCGAAGAGCGGTTTCATCGCCTGATGACGGTTGTTCCGGAGGAGTTTCGCGAACAGCGCATGGAAGGCTTTGTCTGGCTCGAACTGGCCCCCGGGGAGACGGTCGAGGCATTTCTGAAGCTGCCGCGGAGCGAGGACATCGTTGCGCGGGAGGCGACCACTTACGCGGAGTTGGTGAAGACCGGGTTCTTTGATGCGCTGAGCAAGGCGCTGGGGCCTGCGCCGCAGGTGCAGTGCCGTGGCGTATTCGATCATGTGGGCCGCATCCTCGGCGACCGCGGCTGCGCGGCGCATGTCGTGCAAGAGGCCAAGCTCGTTTTCATTCATCACGGAGCGTTCTGCGACTGCCAGGCGCTGCTCACGGCCCGAAAATCCCTCGATGACGCTCACCACGGGGCTGCCTGAGCATCTATCCCCGGCCTCGATCGTGCGGCGTTACACGCTTGTTGCATTCCGGCCGGCACAAGTAATTACATTGGGCGAATCGGAGCGCTTTCCTCTATACTCGCCCTGCGGGCCGGGCTGATCCCTTCATTGCTTTCCGGGAGTTCTCCGCGGTGGAACTCGACGTCAACGATCGAACCGAGGTCGGCAGTTACTTCGTGGCCAACTACCCGCCTTTCTCGGCGTGGTCCGCGGAGCATGTTCCGGCCGTTCAGGAGGTCCTGGGGCGACCGGCGGAGCAGGTTCCCCTGGGGCTTTACCTGCATATTCCGTTCTGCCGAAAGCGTTGCAAATTCTGCTATTTCCGCGTGTACACGGACAAGAATTCGGACGACATCGAGACCTACCTGCAGGCGCTGTCGCAGGAGGTGGCGCTGTATGCCGACCAGCCGGCGCTGGCCGGTCGGACGTTCGAGTTCGTCTATTTCGGCGGAGGAACACCATCGTATTTGAGCATCCAGCAGCTTGAACGGCTGGTGGAGCGCATTGGCGCGCACTGGTCGTGGGATCGGGCGCGGGAGGTCACCTTCGAGTGCGAGCCGGGGACGCTGAAGGAAGGCAAGGTGGAAACGATCCGGTCCATCGGCGTCACGCGTCTGAGCCTGGGCGTCGAGCACTTCGATGACGAGGTGTTGGCGCTCAACGGGCGGGCGCACAAGTCGCCGGAGATCCGGCGGTGCTGGGAGTGGATCAAACGCGCGGAGTTCGACCAGGTGAACGTCGACCTGATCGCGGGCATGGTGGGCGACACCCAGGAGAAGTGGGATCGAACCGTGGAGGAGACCCTCCGGCTCGATCCGGACAGCGTGACGATCTATCAGATGGAACTGCCCTTCAATACCGTGTTTGCTCGCGAAGCGGATGACACGAGCGCGGCACCATCCGTGGCGGACTGGTCCACCAAGCGGCGCTGGGTCAGCGAGGCCTTCAACCGGTTTGAATCGGCGGGCTACGTCGTCTCGAGCGGGTATACGCTGGTCAAGCCGTCATCGAGCGGCCGGTTCGTCTACCGCGACGCCAACTGGCATGGCGCGGACATGATCGGCATGGGCGTGGCGAGCTTCTCGCACCTTCAGGGCGTGCACTATCAGAATCACGATCGCTGGGAGGACTACGTGGAGGCGCTTCAGCAAGGCCGGCTTCCCCTCTCGCGCGCCCTGCCCGTCACGGAACACCAGCGTCTGATCCGAGAGATGATCCTGCAACTCAAGCTCGGCCGGATCGACGCGGCGTATTTCCAGCGGAAGTTCGGCGCAAACATTCTGGACACCTTCGGCGAAGCGTTTTCGTCGCTGAGAGACGAGGGTCTGGCTGACGTTGATGACGGAACGATCACCCTGAGTCGCAAGGGGCTGCTGCGGGTCGACGGGCTGCTTCCCCGGTTCTACGAGCCTGCGTTTCGAAACGTGCGGTACACCTGATGGCAGCGCTTCCCCGACTGGAGTCGTGCTCATCGGCCACGGCGGCGCTTGCGGCGCTGGGCGAGGGGATGATCGACATCGAGAAGGCGGTGACGCACTGCACGGCGCTCGACGCGGCGGAGGTCCCCGAACCGTTCCGTACGCTGCTGGTCCACGAGGAGCACATGACGGCCGTGCTCCAGCAGCATTGCGGTCAACGAGTGACGCTGCGAATACTGCGGCAAACGGGGGAGGACGAGGAATACCGTCGCGAAATCCTGTTGATTCTTCCCGACGGGCGGACAGCGGTCGAATACGGGCTGGTTCGGATGGACCTGCGGGTGTTTGATCCACGGGCGCGAGAGGAAGTGCTTTCGGGGCGGACGCCGTTGGGGGACATCCTCATCATGCACGACGTGCTGCGGAAGGTCGTGCCGCAGTGGTACCTGCGGTTCAGCGGTGAAGCGCCGCTGTTGCGTTACTTCGGGCCGCCGCGGCCGGCGGAGGCCTACGGAAGAATCGGTACGATCTACGTCGAGCAGCAGCCGGCGATCGAGCTTCTCGAAATCGTCAGCGGAAAGGGTAGATTGGCGTAACCCCCCGGGTCGATCGGTTTCGCCCGGCGGTATATGGTCGAAGTGCCAGATATCTGACACAAAAATGAAAGCCGAGCGGAAGTACGACAGCATCGTGATTGGAGGCGGTCCTGCGGGATCCACGGCGGGGGCGGTTCTGGCCCAGCATGGGCGGAAGGTGCTCATTCTGGAAAAGTCGCGATTCCCACGACACCACATCGGCGAATCGCTGATGCCCCAGACCTTCTGGACGTTCCAGCGCATCGGCATGCTGGACAAGCTGCGGGCTTCGGATTTCCCTCGCAAAGAGAGCGTGCAGTTCGTTTCCGAGTCGGGCAAGGACTCGCAACCATTCTATTTCACGGATCGCGATCCCAGCGAATGGTCGACCACGTGGCAGGTGCCGCGGGACCGATTCGATCGCATGATGCTGGACAATGCCCGTGAACTGGGCGCCGACGTGCTGGAGAACGCCCGGGCCAAGCGCGTGCTCTTCGAGGGCTCGCGTGCCGTGGGCGTGGATGTGGTTCACAACGGGGAGACGCTGAATCTTGCCGCGGAAGCGGTCATCGATGCTTCGGGGCAGAACTCTGTGCTTTCGCGGCAGTTGGGTTTGCGCTACGGCGATCCACACTTGCGAAACGCGGCCATCTACGCTTATTACCGGGGCGCCCGGCGGGACGAGGGCCGGAACGCCGGAGCGACGATCATTCTGAACACGGCCCAGCGAAACGGCTGGTTCTGGTTCATCCCCCTGCCGGAAGACGTTGCGAGCATCGGCGTAGTTGCGCCGCCCTCGCATTTGTGCACGGCTCGAGGCGATGATCCCCTGGCTACATTGGAGGAGGAAATCGCCGGCTGCCCCGGGATGGCCCGCCGGCTGGAGGGGGCGGAGCGAATCAGCGGGGCTTACGTGACCAGCGATTTTTCGTACCGCTCGCGGCGCCTGGCCGGTGACGGCTGGGTGCTGGTGGGTGATGCCTTCGGGTTCCTGGACCCGATCTATTCGTCGGGTGTGATGCTGGCGCTGAAGAGCGGGGAGTGGGCGGCCGACGCCGTCCACGAGGGATTGCGGGAAGGCGATATCTCCGGCGAGCGACTGGGCGCTTTTGCGCCCCAGTTCCTTCACGGCATGCAGATGATCCGCCTGCTGGTTCATGCTTTTTACAACAAGGGGTTCAGCTTCGCATCGTTTACGCGAGAGCATCCGCAGTTGCACGACCACATCGTGCGCATCCTCATTGGCGACGTATTCAACCAGGAGGTCGGGGAGGTCTTCGACGCCATGAGAGGATGGATGGAATTCCCCGAGGCCATTCAACTGGACAGCGGAGTAACCGCGGTATGAAGAACTTCGTGTATGCCCTGGTCATTCTGCTGATCGTGCTGCATCAGGACTTCTGGTTCTGGGACGATTCGGAGACGCTGGTGCTGGGGTTCATTCCCATCGGGCTGGCCTACCACATGGGGATATCCATCGCGGCGGCCTGCACCTGGGCCCTGGCCAACCACTTCTGCTGGCCGAAGGACGTTGACGAAATCGAGTCCCTTCCCAAGGCGCAGGCGCGCGGTCAGGAGGGGCACTGATGTTGCAGGTCGGGATCATCTGCGGCTACCTGGCGCTGCTGCTGCTCCTGGGTGTGGCGAGCAGCCGGTTCTTTCGCGGCACGGCCAGCGACTACTTCCTGGCTTCGCGGGGCATCGGGTCATTTCTGCTGCTCATGTCGCTATTCGGTACGACCATGACGGCGTTCGCGATGGTCGGATCGACGGGCGAGTCCTTCAAGGCGGGGATCGGCGTTTACGGGCTGATGGCGTCGTGGTCGGGGATCATCCACGCAGCGGTTTTCTTCCTGATCGGCATCAAGCTCTGGTCCTTCGGCAAGCGGCATGGCTACGTAACGCAGATTCAGTTCTTCCGCGATCGGTTTGAGTCGGACAAGCTGGGACTGATCCTGTTTCCGGTGCTCGTGGGGCTGGTCATCCCCTACCTGCTCATCGGCATCATGGGGGCGGGTGCAACGATCGAGAAGGTCACCGAGGGCGCGTTTCCGAGTGTGTTCCCGGCGTATTTCACCGGCCGGACCGTCGTTGCGGCGGGAGCGGTCCCCTACTGGCTGGGGTCACTGGCGATATGCCTCGTCGTTTTGTTTTACGTTTTCCTGGGCGGCGTGCGCGGCACGGCCTGGGCAAACGCCTTTCAGACGCTCGTATTCCTGTTCATCGGGTGCTTCACTTTTGTGCTCATTGCGGACAAGTTCGGCGGTGTGCGTAACGCCACGGCCATGGTCCAGGAGCATAACCCGCATTACCTTCGTCGCACGGTCGACGCAGATGATCCGCTGACTCGCTACCAGGGCGATCTCAAGGTGCACGGTCAGCGCCTGGCCAAGTGGGAGGCCGCGCCGCCCGAGGAGCGCGGACCGAAACCGGCGGAGGTGGAGCGTCCCCACGGATTCACGCAGCTCCACTTCCTTACGTATTTCTTTATCCCGCTGAGTGTGGGGATGTTCCCGCATCTGTTTCAACACTGGCTTACGGCGCGGTCGGCGCGGTCGTTTCGATTGAGCGTCGTCGCCCATCCGCTGTTGATTCTGCTGGTATGGGCGCCTTGTGTGATGATCGGCGTGTGGGCGACGTCGGCGATGATCGACGGCAAGCCCGTGATCCCGTACGGATTCACCAATCCCAATGCCGTGCTGGGCAAACTGGTGGCCGAGCTCACCACGCCGGTGCTGGGCGGATTTCTCACGGCGGGCATTCTCGCGGCGATCATGTCCTCGCTCGATTCGCAATTTCTGTGCATCGGGAGCATTTTCACGAACGACATCGTCGCCCACTACATCAAGCATGACCGGATCGGCGACCGCCAACGGGTCTTTCTCGGCCGGTTGTTCGTCATCCTGATCGTGGCGGCGACGTACGCGTTGGCGCAATTCCGCCCCGGCGGGGTGTTCACGCTGGGCGTGTGGTGTTTCAGCGGATTCGCCAGTCTGTTTCCCCTGGTCTTTGCGGCGGTCTATTGGCGGCGTGTGACCAAGGCGGGGGCGTACGCGTGCGTACTGACGGCGGCGGCCACGTGGATCTGGCTCTTCGCCGAGTCGGGATTCGCCGGTGATGACAACTATTTGTTCCTGGGCATGATGCCGGCGGCGACGATGGTGGCCGCCTCAACGCTCGCATTGGTGGTTGTGTCTCTGTTGACCCGCCCGCCGTCGGCGGCGACGATCGAGAAGTTCTTCGGGACGGTGCGGGCATAGAACGCGATTGGGGGTGCAGGGTCCGGTACGCGGATCATGCCTCCGGTTCTGAATGCGAACATGGCTGACGCGTATCTCTATCATCGTGCCGTGCAGTTCTCCGACACCGACATGGCCGGCGTGCTTCACTTCTCCAACTACTACCGCTACATGGAGGAGGCCGAGCACGCCTTCTGGAGGTCGCTCGGTGAGAGCGTCGTGGTGAAGAACGGCGACCACGCCGTGAGCTGGCCGCGGGTCGCCACGGGCTGCGAATACTTCGCCCCGGCCCGTTTCGAAGACGTGCTCGATTTGGCCCTGACCGTTTCGCACGTGGGCAACCGCTCAGTGAGCTACGAGATCGAGTTCCGCCGCGGCGGCGAGAGGATTGCCATCGGTCGGACCACGGCGGTGTGCTGCACGATGTCTGGCGGCAATTTCGGCCCGACGGAGATCCCGCCGAGCCTGCGCGAGAAACTCGTCAGCGCGGCCGGCGTCCCCGAAGACTCCCCGCCGCCAGCCACCGAGTCATTGACCGGCCCATCCCAATAAAATCGGGAGGGGCTTTTCCCAAGCCGGCAAAGGTAACCCTAGGGATGGAAACGATGAAAACAGCTCCGGTCTTGTGGCCTTATTTTGTACTGTTGACCGTGCTCTGCTGGGGCGCCTATGTGCCCACGCTGCACCATGGGCAAATGGCCCTGGGGAAGAACAGCGCACTCCGCGCGTTTCTTTTCGTGGGGCTGGCCTATTTCGTGGTTTCGGTGGCGGTGCTGCTCTACGTACGATTCACCAATGCCGAGCCGTGGTCGTTTAATGCGGCCGGTGGAATGATGGCCACGATCGCGGGCATATTGGGGGCGATCGGCGCCCTGGGCATCGTATTCGCGCTGAAGGCCCAGGGGAAACCCATCTATGTCGCCCCGCTGGTTTTTGCCGGCGCGCCCATCGTCAATACGTTCGTGGCGATGATCTGGAGCCGGCCGGCCAAGGCACCGAGCATCTACTTCTACCTCGGCATTCTCCTGGCCGGCGTGGGTGCAGCCCTGGTGCTTCGATTCAAACCAACGTAATGGACCATGTCTCAGCGAATACCGCATCAGATCAGGTGTGAGGGCGAAACAGGCGCGCACCGGTTTCGCGGTTCGCGTGTCCGCGGCCGCTCGGATTGGCGGGTGGTTCGCGCCATGCGGACGCCGGCGTGGAGCGAACTACTCAAGAGCAGTGGCGCACCAAGCTCTCGGACAAGTGTCTTCTGTGCCTCTTCTGTTGCCTGCTGCCTTTTGTCTGTTGCCTTCTTGTTGGTGACGCGGACCCCTTCCGTGCGGGCTGCCGCACCGCCCGACGCCTGGCCCATGTTCCGCGGTGATTCTGCCCTGAGTGGTATTGCGGAGTCCTCTCTGCCCGAAAATCCGAAGGTGCTCTGGCGTTTTGAGGCGGGCGATGCCATCACCTCCACGGCCGCCATCGCCGACGGCATGGTGTACGTCGGCAGCGACGACGAGCACCTCTACGCGCTCGATCTTGCCACCGGCGCGCTTCGCTGGAAGTTCAAGGCGGAGGGATTCGTCCGGTCGTCGCCGACGGTCACCGGCGATTTCGTCATCTTCGGCGACGACCACGGCGTCGTCCGCGCCCTGGACCGGCGAACAGGCGCGCTTCGCTGGGCGTTCTCCACCGATGGCGAGGTCATCTCCTCGGCCAATGTCATCGGAGACCGGATCATCGTCGGATCGTACGACAGTTTCGTGTATGCACTTCGGCGAGATTCCGGCGAACTGCTCTGGAAGACGGAAACGGAAGGCCGGGTCCACGCCACGCCGGCGATCAGCGATCGATACGCCGAGAGTGCTTTCGTCATCGTCTCGGGCTGCGACGAGTTCCTTCACGTGCTCGACGCGGGCGACGGGCGGTCGGCGCAGAAAGTGGCGATGGGTTCCGTGGCCGGGGCGTCGCCCGTCATCGCGGGTGAGCGAACGTACATCGGCACCTATGGCAACACCGTGCGCGGGCTGAATTGGAGGGCCGGGGAAACGCTCTGGACCTTCACCGACCCCGACCGGGAATTCCCTTATATGTCCTCGGCGGTCGTGTACGAAGGGCTGGTCATACTCGGCGGGCGGGACAAGCGTGTCCGCGCCCTGGACGCCGACACGGGCAAGTCCGTTTGGGAATTCGCCACGAAGGGTCGAGTAGACGGATCGCCGGTGATCGTTGGCAAGCGGATTTTTGTCGGCTCGCAGGACGGTGTTCTCTACGCGCTCGACGCGAAATCGGGAAAGGAGCTCTGGCGATTCGAGGCGGGCGGACCCATCTCCGCCTCGCCGGCGGTTGCAGCGGGGCGACTGGTCATTGGCACGGAAGACGGCCTGCTCTACTGCTTCGGCGAAAAGCACGATGAATCGGCGGGCCCGCGTTAGACTTCAAACCTCGGGAATTCAGGTTCGGCATGCCGATGGGCTCTCGCTCAACCTAAACCGCCATCGAGTCGATCAATGGAAAACAGGCCCGGCGGGATGAGTTCGCTTCCGCCATTGATGGCCAGGTCAGCGAGGATTGTTCCTATCACGGGGGCAAACTTGAATCCGTGCCCACTGAACCCCGCTCCGATCACGACTTCCGGCAGCCCGGGCAATCGATCCAGAATAAAGTGCTCATCCGGCGTCATCGTGTACATGCAGACGGAGTGTCGCTGCACGTCGTTGCCAAGCCCGCGCATGTGCCGCGAGAGAAAGGAACGGATCGGCGTCACATCTCCGTCATTCAGGCGGCGATCCAAATCTTCGGGTGCGGTGACGTTCGATCCGCCGGTGTGAATACCTACCTTTGCGGATTGTCCGTCGAGTGAGGGAAAGCCGTAATAGAATTCGCCGGCAAGATCGTAGGCGAAAACGGGTCCGCCACGATCAAGGTGCAAGCTCTCCGGCACGGGCGAGACCCAGAGCATGACCTTTCGCCGAACGACCAGCGGCAGGTTCAAAGCGCGCAACAGCGATACCGACCAAGGCCCGCCGCAAATCACGAGCCGAGCGGCACGGTAGACATCTCGGTCGGTACGAACGACGACGCTGTTGGCTCCGGCCGCGCCCTTTTCCGGCGACCAGTCCTGCACGATCTCAGGCGCGCGAATCTGTGCCCCCGACGACACCGCCTGTTCCGCGAGGGCTTGTACGCACGCCTCTGCGAAGAGCACGCCGGCATCCGGCTCATGGAGCACTTCGAGACGGTCTTCGACGTGAAAACACGGCCAGCGGTGTTCAAGGCCGGTGGGCGTAAGCGTCTCCAGTCGCAAGGCGTGCTCCTCGGATGCGCGGCGAATGCCCGAAAGAACCGGTCCCGGCGGCTCGCCTATCAGGACCAGTCCGCAGCGTTTCAGCAGGGGCACGCGGGCCTCGCGTTCGATTCCCTCCCACCGCACAAATGCGCGTTGGGCCAGAGGGACATAGGCCGGGTGCTCGAAGTAGGCCGTGCGGATCAGCCTCTGCTCGCCGTGCGAGCTGCCCCGATCGTGGGCGATTCCGTGACGGTCGATGCCAAGTGCGCGCAAGCCCCGCGCGGAAAGCTCGCGCAGCGTGGCCGCGCCCATTACACCCAATCCCAGGACGATGGCGTCGAACTGTTCCACGCGGACGAGTCTAACGAGCACATTGGGGAATGGGAAAGCTCTTATCCGAACGCTTCCCAGCGCTTCCGAGTGCCCCTCGGGCGGTCAACTTGAACGATTCCCTGGTGCGTCCGATGATGAACGTATGGAGCGCCTCAAAAAACTCATCTCCGCGGGAGATGCCGCCTCGGCATGGTCTCGCGTCCGCGCCTTGGCCCAGACCTGCGCGGACTACACGGCGCTTCTGTCCCTCGCTCGCCAGGCCGATCGCCTCGAGAAGGAAGCCGGGCCGCCCAAGGGGCTCACCCCGGTCCGACTGGCGCTTCTCAGCGGTGCGACCATCGACTTGCTGGCCAAGCCGCTTAGGCTGGCTTTGCTGGCCCGGGGCATCGCCGCCGAGATTCACGTCGGCGGTTACGGCCAGTTCGTTCAGGAGATGATCGATCCGGCGTCGCCCGTCACCGCGTTCGGGCCGCGCATCGCGGTTGTGGTGAACACGCCCTACAACCTGCCCGCCTGGCCGGAGATCGGGACAGGCCAGGCGGACGCCGTTGAGCTCGCCGAGCAGGCCGTGGACTACCTGCTCAAGCCCTGTGCCGCGCTGCACGACCGCACCGGGTGCGACATCGTGCTGAACAATCTTCACCCGCCGCCCGCGCGTCCCGCCGGGAACCTGGGCGCCAAGCTCCCCGGTGACGCCGCCAACTTCGTCCGCCGTGTCAACGTCGCACTTGGCGATTGCGCCCCAAGTTACGTCCACATTCACGACGTCGCGGCGCTGGTCGAGCGCGTCGGCATGCGATCATTCTTTGACGCACGCTACTGGTATCACGCCAAACACCCGGTGTCATTTGCGTCTCTGCCGGACTACGTTCGTGGCATCGCGGGCATCGTTGCGGCCGCGCTGGGCAAGTCGTACAAGCTTGTCGCTCTCGATCTCGACAACACCTTGTGGGGCGGCATCCTGGGCGATGATGGCTTGGAGGGGATCGAAATCGGCGAGGGGACTCCGGCGGGAGAGGCGTTCAAGGCGTTTCAGATGTATCTGAAGGCGCTGCGCGATCGGGGGATCGTCCTGGCCGTGTGCAGCAAGAATGACGAGTCGATCGCCCGCAGAGCTTTCACCGATCATCCCGAGACGATCCTCAAGCTTGACGATTTCGTGGCGTTCAAGGCGAACTGGCAGCCGAAATCGGACAACCTTCGTGCCATTGCCGAGGAGCTCTCCTTGGGACTCGATTCGTTTGTCTTTGTGGACGACAACCCTGCGGAGCGCGAGCAGGTTCGGCAGATCCTGCCGCAGGTGGCGATTCCCGAGGTGGGGGACGATCCGGCGGAATATCCGGCCATGCTTGACGCCGGGCACTATTTCGAAGCGGTGGCGCTCACGGCCGAGGACCGCGAAAGGACGCAGACGTACCGCCGGCGTCGGGCCGCCGGCGAGGCGCTCGCCGCCGCCACCGATCTCACGGCGTACCTGAAGTCGCTGGACATGTGGGCGATCGTCCGCCCCTTTGACGAGGCCTCCCTGGAGCGCATCACCCAACTGACCAACAAGACAAATCAATTCAACGTGACGACGCGTCGGGTGACGCCGGCGCAGATGGAGGCGCTGGCGGACGATCCTCAGGCGGTCACGCGTTACGTTCGCCTGCGGGACTGTTTCGGTGACCACGGGCTGATTTGCGTTTTTTCAGCGACCGTTGACGGGGAAGTCATGACGGTACAGGACTGGCTGATGAGCTGTCGTGTGCTTAAACGCGGAGTTGAGTTTCTGTTATTCAACGACATCCTGGAAGAAGCGCGTCGCCGGGGCGTGCGTGTGATCGCGGGCGTTTACCGCCCGACGGAAAGGAACGCCCTTGTAAAAGACCTGTATCGCGATCTGGGCTTCTCGCCCGATGGGGAGGCCGTGGACGGCGGTTCACTCTGGCGGTTGGAGGTTTCCCAAGCGAAGCCGCTGGAGCACTTCATCGAAACGGAAACACCGGCTTCGTAACAGGAGAGTCGCTCCCCCTGCGACGATTTCGCACGCACCGGGCGCCGGGCCGACTTGTGGCCGGGCCGAATCGGGCAGTATACTTTCTCGAAATTCACCCCCGGCCGTGGCGCGCGGCCCGTGATGCGGAACGATCTCTCTCGAAGTCAAAGGGGAAATGTGATGCTCGACATCGGTGGATTCCTGACCTCGACGGACTTTCTGACGCAAATCGCGTCAATCATCGCGACGGTTCTGACCACGCTGCTTTCCAGCCTGTTTTCATCTTTCCTGGCGGCGCCGGTCTAGGCTGGTCAATCACTGCCCGGATTCCTACGCTCCCCCGAGGCCCGCATTGGGCAGGCCGCTCGGTCGAAGGCGTCCCTTCGCGCCGGGCGATCACCAAATGGCACGGCTGAAAGGAGGAGTCTTTCGATGCCTGGCGACCCCAAGCTGACTGAGCAGGAAATACGGGACATCCTTGGCAAACTGCCCGGCTGGGATGTCAAGGGCGGCAAGCTGCACCGCGAGTTCAAGTTCGCCGATTTTGTCGAGGCCTTTGGGTTCATGTCCCGGGCCGCCCTGGTGGCCGAGTCCATGAACCACCACCCGGAGTGGAGTAACGTCTACAATCGTGTTCAGGTAGACTTGACGACCCACGACGCAGGAGGCATCACCTCCAAGGATACCCAGCTTGCCGTCAAGATGAATGCGCTTGCCAGTGCGTCCTGAGGCCCACCCATCGTGCCGAAAAGCGGGGGCTTGCTTGTTTCCGGCCCCACGGCGGTGGGCTTGGAATTACGTCGAGTTAACGCCGTGGTGTGGCTAATCAGCTTGACCGAACTCGCCGATGTGCTATATTGAAGTTTGGATGGATTGTCGCCCATCCTCCGTGTCGGAGGATCATGGGTCTTTTCGCAGGAAGAGCGGGTCGAGGCTCGATGACGACGGAATCGTGTTAACCGAGGACCTGGTGACAAACCGGGGCTTGTCGGGCATGGTTCGTCGTCGGGCGTCGTCTCGCTCTTTGCATTTCCGGACTCGGGGGACGTAGCATCGCGTCGATATGGGGAGACGGTTTCTGAAGGTCACGCTTCCTGACGGTACTGTGCTTGAGGTTGCCGACGGCGCATCCACGGCCGACATCGCCGCTTCGATCAGTCCGGGATTGGCCCGGCGTGCCGTCGCCGGGCGCGTTACGGTCAACGGACATTCCGAAACGCTCGATCTCAACCGCTCGTTGCCGAACGAGTGCGCATTAACCGTTCTCACGGCCTCGGATGACGATCCCCAGAGCTTGTTCGTGCTCCGGCACAGCGCCGCGCACGTTATGGCCGAGGCGATCTGCAAGCTCTTTCCGGAGACCCGTCTCGTCTACGGGCCCCCGCTCGAGGACGGCTTCTACTACGACATCGATCTGCCGCACTCCATCACTCCCGATGATTTTCCTCGAATCGAGGAGGAGATGGCCCGCATCGTCAAGGAGGACCGCCCCTTCTGCCGCTACGACATGCCGCGTGGGGAGGCGATGTCCAAACTCAAGGACGAGCACAATCGTTACAAGGTGGACAACGCCGAGCGGGCCGAGGGGGATTCGCTCAGTTTCTACGTAACCGGTCGGGAACCCGGGCGGGATTTCGAAGATCTCTGTCGCGGCCCGCATATTCCGTCGACCGGCGCCATCAAGGCTTTCAAGGTTCGCCAGGTCAGCCGGTCGTTTTACCGTGGCGACGTCAACGACCAGCCTCTTCAGCGTGTTTACGGCACAGCATTTTTCAAGAAATCCTCGCTCGACGATTACCTGAAGCAGCTCGAGGAGGCGCGGCGCCGCGACCACCGGGTGATCGGCAAGCAGCTCGACCTGTTCCACCAGAACGAGATGGTGGGCAGCGGGCTGGTGCTGTGGATGCCCAAGGGCACGATCATCCGCAACGAGCTCCAGTCGTACCTGACGGCCGAGATGCTCAAGCTCGGTTACGAGCTCGTCGTTTCGCCGCACATCGGCCAGCTCGCCATGTATCGCACGAGCGGGCACTACCCGTATTACGAAGACGCCCAGTATCCGGCGATGTTCGAGAGCGATCGCGGCAAGGCCATGCAGGCAACGCTGCAGCTCGCCCAGCGGGTCAAGGAGATGACCGGCGAAGCGCGGGAGCACGGCGTCGCGGGTGTTCGGGCGATGCTCGAGGGCGTGTTCTCCGCCTTTGGAGCCGTCGAAGGTGTGCAGCCCGGCGACGAACTGGAAAAGGTCATTCCAGCGCTCTATGAGGCGCTGCGCAGTGAAATGGGCTACCTGCTCAAGCCCATGAACTGCCCGCACCACATCCAGTTGTATGCCGCTCGCCCGCGCAGCTATCGCGACCTGCCGGTTCGCTTCGCCGAATACGGCACCGTCTACCGTTACGAGCAGAGCGGCGAGATCAGCGGGCTGACGCGCGTGCGCGGCTTTACGCAGGACGATGCGCACTTATTCTGCACGGCCGAGCAGTTGCACAACGAGTTGCTGACAACCGTCAAGCTTACCCGCGGCGTGTTCGAAATCCTGGGCATGCAGGACTACCGTGTGCGCGTGGGCTTGCGCGATCCGGCCAGCGACAAGTACATCGGTTCGCCGGAGAACTGGGCCAAGGCGGAGCAGGCCATCCGCGCGGCCGTGCGCGAAAGCGGCATCGAATTCAGCGAAGAGGAAGGCGAGGCGGCGTTCTACGGCCCGAAGATCGACTTCATCGTCAAGGACTGCATCGGGCGGAACTGGCAGCTCGGCACGGTCCAGGCGGACTACAACCTGCCCGGGCGTTTCGAACTCTCGTACATCGGTCCGGATAACTCTCCGCATCGCCCGATCATGGTCCACCGGGCACCGTTCGGCAGTATGGAACGATTCGTGGGCATCCTGATCGAGCACTTCGCAGGCGCGTTCCCGCTGTGGCTGTCGCCGGTGCAGGTGGCCGTGGCATCGGTCAGCGAGAAGAGCGAGGCGTATGCCCGGAAGGTTTTCGAGGTTGTCGAAGGCTCGGGACTTCGGGCCGTGCTCGATGTATCCAGCGAGAAGATCGGCCCCAAGAAGCACCGGTTGCGGTCGGAAAAAATCAATTACCTGCTGGTGGTTGGAGAGAAGGAGTCCGAGACCGGCGAGGTCAACGTCAATGACCGCGACGGGCGATCGCTGGGTAACATGGCGTTGGACGCATTCCTCCGCGCCGCCCGGGCGGAGGTGGACAGCAAAGGGCGGGAGACGTTGTCGCAATCTTGAGGGAACTCGGGGCGACGCCCAGACCGGCGGCGGTCGCGGTGAAATCGAGTGCAAGTCGCCCCTTTCGGTTTTAGTAGAAGGAATCAGTCATCGCAAAGGCACTTCGGCTTAATGATCGGATTCGCATCTCCCCGGTCCGGGTGATCGACCAGCATCAGAACCAGCTCGGGGTTATTCCCGTCGACCAAGCGTTGTCGCTTGCCCGCGAGGCGGGTTTGGACCTTGTGGAGGTCTCTCCCACGGAAAACCCGCCCGTTTGCCGCATCATGGATTACGGCAAGCATCAATACGAAAAAAAGAAGCGGGCCAAGATGGCAGCGGCCGCTCACCAGGTCGAGCTGAAGGAGATTCGCCTCCGACCCAAGACCGACCCGCACGATCGCCAGATCAAGATGCGCAACGCCCAGAAGTTTCTCGAGGAAGGCAACAAGGTTCAGTTCACCATGCTCTTCCGCGGACGTGAGCGCTTCAACAAGGAGTTCGCGGCCGGCATCTTCAACGAGATCATTCAGGAGATGGGCGAGTCGGTGAAGATCGAGCGGCCGCCGCTGTTCGAGGGGCGGCGAATGGTCATGATCGTCGCGCCGGCCAAGACGGGATCGAAACCCAAGCCCTCTTCAGGGCAGGCCGGGGGGAATACGAAGGCGGCGCCCAAGAAGCCCGCTCCGACGAAGCAGGATGCGCCGGAACAGAATGCCCAAAAGGTCGAGAGCGCTGCGTCCCCACAGTCCCCCGGCGAGGCGGAAGCCGAACGTGCAGGGCAATCGTCGGGCACGCAAGGATGACCGCTGCTCATCGGCTGCCGAGACCGGAGAGGATGGGGGCGACGTCGCGGCGAAACGAGGTCGCGCTCTACCCCAGCGCTCGGGTGACCGACCAGTAGAGTCCCACCGCCGCGATCATCAGGGAGCTGGGAATGATCACGACCCGGCGGTAGTACTTCCAATCTCGAAGCCACCCCACGGCCACCAGCGCTGCCAACACGACGGCGATCTGCCCCAGTTCGACTCCCACGTTGAATGAAATCAGCGCCGTGAGGAACTCGCCCCGCGGCAGGCCAAGTTCCCTGAGAACGCCGGCAAAGCCCAACCCATGCAACAAGCCGAACATGAACACGACCGCTGGACGCCAGGGCTTCAATTTCGTGGTCAGCACGTTCTCGATCGCCACATAAGCGATCGACATGGCGATCATCGTCTCGACTAGTCGCGACGGAAGCGAGAGCATTCCGTATGTGGACAAGGCCAGCGTCACGGAATGGGCCACGGTGAACGCCGTAATCTGCCAGAACAACGGCCGGAGCTTCGCGCTGAGCAGGAACAGTCCCAGCACGAACAGAATGTGGTCCAGGCCCTTGGGCAGAATGTGCTCGAAGCCCAGGACGACGTACTGTCCCAGGACATCGAGTCGCGTGGGCGGGGCCGCGCCGACGCCGAGGGCGTAGGGCGGGCTTTCCTCACCCGGCGCGAGGATCATCTTGGTTGCCGAAGTCGCTGGCTGATCGAAGATGGTCAGATGCACGGCGCTGAGCGCTCGCGACGCGAAGAAGGTGAATGTCCTGGCATTCGGCGGGATGCGGCCCGTAAAGCGAACCGTGGTTCCCAATACTGTGGGCTCCTCGCCCGGCGGGCGCTCGGCCGCGCTCATCTCCGGGAAGTCGACACTCGCGTCGGCTATCTCGTCGTCAAACCGGACACGAACGCGGCGCTCGATCGTTCGGCGGGCCCGCTCGACACTTCGCATGAATTCGTCGACGGGCATCGAGCGCAGCTCCTCGGCCAGTTCCTCGGAGGGCAGTGCCGAAGACACGCCCAAAGCCAGGGCATCGACATCGATGCGCATGTCCACCTGGAAGGTGCCGTCCGATTTCAGGATTGCGATGGTGTCGGTGATGGTGAATGGGTGCGCGAGGGCCGACGTCGCGAAGTTGCCCAGCGTGAGGCAGGCGACGCATGCCAGGGCGGGCACGCTGGTTCGTGGCGGGGCCTGTTTGACAATGCTCGCCTTCAGATTCAAAAGGAAGTTCCTTGGGTACATCAAATCGGGCGAAATCGGCCCAGTTTATCATGTTGCAGCTTCGTCATTCGATGGTCTGAAGCGGTTTGACGCTCTTTGGCGCGCCGCCTACAGTACCCTCATTCATGATGGTTGTAGATGGCTGACAGGAATAGACATCGCCCGGAAACGAGCGCGAGCTCGCCGGTCGAAAACAGGGAGAGCACACCATGAGCCGCACCGTTACCCTCAAGGGCAATCCGCTGAATCTCGAAGGCCCGCAGCTGAAGGCCGGCGACAAGGCCCCGGATGCCACGCTCAAGAAAAGCCTGGTCGACAAGGTCAAGGTCTCGGAGACCCAGGGTAAGACGCGTATTTTCAGCGTCGTGCCTTCGCTGGACACGCCGGTCTGCGCCACGCAGACCAAGCGATTCAACGAGGAAGCGGCCAAGATGAGCAATATCGCCTTCTACACCATCAGTTGCGATCTGCCCACCGCCCAGGCCCGGTTCTGCGGGGCCGAGGGCATTGACCGTGAGAAGCTGCACGTGCTCAGCGACCACCAGGACACGAGCTTCGGCAAGGCCTACGGCACGCTGGTTCCCGACCTGCGAGTGAATTGCCGGGCGGCGTTTGTGGTGGATGCCGGGGGCACGATCCGCTACGCGGAATACGTACCGGAAATCGCCGAGCAGCCCAACTATGACGCGATTCTCAAGGCGGCCCGCGAAGCGGCCGAGGCGTAATCGACTCACGGCGAGTGATGCGGGCGGTTCGGTGCCGGCCCCATGAGCCGGACCGGCGGGCACGCCCGACAATATGGACTTCGCGAAACTCCTTTCTCGTTGCCGGCGCAAGACATTCCGGCGCTGCTGCAGCGCAGGATCTGTCTGGCCTTGCCGCGCGCCGGGTACGATTGGGAATCATGGACCAGTTGTACATGAGCCTGGCGGTCGCGGCGGCGGCGGCGCTGGTGCTGGCGTTGTCGGCCGGCGTGCTGAAGCGCTCCGCGTGGCTCCCGTCGGCCCCACTGGCGGCGACGGCTCTCGGCATTCTGGTCGGACCGGCCATGCTCGGACTGGTGCGGCCGGACGCCTGGGGTGTGCCGCACCATATCCTGCTCGAAATCGCCCGCATGTCTGTGGCCACGGCGGTGATGTCGATTGCGCTTCGCGTGCCGTGGACGTTCTGGAAAGAACACGCGGGGGCCATGGCGCTGGCCCTGAGCCTGGGAATGTTGCTCATGTGGCTGGCGACGGCCGCGCTGTGTTGGCTGCTCCTCCCGCTGGGCTTTGCCAGTGCCCTGCTTCTGGGGGCGGTCCTTACTCCAACCGATCCGGTGATCTCCGGTGCCATCACGACCGGCCAACTGGCCAAGACGATGACGCCGGAGCACGTTCGTTACGGTCTGGCGGCCGAGTCCGGCGCGAATGACGGCGCCGCGTACGCGTTTGTCACGCTGCCGCTCCTGGCGCTGTTGGCGCCCGGTGCGCCGGCATGGGACCGATACCTGACGGAGGGGTTACTGCGCGGAATCGTGGCGGCGTGCGTGGCTGGAGCGGCCGTGGGCGCGGCTGTGGCCGGACTCCAGCGGCTTGCCGTCAAAGGCCGATGGCCAAGCGATGCGAGCGCAACGGTGATCTCTCCGGCGTTGGCGCTGTTGACGCTTGGCGTGCTGAAGCTGCTCGGCAGTGACGGCATCCTTGGCGTATTTGTCGCCGGCGTCGCGTTCAATGCGATCACGGCTGGGGGCTCGGATCCGGAACGCAAGCAGGAGCAGGCACAGGAGCGCGTGCAGGAGATTCTCGATCTCATGTTGAGCTGGCCGGCGTTTCTGCTCTTCGGCGCCATGCTCCCGTGGCACGCATGGCGGGCGCACGGTTGGATGCTGCTTCTGGCTTCGGTGTCCGTGCTGTTGCTGCGCCGCCCGCCGTGGTTCTATTTCCTTTCGCGGTCGCTGACGGAGGACCGGCCGAGCAGGCTGTTCCTGGCCTGGTTCGGGCCGATCGGCATGGCGGCGATCTTCTACGCGGCACATGCGTACACCGCGGGGCACCGAGAAATCTGGATTTTCGGCAGCTTTCTCATCCTTGCGTCGGTGGTGGTGCACGGAATCACGGCAACGGCGGGGACAAAATGGTACGGGCGGCGTATCGGCCGGATGGCGCCGGCGACGTAGCACCTTCATGCCTACCCCAACCTCGCCGCCAGGAGCGTCAGGTCATCGCTCTGCGCGGCCGCGCCGACGAAATGGCTCACCTCTTTGCGAACGTGCTTGATCAGCGCCTGCGGTGGTAGCTGGGTCCGTTCCTGCACTGCGCGAACCAGAGACGCGTGGCCGAACATGTTCTCCTCGGTGTCCCTCGCTTCCACCACGCCGTCGGTATAGGCCAGAAGTGACACGGGGCCGTCACCAAGGGGGATATCGTAAGCTGGATAGGTTTCCGCTTCCATGATTCCCAGCGGATAGCCGGTTTCCATTTCCTGCTCTTCGATTTCCTTTGCTTCAGGGCGGATGATCATTGGCGGAAAGTGCCCGGCCGAGGCGCAACGCATGGTGCGGCGCTGGGGGTCGAGCAGCATCAGCAGGCAGGTGATAAACCGGCTGCGGTCGGTGTTGCGATGCAGAAAGCGGTTCCAGCGGGCCAGCAATTCGGCGGGATCGTCGGACTCGCGGATGGTCACACGGACGGCCGCCTGAAGGCTGGCCATGAGCATCGCCGCGGCAACGCCCTCGCCGGTGACATCGGCCACCAGGCACCACACGCGTCCGTCGGGTGTTTCGATTACGTCGTAGTAATCGCCGCTGACCAGTTGCCCGGGCTCGTTGAGCGCCGCGACGCGCAGTCCGTCGTGGTCGGGCAGATCGGTGGGCAGGAGCCCGTTCTGTATTTTGCGGGCCAGTTCCAGATCTCGGGAAAGGCGTTCGAGCCGCTTCTGCTCGTCGGCCAGGCGGGAATTGATCAGCCCGATGCTCACCTGCCGGGCGATGCCGGCGAGGAAGTCGATATCCTCCTGCGCGTAGCCCATCGCCGACTGGATGCGGTCGCCGTAGATCACGCCAAGGGTCATGTCGTCGTGGATCAGCGGCACGCACATGGCCGAGCGAATGCCCTGCTGGATCATGCTTACTGTCGGGTCGAGGGCCGCCGCGTCTTCCGGCGTGAAGATCGCCCGTTCGCCGTTCTCGAGCGCCCGCCGCAGGAGTGTCCGGCTGATGGTGAGTTCGCCGCCGCTGTTACGCAGGTTCCGCACGACGGGCCAATCGAGCAGTCGCCCGCTTGGCCTGCGGACGCCGATCGCCCCGCGTTCGAAATGCAGCATTTCGAAGCAGATATCCATGGCATTGTTGAGCAGCGGCGTCAACCCCTGAAGAGTCGTCAGACGCTCGCTCAGCTCGTAAATCATCTTGAGGCGCTGCTGGGACAGATGCAGGTCGCGATCGCGGGTGGCGTAGCGCGTGGCCGGGGTAACCGTCTCGTCGTCGGAGATGATCACACCGGTCGTGGATTCCTTTGGACCGTCCCGGAAGGTTATCGCCGTGGAGCCGATCAGCACGCGATCGCCGTCACGGAGGGGCTGGCCGGTGCAGGGCGCGTCATTGACCAGGGTGCCGTTCTTGCTGCCCATATCCTCGACGATGTACCCGATGGGGCCCAGCGAAATCCGGGCGTGTTGTCGCGAGGCGCTGAGGTCGTCGATGGGAATGTCACAGCGAGCGTCCCGCCCGATGACCTGCGGCAACGGTCCGCAGGTCACGCGACGGGTTCGCCCGTCCGCCAATGTGATCAGCAATTCCGCCATAGGGATCGTACCCCGCTCCATGGACGCGTGGTGGAGCCGGGGCATTTTACCGCAGGTTCCGCGAAATGCGTAGGCGGCTTGAGGCGGGCTTCTGGTCCGAATGACCTCCTTCGCCTAGCATAGTTTGCTTATGCCCATCGTGGTTCGCAACGTCCTTCTGGGGTTGAACGAGTCGGAGGAGGCTCTTCCGGGACTCGCCGCCCGGCGGCTGCACATCCCCGAGTCGGCCGTCCGCTATTGGTCCATCGTCCGGCGAGCGATCGACGCGCGGAAGAAGGACGTGCGCTTTTCTTACCAACTGGAGATCGCCCTTGAAGGCGGCCGTAAGTCGGAGCTGGCGTGCCTGAAGCGCATGCGCCCGGCCGAGGCGGCGTGGATCAAACCCGAACCGGAAGAGCCGCTGGTCATGGGGAAGGGGCCGTCGGCGAACAGGCCGGTGATTGTTGGGTTCGGCCCCGGTGGGATGTTCGCCGCACTGCGACTGGCGGAGCTGGGTTACCGCCCGCTGGTGCTGGAACGTGGGCGAGAGGTGCGCCGCCGGCATCGCGACATCATGCAGCGCTATTACCGCGAGCGCGACTTCGACCCCGAGTCGAACCTGCTCTTTGGTGAGGGCGGCGCCGGAACCTACAGCGACGGCAAGCTCTACACGCGCTTGAACGACCCGCTCTGCCGCAGCGTGCTGGAGACGCTGTACCTTCACGGCGCCGACCCCGACATTCTCGTCGACACGCGACCGCATCTGGGGAGTGACAGGCTCCCGACACTGTGCACGCGAATCCGCGAGCGCATCGAGTCTCTGGGGGGGGAAATCCGCTTCGGGTCGCGCCTCGACGACATCCGCATCGAGGACGGCCGGCTGATCGCCGTTCACGTTTCTTCGGATGACAGTGCTCGTGCAGCCGAATGGATGGATGTCGGTCCGGTACTGCTGAGCATCGGCCACTCCGCACGAGACACGATTCGCATGCTTTCCGGCCGGGGCGTGCGGGTGGAATCCAAACCGTTCCAGATGGGCGTGCGTGTGGAACATCCCCAGGAAATGGTGGACCGCTGGCAGTACGGTGCGGCCGCCGGTCATGTCCGACTCGGCGCAGCGGAGTATCACGTTGTCGCCCGCGGCGCCGCCCGCGACTACGGAGACATGTTCAGCTTCTGCATGTGTCCCGGCGGCGTGATTCTGCCCACGAACGAGTCGGCCGGGCTGATTGTCACCAATGGTGCCAGCCGTTCGCATCGCTCCGGGCGATTCGCCAACAGCGGGCTGGTTTTCACGATGAATCCCGCGGTGGCGGGGATGTCGGCGCTGGATGCCGTTGCCTTCCAGGAGCGCTGGGAACGGCTTGCCTTCGAGACAACCGGCCGAACCTATTGCGTTCCAGCGCAACGTGCGGCGGATTTCCTGGAGGGGCGGATCTCGGACGGCATGCTGGAGACATCGTTTCCGCTCGGCGGACAATGGACCGACATTCGCGCCGTGGTCCCCAAAGAAGTCAGCGCGGCTCTGGAGCGCGCCCTGCCCACGCTCGAGGCGAAGTTTCCGGGGTTCGCCGGTGCCGATGCCCTCGTCACCGCTCCGGAAACACGCGCCAGTGCTCCGGTTCGCCTCGTGCGGGATGCTGAAACGCGCCAGGCCGAGGGCGTCCAGGGGCTCTATCCCGTCGGGGAAGGTGCCGGCTACGCCGGCGGCATCCTCAGCGCGGCGGTGGACGGCATCAAATCCGCTCACGCCATCGTCCGGACGTACGCGCCGCATCGCTGATTTTCGGACCGACACCACCGTGGCGGACAATCCAAACCCGCTCGAATTCTCCTGCCTCTTTGGGATATACTCCCCTGTTTCCGTGGCCGGTTTTGATGGCGGCGAGTAGGGGCTGGTTTTTCGGGAGTCGCGTCCGAATCGACGGGCGCCGCCCGGGACGAGAGGATCGCGCTGATGCCTGAAGACTTCATCATGGGACCCAAGCTCGGCGATCTCGTCGAGCGAATCGTGAGCAGCTACCGGGCGGACGCCCGCACGCAGCACATCGACCGTATTTACCTGCCTTCCCGCGCCGACATTGTTCGCCTGACCAACGAGCTTCTCGAGCTGCTCTACCCGGGCTTCCTCGGGCGGCAGCACCTTACGCAGTACAATGTCGCTTTCCACGTGGGTGACCTGCTGCCGCGCATCGCGGAGAAGCTGTTCCGCCAGATCTATCTCTGCCTGTGTTACATGGAAGAGGCGGCGACCTCGGGGAAGAACCCGGCCGGCGACTGCGAAAACCGGGCCCGCCGATATACCGTGGATTTACTCGAGGACATCCCTGCGATTCGCGAGATGCTGGCCGGCGACGTGCAGGCTTCGTATGACGGCGACCCGGCGGCGCTGAATCTCGATGAAGTCATGCTCGCCTATCCCGGTCTGCTGGCCATCAGCGTTCACCGTCTGGCCCACCGGCTTTATTCGCTCGATGTGCCGCTCATGCCGCGCATCATGTCCGAATGGGCTCACGCCCAGACGGGCATTGATATACACCCCGGCGCACGCATCGGGCAAAGCTTCTTCATCGATCACGGTACGGGCGTGGTTATCGGCGAGACGACGGACATCGGCGACAACGTTAAGGTCTACCAGGGCGTGACGCTCGGTGCCCTCTCGTTCCCCAAGGATGAACGGGGGCGCGTGATTCGCGGGGCCAAGCGGCACCCCACGGTGAAGGACAACGTCACCCTCTACGCCAATGCCATTGTCCTCGGAGGCGAAACCGTTATCGGCGAGAACTCCGTCATCGGCGGTTCCGTGTTCGTCACGTCCAGCGTTCCGCCCAACAGCGTGGTCACGTTCAAGCCGCCGGAGCTGAAGGTCAAGCAACGCGGTGCGGACACGGACAAGAAACCCGCGCCTCCGCCGGAGCAAGAGGCCCAGCAATACATGCCGGACTACATGATCTGAGGTTTAGCGGCGTCGTTGCAGCGCGTCCGCTTTGCGAACCAAGTCCACGAACTCGGCCCGGTAGCCGTCGGGGTCATACCCCATGGCGGTGCCGGCCAGCTCGGCGACAAAGGGGAAGTCGATCAGATCGGCGTACTGCGAGTGACGCAGCAACATGCCGAAAGACGCCACGGCCGCGGCGAACACGAAGTCATCCGAGGCGTCATCCAGCGTCAAGCCCGTGTCATACGCAGGGAATTCGATCAGCCTGCTGATGTCGCCATCCGGATCCTTGTAGCGCAGCCGGACGGTCATGGCCGCGCCGTTCATTGTGGCCGCGAAATTCGGCTCGAACGTTTCTTCTCCGACGGATTCAGTGAGCGGCGATGCCGGGATCAACTCGTAGAGCGCCGTGACCGTATGTCCGGCGCCAATCTCGCCGGCGTCCTTGGTATCGTCGTCGAAATCCTCGGTCTGGAGCATGCGGTTCTCGTAGCCCACGAGCCGGTAGCCGACGACCTCATCCGGATTAAATTCCACCTGGATTTTGACGTCCTTGGCGATGGTCACCAGCGTTCCGCCCATCTGATCGACGAGCACCTTGCGCGCTTCGTCAAGCGAATCGATGTAGGCGTAGTTGCCGTTGCCCTTGTCGGCCAGCATCTCCAGCATGCCATCCTTGAGGTTACCCATGCCCAGGCCGAGCACCGTCAGAAACACGCCGTCGCGGGCGCGATCGGTGATGAGCGCTTCCAGTTCCGCCCGATTGGTGACGCCCACGTTGAAGTCGCCGTCGGTGGCCAGGATCACGCGGTTGGCGCCGCCTTCGATGTAGTTGTTCAGGGCCGTGTCGTAGGCCAGTTCGATGCCCTCGCCGGCGTTGGTCGATCCGCCCGCCCGGAGCCCGTCCAGTGCCGCCCGGATGGCACCCTGCTGATAGCCGGGGGTCGAAGGCAACACCAATCCGGATGAACCGGCGTAGACCACGATGGCCACGCGGTCGTCGTCGTACAGCTCCTCGACCATCATCTTCATGCCCTCGATGAGGAGCGGCAGCTTGTTGGCGGGCTGCATGGAGCCGGAGACATCGATGAGAAACACGACGTTCGCGGACGGCCGCGTGTCCTCGGGGAACACCTTTCCCTTGAGCCCGATGCGGGCCAGGCGGTGCTCGGCGTTCCAGGGGCACTCCGCGAACTCGACGTTCACGGAGAACGGCTCGTCGCCCGTGGGCGGCGGGTAGTCGTAGTGGAAGTAGTTGATCAGCTCCTCGATGCGCACAGCCGGCGTGGGCGGCAACATGCCCTTTGTCAGAAACCGCCGCACGTTGGCATAGGAGGCCGTGTCCACGTCGATGGAGAACGTGGAGACCGGCTGCTGGTCCAGGGTGAGGAAGGGGTTTTCGGGCAAGGACTGGTAATCCTCGCCGCTTGCGCGTTCAATCTCCAGCCAGGGACTCTCGCCTGACAGAATGATCGAGCGATTATCCAGCGGGACCGTCGTCGATTTCTTGTCGGAAGATGGAGTATGGTAGCCGTAGGATATGTTGTCGTAGGTCTCGAAGTGGAGGCTCGCCGCCACCGCCCTCGTGCTCGTCAGAGCCTCGTTCCTTGGCGCGGCGGTAGTCCCCGGCGGGTCACCTCCAACCACACCGGCGCCAACAAGCGACTCTGACTCGTTTCCGGGATTGACCTCTGCGTGTACCGACGATCCCCCAATTCCGGCATACGGTGTCAGATTCCTCTTGCGAATTCGCTGAACCGGCGCCGTAACTTCCGACTGTAAGCGCATGTCCTGCTGGCTCAATCTCGCAGCGGCCAACTTCTTGGCCTTTTCCGAGCTCTCTCTTGCCCTGCCCAGGCGCGGCAGCATCATATAACCAACGAACGCGGCCAGGAGAATCGATGCCGCCAAGGCCGACGGGATCATCACGCGATATAGCCGTCGCGGACGTGCCGCGCGATGTCCCAAGTCCCGCGCCTCTGAAGCCGCGGCAATCTCCTCCCGCTGAGAGGGCGCGAGGGCCACCTGTCCTTCTTCCGCCAGGGCACGCTCCAACACGTCGGCCGTGCGACGCAGGTCGTCCACCAACGCCCGCGCTGCCGGGTCGCTTTCCAGCAGGCACTCGAACGCCTCGCGCTCCGCGCCGTCGAGTTCGCCCAGGGCGTAGGCTGTCAAACGAGGGTCGTTCGGATCAATGGTCATGGCTGTCACCTCGCTCAATCTTCGTTGTTCATGCGCTTGCGCAGCGTGGTCATGGCGGCGTGCAGGAGGAAGCCGACGTTGCCTGCGGAGAGTCCGGTCACCTGAGCGATCTCCCGGTAGCGCAGCCCCGCCTGGAAGCGGAGGATTACGACCTCCTGCTGGTTTGCGGGAAGTTCGTTCACCATCGCGCCGACGCGGTCGCACGCCTCGCCGTGCAGGGCGGCCTCGATGGGCGTTGCCGGTGCGGCCGCGGGTGCCAGGCTTTTCGATTCCACCAGGGTCTTCATGCGACGATCCTTGCGTTGGACATCCAGGGCGCGGCTGCGGCAGACGGCAAAGAGCCACGGCGCCAGGCGACCATCCAGACGGGCGTGGTCCTCCCGGCAGAGCCGCAGGAAGGTCTCCTGCACGGCGTCACGGGCCGCGTCGAGATCGCCGGTCAGGCGGAAGGCATAGCGGACCAGCGCGGATTCGTGCCGTTCCAGTGCGGCCTGCACCCACGCGGCTTGTCGCGGCTTTTCGGACTGGGTCATCGCCACCCCCGCCGTGCCATCTCTATTTCAGATAACGAACGAGATGCGCTGTTATTAGAATTTAACCCGAAACGCTCGAGGCGGCGGCACTGCGTCGCCCGCAAGATATGACGCGACTATGCCCCGCAAGTTCCCGTGAACCATGGCAGCGCGGTCCCAGCGGTCTTTCGGCGCAAAAAAAAGGGGCCGGAATTCCGGCCCCGAAGGGTGCGAGAAGTTTGACGTGGGTCAGGCGCCCCTGGTGACGCCATATCGCCGAAGGAATACCAGCCCGGGCAACCCCGCCAGGACCAGCCACGCGGCACCGGGAAGCGGGATGGTCGTCACCGCCAAGTCGGAGCCGCCGCCCGTGGGGCCGGTACTCTGGAAGCGAACGCCGAAATTGAATGCCCCGGCCGTTCCGCCCGTGGAAAGCTCGTTCCAGAACGCGGACTCGAACTGGGCATTGCTGAGGTTGTCCAGACCCGTGCCCACAATGTCAAAGGTGTAGGTTTCCGAAGCTCCCTCGACGATCTGGATGCCGCTGCCTGTTCCATCGGTGATGAATGCGGGAACCGAGTTGGCGTTCATCACGCCGAAATCGAAGAAGCCGGCTGCGTTCGGGGTCTTGATGTTGCCGGGATCGTAGCGCACCCACCAACCGCTCGGGTTGGGCGACGTCAGCGCCGTGGCCTGCTGTGGTCCCGCGTCGTCGACGTCACCGCCAATACTGGTAAACGCGACGCCCGCGATGGTGGGAACGTTAAAGCCCCACGCCGTGATTACCCCCCCGAAAGACGTGGAGGTCGTGTTTGTGACTTGCACGATGATCTTGGCAGCCGTGTCGCTCAGTGATTGGTAAGTGAAGGAGATGTCCGCCGTCACCTGACTGCTGACCAGCCCCCCAACGGTCTGATTCAGCACGGCCTTCGCCGGTGACGCAAAACCAATGACCGCCCCCGTCAAGGCTGCCGCAATAGCAACCTTCTTTCCCCCCGAGAACATGTTGATACCTCTTTCCGCCCGTAGATCTTCGGGCAACCCGTCCCGCTTTCTCTGGTTGGTCAACACCAGATTTGCATATACGAGACAAACCCCAGTCACATTCCGGACCCCTCAGCACAATGATGGTAGTCGGGATTCAGCGATACTGTCAAGCAGTTTTGCGTTCGCCCCACTATGCTGGGACGAATTGGTTTCTCACTTTGCTATTATCGGGAGTGTTCGAAAGCGAGTCATTCTGTCGGCTCGATGCAGTCCGGCGCATCGTAGGTCGGCTTGTTCACCTTTTTGCTGATGGGGTAGGCCTGCATCTCTTTGGCCGGGAATGGCAAGAGAAGTTGATTGAGCGCGGGGGCGTTTTGGCAATTGGGATCAAGCCAGGTGTCGTAGCTCGACGCCGGGAGAATGACCGGCATGCGGTCGTGGATGGGTTCCATGAGCTCGTTGGGGTTGGTGGTGATGATCGTACAGGAGTCGACGGCCGATCCGTCGCCACCCTCCCAGTGTTCCCAGAGACCCGCGAATGCGAAGGGGCGATGATCGCGCAGGTGAATGTAGAAGGGCTGCTTCTGTCGGGAGCCGGGGACTTTCTGCCACTCGTAGAAGCCATCGGCCAGAACCAGGCAGCGGCGTTTCTTGAAAGCGGCGCGGAACGACGGTTTGCTCGCCACGCCATCCGCGCGGGCGTTGATCATGCGGTTTCCGATGGCGGGGTCGTCGGCCCAGAAGGGGATGAGGCCCCAGTGCAGCAGATCGCACCGCCGTGCGCCTGCCTCCGCGCGGACGGCGGCAACGGCTTGCGTCGGCGCGATGTTGTAGCGGGGCGAAAGCGGCGGCGTCTCCGCGAGTTCAAAGACCTCCGCCAGGACATCGGCCGGCGTCGTGAGAGTAAATCGTCCGCACATCGTAATCTCACGCCCCGGCGCCGATGCCTTCCATGCGCGTGACGCGCAGGGCTTCCTCCAAGGTGGTCAGGCCGTCGCGTACCTTGGCGATGGCGTCATCGCGGAGCGTGATCGCCCCGTGCTCGACGGCGTAGCTCTCCAATTCCTCCGTCGTAGCCTTGCGCATGACCAGGTTCGACAGGCCGGAGTCGAACGAGACGAATTCGAAAACTCCCACGCGTCCGAAGTACCCGGAGCGCAGGCATCGCGAGCACCCCGCGCCGCGGAAGATCTCCACGCCGGTGCGCTCCGCGGGGATGCCCATGATGCGCCGTTCGGTGTCGTTCGGCTCGTAGGGCTTGCGGCAGTTGGGACAGATCTTGCGGACCAGGCGTTGGGCCATCACGCCGATGATGGCACTGGCCACGAGGTAGGGCTCGCAGCCCATGTCCAGCAGTCGCGTCACGGCGCCGACGGCGGAGTTCGTGTGCAAGGTGGCGAAGACGAGGTGGCCGGTCAGCGAAGCCTCAAGGGCCAGGTGGGCCGTCTCCTCGTCACGAATCTCGCCGACCATGATGACGTCGGGATCGTGCCGCAAGATGCTCCGCAGCGCCGAAGCGAAGGACACGCCGAACTGCCGGTCCACGGGCACCTGGTTCACGCCGGCAATCTGGTACTCGACGGGATCCTCCACGGTCACGATGTGCTTGTCGATGGTGTTGATACACTGGAGTGCCGCGTAGAGCGTCGTGGTCTTGCCGCTTCCCGTTGGACCGGTAAGCAGAATGATGCCGTAGGGGCGATGGATGAGGCGCTCGAACGCCTGCCGAATCTCCAGGCCCATTCCCAGCGATTCCATCGTGATCTGCGACTTGTCTTGCGTAAGCAAACGAAGCGTTACGCACTCTCCGCGCGCGCCGGGAATGACGGCGACGCGAACGTCGATTTCCTGATCGAAGCTGCGATGACTGAACCGGCCGTCCTGCGGTTTGCGCCGCTCGGTGATATCGAGCGTCGCCAGCACCTTGATGCGAGAAACCAGCGGCGCGGCCGCGTCCAGCGGAAACGCGCGCACTTCCATGAGCCGTCCGTCGATGCGCAGACGGACGCGAAGGCGATCCTCTTCCGGCTCGATGTGAATATCACTCGCGCGGCGATCCACGGCTTCATCGATGATGCTGTCGAACTGCTCGAGCATGTTCAGGCCCGTGGCCGTCGAAGGAGCCACGGCCTGGGAAATGGGCGTCATCGACTGGACCCTGGCCCCCTGCGATCGCGCCTGCCCGTAGACATGCTCGATCTGCTCGCGAATCTGGTAGCGCGGACTGACCACGAGCTGCACCGGGCGCTCGAACCGGGAGGTGACCGCCGCGCGAACCGTCGGATCAACGGGGTCGGCCACTGCGGCGATGAGCTGTCCGCCAACCTCACCGAAAATCAGGCAGTCCTTTCGCCGGGCGATGTTCTCGGGAAGGGTGAGCACCCACGCCCGGGTGGGCGTCCGACGGGTAAGGTCGAGAAACCGATATCCCGTCAGGTCCGCGTACATCTGTGCCAGATCGGCGTCGCTGATCAAATCGCGGGCCAGGATTGTCTCGGCAAGCGGCAGCCCAGCGATCTCCGACTCCCGCAGCAGCGTCGTGAGAGATACAAACGTCAGCGTGCCTTCGTTCAGAAGGCGCTTGACGACGAGCGGTTCGGCAAGTTCGGCGGCGAGCATGACCGGCTTACCCCCTGCCCAGCACGACAAAGAGGGCGTCATCATCGCCCTGGCCGCCCGCCATGTGCGCGGACCAGAGGCGTTCGAGCGCGGCCGAAGTGTCCACCACGGAGTTGAAGGCGTTACGGTCGAGCAGGGCTTCATGCAGGCGTGATTCGCCCAGCGGCTCGCCGCCCACGCTGGAGGCCTCGATCAATCCATCGGTGTGGCAGACGACACGGAATGCTTCAGGAAGGTCCACGCGGGTCGGCTCGAAGACGTATTCCGGATCGACGCCCAGAATGAGGGAAGGCTCATCAAGCGTAATCAGACGTCCCGGCGCGACCATGAGCAGGGGGGCCATTCCTCCGGCATTGATGTAGATCAGCTTGCCGGCGGAGATGTCCGCGGCGATGAACGTGCAGGGAACGATCTGGCGGGCGGGTGCGGCGGCGATGCTGCGGTTCAGCTCATTGAACATTGCCGCAGGATCGAAATAGGCGTCTTCCGCCACGGACAAGGCCGTGCGAAGCGCTGCGATCATCGACGCCGCCTGCATGAGTCCGTGCATGCCGTGCCCCCCGGCGTCGACGACAAGCACACAGCAGTGTTGCTCGTCAAGGTGGACAACTTCCACGAGATCGCCACAGCGGGCCCTTCCCGGAAAGCGACGCGTGGCGACTTCAAACGACTCACTCGACGATACCGGCGGCGACAACGACCCCTGTATGCGGCGGATCACTCCCATCCACGAGGCCCCTTCCCGCACGGCGGTTCGCGTCAGCTTGCGTGCCGTCTCGCCGATCATCATGCCGAGGTGCGCCCCGGCCGCCATCGCATAGGGCAACGCCGTCGCTGGGAAGGGCTTCTTCGACTGCGGACGATCCGCGTAGATAACGCCAATGACCTCCCCCCGGTGCAGGAGGGGAGCCGTCACCGCCGTTGCCGCGAAGCCGAGCTTGGGATTGATCTGCGACGCCGTCTGCGGGTAGCGCCCAGCCACCGACTGCAAGAGCGGTGCGAACACGAACCACTGGCTGACCGGCGTCAACGAGCCGCCGGACGGGCGCTTCAGTGCGCGATGGGCCAGCGGGAGAAGTTCCGTCTTGGCGTCCCCTCGAAGGGCGATAAAGCCGCGCTCGGCCTGGAGATCGAGCAGGACCTGCCCGATCGACCCTTGGGCGATGTCTTCCGCCCGGGAGGAGAGCGGCAGATCGGCCCCCAGCAGGGCAAGCTGGGACACCTGCGCCAGTGTGAGCGAAACCGGCGCCTTGCTGCGCAACCACTCGCAGTTGGGCGGTTCGGTCTTGTCGGGCGTGAGGCACTCCGGATCGAAGCGCTCCTCGGTGCCGGTTTCGTCGAGGTACTCGACGATCCGGTCTCCGACACGAATGACATCTCCGGGAGAGAGAAGCGTTTCGGCGATGAGCTCGCCGTTGACGTAAGTCTTGTTACGGCTGCCGAGATCGCGAATGCGGAAGCGGCCGTCCCGATCGATTTCGATGGCCACGTGCTCGCGGGAGATCATGTCGTCGTCGAAGATGATCTGGCTGCCCGCGGCGCGGCCGATGACGAAACGCTCGCTGTCGAGCGTGCGCACCTGCAATTGGCCCCCGTCATCCACAAAACGAAGCGTTGGCATGGCTGCAGCTTATCGCCTCCCCTGTCCGCGGCTCAAGCGGTGGAGCATCAAAGCCCCAGTACGTCGACACCCTGCTCGAATACGATGTCCACGGGAATGCCTGCGGCGTTGACCCGGTCGAGATCATCCTGGAGCACATCGGGCATGTTCCCGGCAACTTCCATCCACTTCTTGGCGCCCTCGTAGTCCCCGTCGCCCTGCATTCGCAGGATCTTGGCGGCGAGCGATTCCATGGCACTGCGCATGCGCTCCTGGTCCACCCGGTAGCGACCCGTCTGCTCATCGCGCGAAAACGCTCCGCGCTCGGCGAAGTAGTTGAAGCGAACCATGTTGGCCCGGCCGTGGGCGCTGGCCGCACCGAACCGCACGGAGCGGAAGATTCCCGCCATGAAGGTCACGTAATGGTCCATCAGATTCGAATTCGGCAGTTCGCCCTGCTCATGGAGCCGGGTGATCATGTGCAAGCCCAGGATGTCCGCCTTGCCCTCCTCCAGGGCTGACTGCTGATCTTTGAGTGCCTCGCGCACCGTGCCCTTGCCGTTGATCGTGTTCTTGATCCCCAGTCCGTGAGCCACCTCGTGAAACATCGTGTCCTCGAAGAAGGCATCGAATGTGATGTGCTTCCGCTGGTCCTCGGCAATGAGCAGGTCAGCAATGGGGACCAGAATCTTGTCGAACTTGGCCCGCATGGCGTTCTTCAGTTGCAGGCGGCGCGTGCCCTTGCGAAGCTGCACCTCCTCGTCGTTGGGCAGGTTGATGGCGATGGTCTTGGCCCCGGCGTTGCAATCGCCGGCGTAGTAGACCACGTCATAGGCGTTGAGGTCGGAGTCTGTTCCAGGCGACTCCTGCTTGTACTTGTCCTCGACGGGCAGAGATCGCTGCAAGTCCGGGAGCATGGCCGCGTAACGCGCCAGCCGCTTGCTCCACTCCTTGTCCTTGATGAGCACGTATGATTCGTAGGACGCCTTGTATCCGAACATCCCATCTTCGTAGGTCTCGATCGGGCCGATGACGATGTCCAGCGTATTATCCTTCATGTCCAGCCAGGCGAAATCCGACGCCCGATAGTCGTCGGTCAGCAGGGCGTCGGCTCGAAGAAGCAGGTACTGCCGGAAGCCTTCGTCCTCGGCGATCGCGGCTGCCTGGCTCAATTTGTGGCCCGCGGCGAGAGCGTAGAGCATGAACTGCCGGAAGTAGGGCACGGCCTCCAGTTGCCCCATCTGATCACGGCGGATGATGGTGTAGGGGCTTCGAAAGGACTCTGCCGCCGCCGGGTCAAGCTGGGCGAGGTGTTGCTCGAATTCCTCTTTGGACATGTCCGCCGGATAGAAATTCGCCCCCAACGGCTTCGGCCCGACACCGGGAACGAACGGCTGGTTGTCGTTCAGCCGGTCCCACGGACCGTAGTTGATTTCGGCGAAGCGCCGCAACGCGGGATTATCCAGCGACGACAGCAGTGCCGTCCTGTCTCCGTATGCCTGCCACCAGAACCCCTCATCCATCTGCCGGGCGGCATCGATGAGCAGCGGGAGCATTCGTCTCTGGTTATCGCTGAGTCCGCTCAGGTCGGCCGTGAGGCGCACCGTCGCGTATTTGTCCACCAGCGCCGAAGCGTCATCCGTCTTCGCCGATCGGTCCTTGCCGCTCATAGAGACCCCACTTTGTCGTTGCCCGCAGCCGGAAGTCAGAATGATCCCAACCAAAGCCACCACCCAAGAACAAATCTGTTTACGCCCGCTGAACAAAGCCACGATCTTTCTCCCTGAACCGATGACCCGCTTCTATTTGCCCGCCCCCACCAAGAACGGGAGCACGATGGAAACGGCGATCAGCACGATAATGATCCACTCCAACACTTCCATGCGCCGCGTGCTCTGCTGGTCGGAGATCTTCTGGTAAATGCTCTCCAGCGTGTTGAGCTTGCGCATGATGCTGCCGTCCCAGTCGTCAATGTGCAACCGCCCGACCGCCAGACGGTAGACCCGGGCCAGATACTGGTCTCCCAGCAGCTTGAGGGCATTGTTCACGCCCTCGAAGAGCAGGGCGCTGTCGAGCTGAAGCTCGGCCACGCGACGCTGATCGGCCGCGCGCGTCACCATGGGACGCAGCCTTTGCCGGGTCCGGCGCAGGAAGGTTTCATAGGCTTCGTCGAGGGCGCTGTCGAGCTGTTCATCCAGGTAGCGCATTTCCAGCAGCTCGACGTTGGCGTATTCCAGGACGGCCAGCACGTCGTCCATGTCCATACCCATAAGCAGCGCCGCGTTCCAGTCGATCAGCGTGAGATCATCCTCGCCGAAGGCGATTCGGCTGCCCAGTGCGTCGTCCACCATCTGCGTGGAGAGAGCTTCCTGCTCCGCACGAAGGATGCGGGCGAGCGTTGCGGCGTGGCGTGATGCGACCGCGTCAGGTGCCTCCCGCGCCTCGAACTGCTCGATCTGGTAGACGACGTAGTCCTCGACGAATTCCGAGACCATCGGCCGCTGAACCGCCGGGGCAATCGTTCGGAGCAGATCGTCCACGCACCGTCTGGCATGGGTAAGAAGAATCGCATTGTCGTACAGCGTGTCCGAGAGGCCGAGCAAATCGTCGAGTGGCCCAGCCAGCGGAAGACGGTACGCCGCGGAAATCGCCCCGAAATCGTAGATCACCAGGTCGACGGCCCCCTCCGTTCGCCACGGACCCAGTTCAAGCCGCTCGCTGGCGACGGTGTGCCGCAACGGCGCGGGACGGTATTCGAAGTAGCTCGGGGTCTTTCGCTTGCGGCGGACCGTGGCCCGCTGGCTGGCCTCGGCGATCAATCGCTGGGCCTCGTCCAGGCGAATCGACAGCCCCACGTCGTGAGCAAGAAGCACGTGGCACGCGCCGCGCGCGATTCGCGGGGCGCTTGACGGGCTTGATACCGAGGGCGGGATGTTATCTCCAACCGGGTCCGCCGACATGATCGGCAGCGCCTCCACTGATGCCAGCCTAATTGCGCCGGGTCTCTCCGGGCTACCAGTCGAGCACGTAGGCGAAAATCAAGGGCGCCACAATGGTGGCGTCCGATTCGACCACGAAGCGCGGCGTATCCGCGGCGAGCTTGCCCCATGTGATCTTTTCCGTGGGATAGGCCCCGGAATACGAGCCGTAGCTGGTCGTGCTGTCGCTGATCTGGCAGAAGTAGCCCCAGAACGGCACCTGCTCCTCCAGGTCGATGTTGACCAGGGGCACGACACAGATGGGGAAATCACCCGCGATCCCCCCGCCGATCTGGAAGAACCCGATGCTCGCCGAAGCTGAAGCTTCCTTGTACCACCGGGCGAGCTCGACCATGTAGTCCACGCCGTACTTCAGGAAACGCCCATGCGGAAGCGTGCCCTGAATCAGGTACGCCGCGAAACCGTTGCCCAGCGTCGAGTCCTCCCAACCGGGCACAAACAACGGAAGGTCGCGTTCAGCCGCCGCCACCAGCCAACTGTCCTTCGGATCAATCTGATAATGCTTCTTGTAGACGCCGTCGCGAATCGCCTGGTACATGAACTCGTGCGGGAAGGTCCGGGTTTCGCTCTTTGCGGCGGCCTGCCAGCGCTCCAGCAGTACATGCTTGATCCGCAGCATGGCTTCCTCTTCCGGAATGCACGTGTCCGTCACCCGGGCCAGACCGCGATCGTAGAGTTCCATCTCCTGTTCCGGCGTCAGTTCGCGATAGTTCGGCAGGCGGACGTAATGATCGTGGGCCACCAGGTTGTAGAGATCTTCCTCCAGGTTGGCTCCCGTGCAGCACACGGCGTGGACCTTGTCCCGGCGGATCATTTCCGCCAGGGAAAGGCCCAGTTCGGCCGTGCTCATCGCGCCACCGAGCGTCACGAACATTTTGCCGCCGCGGGCCAGATGGTCCTTGTAGGCCTGGGCGGCGTCCTTGGTGGTGGCGGCGTTGAAATGGCGATAGTGGTGGTCGATAAACTCGCTGATCTTCATACGCTGCTCCGGTCGGATGCTTCCGGCATCGGCACCGCAGCCTCTTCATCGCGGCGCGGGGCCCAATTCCCGTGTAAACGGCCTAGCTTACCCGACACCGGCCTATCCGAAAATGCTCCCAGATCGGACGGCAAAAAAGCCCTTACAGGCGCGCAAGCTTGCGGCTAGGACGAAACAACATCGCACAGTGAGCCGGCAAGTAACCTGCGAAGCCATCGCCATGTCCGCGAATCGCCGAGTGGAAAACCCTGGTTTACTTCCAACTCCACGCCAACGTATCGCGGGGTGTCCAGCTCCCGTCGCAACCAGGTCGTGAACCCGTCGGCTTTTCCGAGGTAGGGGTAGTTCCTCCGGACGCGAAGGATTTCATTCCGGGCGCGGATCGAGGCGCGCCATTCGTGACAGAACCTCCGCTCGCCGAGGCGGCCGGGGTCGTACAGCAGGCCCACATCCGCTTTTCGCGCTGCACCGTCAAGCACCGGGGTAAAGGTGTGCACGGAAAGATGCAGAACATCGCCCGCTTTTCGAAGTGCGCGTCGCAATGCCGCAGCCACGGCTTTCCGGTGCGGCGCGTAATAGTGTTGCAGCACTCGGGTACGCTCGGTGTCGTCGAGCTCCCGGCTGACGATCGAAAACAGGCTTGGATGGTGCGGCGACCGGTTTAACTCGACCAGCAATCGCGATACGTGGGAGTAGAACAGCGGGCAATCAAGACGCTTGGATAGTTCTCGCGCGAGAAACAGCGCCCCCGGGTCGTACCCACGGTGGGAATTCAGCAGCGAATCCTGCCCGGCGAACAGCGCGCGATAGCGGGCGGGTATAAAGTTTCCCCCGTGCTCGCAACTGACCACGGCCGATCTAATCCGCGACACGCAGCATCCGTCCCTCCGCCAGGCATTGCGAAAGGCGGCGGTACACCGACACCATAGCGTCTCGGTCTTCGCCCTCGCCCAGCAGCCTGATGATGCGGCGTGCCAGACATCCTTCCTTCATCATGACATCCAGTGCGGCCGCCTCCGCCGTATCCGCCGACCCCAGTGGAAGAACCTGATCGCGGAGATGCTCCCAGAGCATTCCCGCAGCAAGTGCCCCGCCACCGAAACCGAAGAGCGCAAGATATCCGGCGTCCTCGATCGAGGTTTCGTCCGCGTGCCGGATACAATTCAGAAGGATCGGCTGGAGTCGCTCTATGCCCCATCCCCTCTGATCGTCGTACGAACACCATCGTTCCTCGACCAGCGCCCTCAGCGTCTCCACGATAAGCCGCGTCATGGCCACGTCGGCCAGCGGGCACTCCTGCACGTCGAGGACGCGAATCTCGATCGTATTTCGATCAAACCGAGCGATCGCGCCGCGAGCATTGGCCCACTCGAACTGCAATACGCCCTCCGGATCGAAAGGCGCCAGATCGCGGTAGATCCGCTGAAGAATCTCGCGCTCGTAATCCTCTCGTGTAAACACCGGCTCGGGAATCACGGCTCCCGAAACCGACGGAATCCGTCGGGCGTTCTGGCGATAGACCTCCAGCCGTGCATCGCGAAACGACGTCCGCGCCCCGTCCAGCATGGGCGAGCTCGCCGCCAGTGCCGGCAGAATGGGCAGCACGAGCCGGATGGCCGCGTGAAGCCGCCCGAACTCCTCATCGCCGCAGAACGGCAGATTCAAATGCGTTGATTGCAGGTTCGACCACCCGTGTCCCCGACAATCGAAGATGCGATCGAATCCCGCGTAGACCGGGCTGTATTCGTGGGGCCAGAGCCGCGTCTCGCGGAACGGATCCATCCACGGATGCGCCCCGGTGGGAAGCAGTATCGCGTCCCACTCCGCGAGCATTTCGTTGATGCGCTGAACGTCGTGCTGGAATGGACCCGCCAGCCCGTCGAGCCTCTCGGCAGGCGCTCCCGTCTTCAACTCGATTACGTGGAGTACGAGTTCGTTGGACCAGTTCAGCGGCCCGACTTCCACCTCCGACTCGAACGCACCGGCCATGGCGTGAAGCACGCGATCCGAAATCGGACACACGTCCAGCGTCCGCCGGTCGACGATCATGTACTCCAGCTCGACGCCGAAGCGCTCGAAGAGGTGCCAGGATTCACTCATGTCGTTGCCTTGGCCACGCCGTTACGACGGCTTTGAATGCGCTTGAGAAAGACGCCCATGATACGATCATACAAGGTGTCACCGAGAATGCGGTCTTCGTAGCCGGCGTCCACGTTGGGGTTATCGTTGACCTCGATCACGCAGACCTCGTCCCCAAACTGCTTGACATCGACGCCGTAAAGACCGTCCCCAATAGGCTTGGCCGCGCGGAGCGCCGTCTTGAGCACCACCTCGGGAACCTGGTCCAGTGGGACGGCTTCCACGTCGCCGTAGCGCACACCCTGCTCGCCGGTCTCGGTGATCTGCCAGTGCCCGCCTGCCATGAAGTACTTGCACGCGAAAATCGCTTCCCGTTCCAGGATGCCGATACGCCAATCGAACGGCGTGGGCATGAACTTCTGGGCGACGATCAGGTCGGACTTTTCCAGCAGACGGTCGACGCAGGCCTGGAGCTCGGCTTCGTCGTTCGCCTTGAAGACGCCCTGAGAGAATGAGCTGTCCGGCTGCTTGAGGATGCAGGGCAGGCCGATCTCCGCGACGATCCGGTCCCGGTTGTCCTTGTGTACGACCAGCGTCTGCGGAATGGGCACCTTGTACCGCCGCAACATCTCTGCCAAATAGACCTTGTTCGTACAGCGAGCGATGGAGTCCGGATCGTCGATGACCACCAGACCCTCGGCCGCCGCCCGCCGGGCGAAGCGGTAGGTGTGGTGATGGACCGCAGTCGTCTCGCGAATGAACAGGGCGTCGAACTCTGCAATGCGCCCGAAATCCTCCTGGTCGATGAGTTCCGTATCGATCCCCAGGCGCCGCGCCGCGCTGACAAACTTGCGGATCGCCCCTTTGTTTGACGGCGCCTTTTCCGCGTCCGGATCAAGCAGAATAGCCATGTCGTAGGACGCCGTGCTGCGGCGCTGACGGGGGAGGCGGTTGTTGCGGAAGAACTCCGTCGCCGATTGAATCACGAAATCGCGATGCCCCTCGGGAATGTCGTTCCCAGCAATGGGACCGATGTTCCTCAGGACCCATTCCTCCTCCACGCGCGCAAAATCGGCTCGCAGCAGCGGCGCCTGGAAAGATCGGAAGAGGCTCTGACTCAATTCGTCGTATCGTTTGGCCAGGTTCTTGCCGAAGTAGACCCGCAACGTGAAGAAATCCGATCGCAGTGGGCGCAGGCTTCGCTGGATCAACTCGTCGAGATCGTCCGCGACCACGCGGGCGATTGCCAGCGTCTTCATGTCCTGGATCGTGGTGATACTGGGAAGCGGCTTTTGTCCGCGAGCCATGGCCAGCAGTGAAACGTAGTAGCCCGTACTCTGGTATCGATAGGACCGGCAGAGATTGAAGACCCGCAGATTACGCTGTTCGCTGTATTGGGGGTCCGTCAAGTAGGTTCGGGCTGCCACCACGGGCACACCAGGGATGTGCAGCGACCAGTTCTTGGGCTGGTTGACGACAATCAGATTCAATCGTCCGCGCTCCCCGGGGCGGGCGACACGGCGCCGCCATTGGTCCCCGCGCTCGGTCCGCGTTCCAGAATAAGCAGGTTCGCGTCGTACGTCACAATACCCAGCAGGATCGCGCCGAGCAGGCGATCCATGCCCACCGAATAGACATGCGTCGTGGCCATGGGATTGGGATGCATCGGATCCGCCACCATCACCTGTCGATGCTTCCGGTCGTATCCGCACAATACCACGAAATGCCCCACGGGCGCCCCGCGAATGTCATCGTCGTCGCACTTCGGGCCGAATTCCCGGATGCCCCGATACAGATACGTCGAACTCAATCCCGTGAGGATGGGTACGCCGCGTGTCAGGTACTTTCGGATCAGCGCCGCGGTCAGGTCCTCGAACAGTATCTTCCCGCCCAGCTTCAGGTACTCCAGATAGCCCCCTGTGGCGACTTGCAGGCGCTTATCCGATTTCGCCTCCGATTGGGCCTTGAGCTTCGCCGCGATGTCCGTCCCGGGCTGCGCGAACCACGTCGGATCGAACAACTGAAGGTTGTAGGTGTAGATCGATGCGGAGTACCCGCGCCGCAACGCGTGAACAGCCAGGAACACCGCCAGCGTGCCACCCTCTTCCAGCCCCGTGACTTCGGCGATGACATTCTTCAAGGGAAGCGATTCACCGAAATAGTCGTACACGGCGTGAAGGCAAGTCGGACCGCACGTCACGTCGTCCGGCTGGGGAAGGATATCCAGCGGAAGGTGGCACGTTTCCTCTCCGTCGTTTGCACCGCCGTTGGCCGCGGCGTCCGAATTCGACATCGCGGCGCGGACTTCATGGGACATCGTCATGCGTGGATCATCGATCGAGAAAGATCATCGCCCGACATAGCGCCTTATCGGACAACTTACGCTATTGTATCCACGTCTGTGATGGTGCGACCAGAGCGGGGGAGCCAATCTTCGCACCCACCCGTGTTGCGTCCCAATTCCCGAGGAAACCCCCGAGGGCCAAGATGACCCTTGATGCCAAATCCGAATTGCACGAGGCCCTGGAAGAGTCCGTCCGGCAGGGCGATACGGCGCAAGTTCAGTCGCTGATCGAGTCGATGCCGCTGGGGGAGGCCGGCTACGTGCTGGACCACGTTTCCTCCGAGACCCGCCGCCGGCTGCTCGAACTCCTGCCCCCCAAGACCGGCGCCGACCTGCTTGAGCATGTTCCCGAGGCCCAGGCGGCCGACCTCCTCGCCGCCCCCGATCCCGAAGTCTGCGCGGCCATTCTCGAAAAGCTCTCCAGCAACCACCGCGCCGACCTCGTCCGCCAGTTCGACGACCGCCGCGGCGAGCAGGTTCTTGGCGCGATGAGCCCCGATACGGCCACCGAAACCCGCCTGCTCTGCGCCTATGAGCCGAACGTCGCCGGCGGCCTGATGATTCGCGAGTACCTCTCCTTTCCCGAGGGCTGGACCGTCGCCCAGGTGCTCGATGACTTCCGCCGCAACGCCGATCGCTACCGCGATTACGACGTCCAGTACGCTTACGTCACGGACCAAGGCAGACGCCTGGTGGGCGTCCTTCGCCTGCGGGACTTGATTCTCGCCAATCCCGGCCGGGCCGTGCGCGACGTGATGATCCGGGATCCCCTTACGATTCCCGATCGCGCCGACCTCATAGAATTGACCGATTTTTTCGATCGCCACCGATTCTTCGGCGCTCCCGTGGTCGATCCGAAGAACCGACTCGTGGGTGTCATCCGCCGTGCCGATGTGGAAGCGGCCAACGCCGCCCACGTCGAGAGCGACTACCGCAAGGCCCAGGGTATTCTCGGCGGCGACGAACTCCGCTCCATGCCCCTGCTCTTCCGCGCCCGGCGACGGCTCGCCTGGCTGAGCATCAACATCGTGCTCAACATCTTCGCCGCCAGCATCATCGCCCTCTACCAGGAAACCCTCGCCGCGGTCATCGCCCTGGCCGTCTTCCTGCCCATCATCTCCGACATGAGCGGGTGCTCGGGCAATCAGGCGGTCGGTGTCACCATGCGCGAACTTGCCCTCGGTGTTGTCAGGCCTACGGAATTCCTGCGCGTCCTCTTCAAGGAGATGCTCGTCGGGCTGCTCAACGGCTCGATTCTGGGACTGCTGATCGCCGCGGTGGCCTGGATCTGGAAGGGCAACCCCATGCTGGGGCTGGTGGTCGGCGCCGCCTTGGCGATTAACACCGTCGTGGCCGTCTCCATCGGAGGAACGGTGCCGCTGGTACTCAAGCGGTTCGGTCAGGACCCCGCTCTAGCCTCGGGTCCCATCCTGACCACCATCACCGACATGTGCGGCTTCTTTCTGGCCCTCTCCTTTGCCGCAGCCACTATGCCGTGGCTGGTGTGACGTGGTTATTGAGAGAATAGAGCCCTTCTGTAGCGGCTCTTCCGAAACGCACCGAGCTCGGCGTTCAGGGGTTGGCGCGCCCTGCCCGAGGGCTAAACTCCGGATTCTCACTCGTGGAATCGTGCTTGCACACGATCTACATCGAGGGGGATCTGTGCCGTGTCATTGAGCGCTGACCAGTTTCGTGTCTTCGCATTGCTCACGCTTATATCTGCGGCCGCGGTTATCTTCCCGGCATGGCGCGGGTTGCGCGCGGACGTACCCCAAAGGCATTTCGACGCGAGATGGCTATACGTGGCAGGCAAGTGTTGGTTGGCCGGGGATTCCCCGTACCAACGTGAGGTGTTCTTTGACCGATGGGAGAACCTGACCGGCACGCCGCGACGGGCCCAGTTTGCCTATCCACCGAGCACGGTCGTTATTGCCGTCCCGCTGGCCCTCTTGGATTGGTCAGTCGCCCGATTCACCCTCGACTTTGGAAACGTATTTTCCTTGTTTCTGATCCTGTTCCTGTTAAGCCGATCCGCCATCGATTGCGGCGTATCGACTCGGAGGATCGCGATCGCCTGCATCATCGCTGGGTCAACGGCCTCCAACGCCATGGTCCTGACCCTTGGCCAACTCACGCTCATCGCCGTTGGCGGATTAACGCTCGCGGATTTCTGTATCAGAAGAAATCATCACATACTTGCGGGCGTTGGCATCGCGCTCGCAGCCTTCAAACTTCACGTCACGGGAATCTGCCTGCTGTACCTTGCCGTGCGGCGCGGCTGGAAAGCCCCCGTCATCGGAGCTGGACTCGTAATCGTAGCAGCCCTCGTGGGGATCGGAGGAAACATCACGGAGTTCATGAGCCGTTACTCGTCCTGCCTCGCGGAATATCGAGTCGCTTCTGCAAATCAACCTCAAGCGCTCGTGGGCCTGCCTCGTCTATTGCAGGCCCTGGGAATTCAGAGGCCGACATTGATCGGAGCACTTCTCGGCCTATTGATGGCTTCTCTCTGTCTCTACTTGCGCCTTCGCGATCCGGTGTTCCCCGAGAGCCCAACCGCCGCAAAGGCAGGAAACACCAGGTCGTGCACGGATTCCCTCGGCCCGCCGGCCGCTATTACCGCGGCTTTCGTGCCCCTGCATATCTATGATCTGGTCTTGCTCGTTCCCATGGTGTTTGCGACGATCTCGTCTCCACTGCGCAGATTGCTTGTATTTCTGCCGGGACTAATCTGTGTACTGCGGCCCACGAATGTAGCGCGAATCCTCACCCAAGTTCACAATATGCACCCGCAGGAAGCCGCGGGCTGGGTAGCAACCGCAGGGAGCTTGTATCTCCTCGTCGTAGTGTTAATCAGCGCTCGCAGGGACACCGGAGCTCAAACCCCCGGAGATGCACTCTTGTAGGATTGTCCTTAAGTCGGGAGGCTGGCGACGCTGACTCAGAAATACCCGGCCTTGCAAACCGCCAGCGCAACTTCGCCGCCTTCGGAGAGCTTGAGGGCACCCCCGTAGATCTTCGCATGTTCCCTGCCCAGCGACGCACACGCGGCCGTGATGCATCTGCGCCAGCCTTCGATGTCCCCGCGATAAGAAACTCCGTGGAATTGACGCCCGTCGGGGAGATGAATGGCCGCAGGCTCTTCGATGGCGCCTTCCGAGGTTGACGTCGCCGCGCCGTCAACGCCGCATGTAATCTCGCAGAATAACTTGTTGTAGGTCGCCCGGCCGGCGCCTTCGGTGTCCAGGTGCACACGCCCATCGAACGGGCCTGAACCGGCAAGCGTGGGCGCCAAGGCGACGCCCTATTCCTTTGCCAATTCCGCCACCACGTCGTCGGAAATGTCCGTGTTGGAATAGACCGCGTCCACGTCGTCGTGCTCATCCAGGGCGTCGATCAGCCGCATCACTTTGCGGGCCGAGTCCAGATCAAGCGAAATGAGGTTGTCCGCCACCTGGGACAGGTCGGCCGACTGAATCTCGATCCCCGCCGCTTCAATCGCCTCGCGCACCGCTTCGAAGTTCTCGGGGCTGGTCATCACCTCGTGAATGTCCGCCGACGAAGTGACGTCGTCGGCGCCGGCCTCCAAAGCGAGCTCCATCATCTTGTCTTCCGACGCCTTGCTCGCCTCGACCACAATCACGCCGCGATTACGGAATTGGAACGCCACGCAGTTCGTCGAGCCCAGGTTGCCCCCGGCCCGCTCGAAGATCTTGCGGATCTCCCCCGCAGTGCGGTTGCGGTTGTCGGTCATCACCTTGCACATCACCGCCACGCCGCCGGGACCGTAACCCTCGTAGACGATCTCTTCGTACGATTCCCCTTCAAGCTCGCCCGTGCCTTTCTTGATGGCTTTCTCGATGGTGTCCTTGGGCATGTTGGCCGCCTTGGCCTTGTCCACCGCCAGGCGCAGACGCGGATTGTCTTCGATGCTGCCCCCGCCCATCTTCGCGGCCATGGTCACGGCGCGGGCGAACTTGCTCCACGCCTTTCCCCGCTTGGCATCGAGCGCGGCCTTCTTGTGCTTGATCGTCGACCATTTTGAGTGACCGGACACGTGTTCAACTCCAGGACAATGCAAGAACTGTCATACGACGGACCAACCCGTTAAACCACGCGACATTCAAGGATGCTGCCGCCCTCAGGAGCCTTCCGTGCCATCCGCCTCATTCTCTTGCGGCTTGCCCAACGGGGCGACTTCCGGCGCCCCACCGCTTCGTGCCGCCTCGAGCTTCTGCGGAACCTGCTGCTTGACCCGCTTCAAGTCGGCCGAGATGAGCTCCTCTTCACCCATCTTTTCCGCCGCCGCCTGCGCCGCCGACCAATACTTGATCGCCTCCTCTTTCAGCCCCAGCCGCCAGCTCGCGTCTCCCAGGTGATCGTTCACGACCGGATCATCCTCGGTTCGCGCCTTGGCCGCCCGCTCCAGCCATTTCTTCGCATCGGCGAACGCACCTTTCTTGTACAGCAGCCACCCAAAGGTGTCGAGGTAGGCCCCCTGCCGCGGGGCACGCGAAAGGGCGAAGCGGATCATTTTCTCGGCTTCGTCCAGATGAACCCCGTGGTCAATCCAGCCGTAGGCCACGTCATTATTCAGCCCCACGTCGCCCGGGTTGATTACCAAGGCCTGAGCCAATTGCTCCGTCGCCTGCTCATCCTCCCCCTGCATCTGGTACGACATGGCCAGTGCCCGCAGAAGCTCGAAACGCACGCCGGGGTCAGACGGCTCCTTCAGCCATTGCTCCTCGACCAGGGACTGCACGCGGCGATGCTCCCCGGCGCGGGCCAGAATGCCCGCCAGCAGAAACCGCAGCTCCGCCAGACGCTGTTGCAGCGACCGGGCCGAGACCGGATCATTGGGTTGGACCAGTCTCTCGCGGTCCGTCATGTTTGGGTCGGGCGGCTCGATCCGGCCCAGTCGCACCCGCTCCATTTGTGAAAGAACCTCATCCAAGAGCGACTCCCCCCACCGCGCCGCCTCGTCGTATCGCTTTGCCTGCTGGAGCACCCCCGCCAGGAGCCACTGAAACGCCTCGCGATACCGCGTCCGCAGGATGGTGTTTCGCACCAGTTCGGAGGCTTCGTCATATCGCTCGGCTGACGCCAGCACCAGCACCAGCCGCTGCACCGCGTTGTCGTTTTCGGGGTCGTTCAGCAGCGGATCCATCGCCAACTGCACGGCGCGATCGTACTGCTTCGCGGAAACAAGCGCGTCCACAAACGCATTGGTCACATCGCCGTCGAGCTTCTTGTCCGCCATGAGGGCTTCATAAATGGGAATCGCTCGTGCCGCATCGCCGCTCAACTCATACAGCCGTGCGAGGCGCCGCCGCCAGGTGCGGCCGTCGCCTTCATGGCTCCAATCTTCCATCAGGCGAGCCGCCTCGTCCGCCTTACCAGCGAATCGAAGCGTGTCCACGAGCCGAAGCCGATAGCCCTCGCGCTGTTCGACCGATAGTCCTTCGCGTTCAAGCATCGACCGGGCCAGTTCCGCGGCCTTGTCATAGTCTTGCACGATCCAGTACAGCTCGATCAGCTCTCTCACCCACGCATCGCGGGCAGGCCGGCGCGGAAGCAGATGCGCCAGCTGCTCGATGGCCTCCTCGTATTCGAGGTTTTCCTTCAGGGATGTGACCAGCCCGAGGATCGCCGCTTCCGATTGCGGATCGGTTTCCACCGCCTTGCGATAGGCCTCGAGCCGTCGCGCGGCATCCGTCAAAGCGTTGAACGACTCCGCCATGGCCAGCCGCGTCGTTACATCCGGTGGCGCATCACCCAGCGCCTCCTGAAGCGCCTTGCGATAGCTCTCTCCGTCAAAGGTGGGATACTGGGAAAGAAAGGCCGTCGCCCGTGCCCGAATGTTCACCGACTTCGCTTGGTCCTTGAGAATCCGGAACTCCTTGACGGCTTGCTCCGTTTGGTTGTCATCAAGGTACAACAGCGCCAGGCGCTCGCGGGCACGGTCGTTTTCCGGAGAGCGCTCCAGCAGGGCGCGAAGCTCTCGCTGGGCGTTCAAAGGCCGATCGGAGTCGATGTACAGCTCCGCCAGGGCGAGCATCGCATCCGCGTTCTCGGGATCGCGTTGCAGTGCATTCCGGTAGTGCGTTTCTGCTTCGGGCGTATTTCCCAGTCGTTCCAGAATCTGGCCGATCACGAATTCCAGCCGGGGATCAGCGGCCGCGCCGTCCTCGCCTGTTCCGCCGCGAGCGACCCGCAAGGCATCGTCATAGCGAAGTGCGTCCAGGTAACGCCGGGCCAGTGCGACACGCGGCCCGATGAGTTTGGCGTCTTGCGACAGGCTCGCTTCGAAGAGCTCTGCGGCCCGCGTCTGGCGCCCCGCCGCCTCCGCCACCACGCCGCGTAGATACAGAGTCATGGGATCGGCATTCTGCGTGGCCGTGTCGCCAAGGATTATTCCGACCGCATCGGGATCCCCGGCCAAGGCCGCAATCCGCGCCTCGACGCCCGCCGCCTCTTCCGGTGCCGCGACGATCAGCTCTCCCGCCTGGGACAAGGCCTCCGCGAATCTGCGGCCCTCCAACAGGACGTCGACGAGCGCTTCCCGAACCGTGACCGCTCCGGCATCATGCTTCAACTGATCGCGAAGCAGAGACTCCGCCTCCTCGATTCGTCCTGTCTCGCGCAGCAGGCCGGCCGCGCGCAGCACGAATCCGGGATCGGCCTCGCCGCCCGCGCGAATGCGCCGGATATCCTCGACGATCCTTTCGGGATGTCCGGTCGTCCGATGGATTTCCTCCAGCAGTTCGAGCACGCCGGGCGTCTTCGCGGGAAGATTGCGGGCGACCGCCAGCGCGGCCTCCGTTTGACCCGCTTCGAGCAGGGCGCGAGCCTGGCGCATCTGCATCTTGCCCGCGCCGCCGGGGCGCTGCTGTGCAACCTGCCCGAACAAGGCCGCCGCATCCGCAAAGCGCCCCAGCTTCTCCAGCAGTTCCGCACGCTGCAGACCGGCGGATTCACCCGCCTCGCGAAGCTGCCGGGCAAGCTGGGGCGCCCCATTCGGCGAGGTCTTTGCTTCTTCTTCGAACGCCTCGTATTCCTCCAGCGCCGCCGTCCAATACCCTTCCGTGGCGAGCGCTTCCGCAAGCTGGTAATGGAGCAGCGTCCGCAGGCCCGGAAGCTCCCCGACATTGCCGCATTTGAGCGCCGTACGAAACGCCGCGATCGCTCCGGATCGATCACCGTCACGCGCCAGAACGCGCCCGCGGACATAATGAGCGAGCGCTTCGTCCGCCCGGGCGGCAATCGCCAGCTCCGCATGCTTGCGGGCGCGCTCGATGTTGCCCGCCTCCCAGTGGAGAAGGGCCAGCGTCCTCTGGATCACCGGGTGATCCGGCTGATAGCGCAGTCCGCGCTCCAGCTCCAGCGCCGCCTCCGTGAAACGCTGTTCGGCGATGAGTTCCGTCGCCCGGTCCACACGCCGCGCCGCCCGTTCCGACAGCTCCTCGACTTCGCCATGCGCCGGCGCCGGAAGATCGGGCTCGATCTCCTTCAGGCGAAGTCGCGACCGCTCGCTTGCCGCCGAAGCTTGTCCGGCGGGTTCCGCAGCCCGGGCCGCGGCGGGAGCCTCTCGGCCGGCTGCTGCGCAACCCGAACCAGCCACCAATACCACCGCAAGCGGCGCCATCCAACGCACGGCCAGCCTTCTTTGCGTATTCACGATTCTCTCTCGAAGTTGCCCGAAGAATTCCGGGGCGGCCGGAGACATGGATCCCCGTCCGCATCACTCACTCTTGCCCGACTTCAACGTCGTCGTACCCCGAAATGAGCTCAACTATTTGCGCGCCGCCCGCGTGCGCCGAACAGCCCGCTTCTTGGTGGAACGGCCGGCGCGCTTGGATGCCTTTGTCGTCGTACGCGGCGCCTCGGACTTCTTGCGACCCGCGGCGTATTTGCGCATCACCAGGCTGAATTCCTGCGCCTGCGCTGCCGGGATGTTCCTTTCCAGGAAAGCCTGCACTTCCGCCCGGTCCGCCGTCGGGTGGACGAGTTCCTCGCTGCGCAGCACGTCGAGAATCCCGTCGTCCACGGGAATGCCGTGTCCGCCCAGACTCCACAGCGTCACCGAGGCCGCTGCATAAGGTCCGACGCCGTCCAGGGCCTCCAGATATTGCCTGGCTTCGCGACGTCCGATCGACTTGAGTCGATCCAGCGAAACGTTGTGCTCTTTGTCGTACACCGCTTGGAGCGCCCGAACCAGCCTTTCAAAGTATGGGACTGGCGTTGCCGAACCGGACTCCCCCGCCGCCCGCAGAAGTTCCTCCACCGTCGACACGCGGACTTCGTTCCATCCCACCAGGTTGCTCGTCAGGCGCTCGACGATCGCCTCCGCGGTATCGCTTCCGTCACTCTCGCTGAGAATTGCAATCGCCAGACGCCGGAGGGGGTCATCCGGCTCGGTCGGTACATCCACTTTGTTCGAGCTCCGTACGCTCTCGAACAGCTTCTTGATGCGCTTGGCGTAGAGCGTACCCTGCTTCATGTCGTCCGATCCTCGTCCGTCTCGTCGTCTGCGTCCTCTCCCACTTCCGCCCCGGCTTCGTCAAATTCCGCGTCGTCGGGCTCAGCCGGATCACCCGTGGATTCCCCGGCCAGCGACGGATTCTCCTGGCGATTCTGCTCCAGCAACGCCAGCGTCTCGCGGACTTTCTTGATGCGCTCGTCGATTTCAAAGCGCACGTCCGGTGACTGCCGGATGTTGAGCTCGCGGGCGACCAGGCGTTGAAGAAACCCCCCCGCGTGCTGGACGGCACTCAGCGTGCGGCGCTCGGCCGGTTCCCCGCCCATCACGCTCAGGAAGACCCGCGCGATGAGAAGATCGCCCGTGACTTCGACCCGCGTGACGCTGGTCATCGGCTCGATGCGCGGATCCTGAAGCTCGAAAGCGATGGCCTCGCTGACGATCTGCTGAATCCGGCTGGCGATTCTCTCACGGCGATAGGGTTTCATCGCGAATTCCGCCTGCGCCGCTCGCGGCTGTGTTGCGGCGGCAGGCTCCGTTCCCTCTTAAAGAACCTCACTCTCATAATCCACCAGCGTCACGCCCCGAACCCGACGCACCAGGTCCACGACCTGATCCAGTTGCGACTGCGCCGCGCGCGACTCGTTCGAGACCACCGCCACACCGAGCCGTGCCCGCTTGGGTAGATCATTGTGGCCCACCTCTGCGACGGACACATTGAACGTCTGGCGAATCCGCTCCTTGGTCCCTTTCAGTACGCGGCGCTTATCCTTTAGTGATTGAGCCTCCAGGATTGCCAGCTCAATTGTGAGCAGACCAACCCTCATTACTTCGGTTCCGTGAGGACCGGCGACCGTAACGATCCGTCTTCCAGCCCGATCTTGAACAGACGCACCAGTCCATCCGGCCTGCGGTAGGGTATGACCCCGATCCGCTTCAGCGCCGCGACCACGAAGGGTTGATCCGCATCGGATACGCCGTAGTAGCGCAACTCTCCCTCCACCCAGTTCTCGTCAAAAGCGTAATTCGTCGCCGCGGGCAGATACCGTGAAACCAGCTCTTCGATCGCAAACCGTTCTCCGTCCGGCTGCATGAGCCGGGGTAGAAACAGCGCCCGCACGCCCGACGCGGACCGGCGGTTGCGCACCTCGATGTCGCGATACTGCCGCACGATGAAGATCTGCTCATCCGTCTCGTCGATGAATACGTCGTCGGCGTCGTCCGGCAGAAAATACTCGCGGACGGCGCGCTTGCGCTCCTCAAAGGTGGCCCGTTCGATCGACCGGCGAAACTGCTCGTACCCGCGATACCCGGAGAACTCCCGCGCATTCCATGGAAATACGACTTCGACGACGTACAGCCCGTCGCTCAACCGGATCGCGCTTTCCCCCGCGCGGAAGCGCTGCACATCATTGACCTTGTTGATGCGCCGCTCCCCTGCCGGCAAACGGTCCGCCTTCAGGCAGTAGACCATTGCGTTGCTCGGCGTGGAATCGACCAGCAGGCCCTCCAGGCGGTCGCGGGCGATCAACCCGTATTGCACTGGCCGCTCGGGCCTGATGGGCGTCGGCCGGTCAGGACGCGGCGCAGGTGCTTCCGCCCCGCCGATCGCCGACTGTCCCGTCACCGCCCGCTGCCACCCGCCCTCGCGGAACAATGGCAGGATGAATGTCTTCCCGACCACGAACACGATGATGAAGAGCAGCGCGACATAGCAGAGCTTGAGTACGACAGTGAAGGGGTTGAACTGCCCCGGCGGACGACGCTTGCGCTTGGGAAACAGCCGCGAAGGACGCGGCGGCTTGCCCCGGGCAACGCCCTCGCCCTTCTCATCACGCTGGAGGTCGGTCAGAAGGAAGTCCAGATCCCGGGAGCGGTTGTCCGGCACCTCGGCCGCGCGTCCACAGTACGAACACCGCACGGTACCACCTGCGTCTTCGTCCTTCGCCCGTACCGTGTGCCCGCAATCCGCTTTGAACTCGATCATGGTCGATCCGCCGGCGCCCGACCCTTTCTGCGCCCTACAGCGTACGCGCGGTCTTCACGATTTCGTACGTCTCGATCACGTCGCCCACGTGAACATCGTCAAATCCGTCGATCTTGATGCCGCACTCCATGCCCGCACGCACTTCGCGAACGTCGTCCTTGAACCGACGCAGGGACCCCATCTGCGCGCCTTCGCGCACGATCACCCCGTCGCGAATGATCTTGGCCAGGTGCCGCCGCTCGATCACCCCGTCCGTCACGAAGCAGCCCGCGACCACGCCCGTCCGCTTGCTCAACTTGAACAGGTCGCGCACCTCCGCCCGACCGCGCGATTCCACGCTCTCGTCCGGAGCCAGCAGACCTTCCAGCGCCTTCTTGATGTCGTCGTGCACATCGTAGATGACGCGGTATGAGCGCACGTCCACGCCGTGCAGCTCCGCCAGCCGCTTCGCGCCCGTCGTGGCCTCCACTCGGAACGCCACCACGATTCCACCCGTCGTCGCCGCCAGCAGCACGTCGCTGTCGTTGACGGCTCCTACGCCGACATGCTGAAAGGTCAATTTCACCTCATCGCTGGGCAGGTTCCCCAAGACCTGCTTCAGCGCCGCCAGGCTCCCGTCCACGTCCGCCTTGATGATCAAGGGCAGTTCCGGGATGTCCTCGGCGCTGCGCCGTTGCAGAAGGTCGGCCAGCGAACGCCCCTTGGACATCCCCTGGCGCGCATCGATCTGCTGACGCTGCTTGGTCTCTGTCGCCACATCCTTGGCTTGCTGAAGACTGTCGAGCTGGAACAACGCGTCCCCGGCCGAGGGTACGTCGTCCAGACCCCACACCTCTACCGGAATGGACGGACCTGCGGCGTCGATCCGCTGGCCACGATCGTCCAGCATCGCCCGAATCTTCCCGAACGCGCCGCCGCAAACCACTACATCGCCAACGCGCAGCGTGCCCTCGGTCACGAGCACCCGGGCCACCGCGCCGACACCCAGCTTCGTTTCTGCTTCCAGCACGGTCCCCGTTGCCGGAACCGTCGGATCGCCCTTGAGATCCAGAATTCCCGTCAGCGCCCCCAGGTGCTCGACCAGTTCGGTGATGCCCTGCCCCGTCGTGGCCGACGTTTGAATCACGTCCACTTCGCCGCCCCAGTCGCCCGACGGTGTCAGCCCGTGCTCTGTGAGCTGTCCGTAAATCTTCAAGACGTTCTGTTCGCCCAGATCGATCTTGTTGAGCGCCACCACGATGGGTACTTCCGCCGCTTTGGCGTGATTGATCGCTTCAATCGTCTGTGGCATCAGCCCGTCGTCGGCCGCAACCACCAGCACGACCACGTCCGTTACCTGTGCTCCCCGGGCCCGCATTTCCGTAAAGGCCTCGTGCCCCGGTGTGTCCAGAAACGTAACCGCGATATGGCCGGCCTGGATGTGATACGCGCCAAGGTGCTGCGTAATGCCGCCGTCCTCGGACGCCACCACATGCGCCTTCCGGATCCGGTCCAGAAGGCTCGTCTTGCCGTGGTCGACGTGGCCGAGAATCGTCACCACGGGAGGACGCGGTTGGTTGTTATCGCGAGGCCGGTTGGCAAACTCCTCGCGAACGCCGTCCAGCAGCGTCTTGGCCGGCACCACCTCCAGTTCGATGCCGAAATGCAATGCCAGAAGCTGCGCGGTGTCATTGGGTAGGACCATGTTGATATTCGGCATGAGCTGGAACTCGTCCTTCATCACCCTGACAAGCTGCATGAAGCTCAGTCCCGTCGCCGAACAGAACTCCTTGAGACGGACGGGCTCGTTGACCGTCGCCCTGGTAATCGGACCGCTCGATGTCGGCTTCGACCCCCGGCCCGGCTGAGTCGTCCGACGACGGACAATGCGCCGACCGGTGGCGGTTTCCAGTCGCTCCTGACGCTCCGCCAGGTCCTGATCACGCCACTCGGCAAGCCGCTCACCGGCCTCCGCCATGCGCCCCGCCGCACGCCGCGGGTTGAGTCGCGCCCGCCTCCGCTGCGCCTTTTCGTCCTTGTTCGCCTCCCCTTCGCCAACCCGCAGCGGTGCACGGGGGCCGGGCGCCTCCGGCTCACCCGCCGCGGGCCGCGGTCGCGGGCCGCGGCGCAGCGTCAACGCATCCCGATCGGGCGCTTCGTAGCGGACCACGCGGGGTCCCTGCAGCTTCGCGGGCGTCGGCACGTGTTGTGGGCCGGCGGGCTTAAACGGCTCGCGGGGCTTGGCCGCCTCTTCGGGCGCTTCCGTTTCAACCGGCCCGGCCTCGGCATCCTGGGGTGCTTCCGCAGCAACCCTCGGGAACTCCGGCGCTTCCGCCGGTTCCCCCTCGACGGCAGGCTCCTCCGTCACGGCCGGTTCGGGCTCTTCAACCACCGGCGGTTCTGGGGGCGCCGGCGGCGTGGCTTCCTCCACAACTTCGCTCGCCGGCTCGGCTTCGACCGGCATTTCGGCAACGACCGTCGCGGGTGCTTCGAATTCTCCTTCGACTTCGTCCGAAACCGCAACGGCTTCGGCAGGAGCCTCCTCCTTTTCCTTCTCTTTCGCGGCGGGCTTGCGCCTGATGCGAACCTTGTCCAGATCGACCGGCTCCGCCGTCTCCAGCGCCGCACCAGATGACTCCGTGCTGAACCACTCCATGATCGTCGCGGTCAGTCCCGCGCTCAGGGTGGACATGTGGTTCTTGACCGTGTCGATACCCTCGGCGCGGCATTTGTCGATGATGGTCTTGCTGGGAACGTTGAGTTCCTTGGCGAGAATATGAACACGCATCTTATCGGCCAATTCGAATCTCCGTGCGGCCGGCGATCCCCGTTCGACGCATCACCTTTGCGAAAACCACCGATTCCTGCTCAGACCGCCGGGTCTCATTCCCGGTGATCATCGAATTACTTTTCCTTTTCCTCTCCCGCGGGCGACACTTCCGCCGTCGCTCCCTGCTCCACGGCGAGATCGCTTTCCGTATTCGTGGAAGCCACAGCCTCCGCTTCGGCCCCCTGCCGCTCTATCTCCGCGGTCGATTCTTCCGCGATGTGCCCCGGATCCAGAACAGCATCCGGCTCCGTGGGAATCGCTCCTTCGTTCGACGCCTGCGATTCGGCGGACTCCGCCGGTGCTTCCACGGCTTGCGCGCCTTCGGCCGGCAGAGCAACGCCCGCCGCCTCCTGCGCTGCCTTTTCAGCCGCGGCCAGCTTCGCCGCCGCCTTGGCAGCCTCCGCCTCCTCCGCCAACCGCTTGGCTTCAACCGTCGCATGCGCGACAACGCGCTCGGCCAGCTCCGGCTCCATGCCCAGATCATCTACCAGGGGCTGCGCGCCAACTTCCGCCAGATCGGCCAGCGAGATAAGGCCAACCGCCAGCATTTTGTCCAGAAGCACATCCTCAAATCCCTCCAGACTCTTGAGCGCCTGCTCCATCTCGTCCAGGGACTTGTTGTGCTCAGCGGGGGTGAGGATGTCGATATCCCAGCCGGTAAGCTGGGCTGCCAAGCGCACGTTCTGCCCACGCTTTCCAATTGCAAGCGATAGTTGATCTTCTTCGACAATCACCGCGGCCCGGCCCAGTTCAAAGCAAAGGAACACTTCCTTCACTTCCGCTGGTTTGAGCGAATTGGTAATGAGAACCTGCGACGATTCGTTCCAGCGCACGATGTCAATCTTCTCGCCGCCGAGCTCGTCCACAATGTTCTTGATCCGGCTGCCGCGTACCCCCACGCAGGCACCTACCGCATCCACCTTCGAATCGATCGACGACACAGCGACCTTGGTACGATAGCCTGCCTCGCGAGCGAGCGCCCTGATCTCGATGATCCGCTCTCCGACTTCCGGAACCTCCATCTCGAACAGCTTGCGGATGTAATCCGGGTGGGTCTGCGTGAGCACGATGCGGACTTGGCTCTGCTCCTCGCGGACGTTGAGCACCATGGCCCGAATGCGCTCGCCGGGATGATGCTGATCCCCCGGAATCTGCTCGCTTCGGGGAAGAATGCCCTCCGTGCGCCCAATATTGACGATCAGCGCCCCACCTTCGTAACGGACCACGGTGCCCGTCAGAATCTGGCCGACCTTCTGTGAAAACTCTTCGAAAATCGCCCCGCGCTCGTCCTCCCGGATTCTCTGAATCATCACCTGTTTGGCAGTCTGGGCGGCTATTCGCCCCAGGGTCTTCAGGTCGATGGCCTGTCCATCCACCGAGGCGCTGATCTGCCCGCTGCCGCGCTCGATGGTAACCGCAACGTCCTCGGCCATGGCGAAGGCCTTCCGCGCCGCGGAAGCCATGGCCGCCTCCAGGTCCGCAAACACCGCTTCCTTCTCGATGTTCTTGTCCCGGGCAATGGAGTCCACGAGTCGCAACAGGTCCGTATTCATCGTCGTTCTCTGTTCTCCACCGGACGGCAGCGCTTCGCTCGCCGTCCCCGGCCACTTGTCAGCGACGAAATCGCCCGGTGGCGGGCGAAAAAAAAGCGTGGGCGCCCAAGCGGTCCCACGCGGAGTTCGAACGCCGATAGGTGGCGAGGCTCACGACATCGCGCAACCCCGCTTCCTTCGACCGCCGGTCGTCGCCATAGCGGCGCAAGCTGACCCTGTCCGGTCAGCTTGCACGACCGACCACTCCACGCGTTAGGGCTGAATGGCTCATCGCCATCACGTTCCCGATCGATCCGGCCATCGATTTCACAATTCCCGTATATCGACGGAAATGCCGCCCGGACAATTGTTTAGCGCGCATTTCCATCGACACTTGGCAACGTCAATCCAGGCGATTATAGGTCGCTGATTGGGCCTGTCAACGCTGTAGCAGGCCCCCAGGGGAAGGGTGACGGGGGCGATTTTGCGGCGCCTATTCGTTCCGGCACTCTGGCAGAAGACGCGAAATCCGTTTTCGCGCCGCCGGTCGCCATCGCGCCCCTCTATGATGTAACAGCCGTCCAGTTCACGCCGCCCCGGAGGCCCGACGTGCCCATTCCCCGAAGGCGCTTCCTGGCTTTCGCCCTCTTATTGATCGCACTCATTTCGGCGATCGTCGCCAGCAAGCTTGCCTGGGTTTCCTGGGAGTTCCATCCCGCCCAGGGCCGGTGGGTTCAGGTCGTCGTGCGCGACGCCCGCGTCCGACTGCTCACGGTCTCGGTTCCGGTCGCGGAGAACACAAACTGGAAAGAATCCCTCGACTACCACATTCTCGGCTACCAGCGCGGGCCCGTGGCCGGTCGCTGGCGCCTGGAGTCGCGTACCTTCTCCAGCCCAGGGTTGCTTCCGGCGCACGTGCTCCTGTTCGATTTCACGCTTTACGTCGCGATCGCGGCGCTGTTCCTTCTCGGCCCGGGCGTGTGGATCGTATGGCGGAACCGCCGGCACTTCATCCCCCTGGCGCGAGAGACGATCCGCCCGTCCGACAAGGCCCGATACCGCCGGTCCTTCCGGCGATTTGCCCTTCGAGTCGTGGTCATTCTCGTTGCGACCATCGTGCTCGCGATCGGTTGGTGCTACGCAGTCCCCTGCAAAGAGTCACGCCTTGTGCCATGGACAGCGACGGGCGCGGAGGTCAGTGGCCTTGCGGGAGCGAATGAGAAGAACTTCGACTGCGTCTGGGTCGGCAACCGTTACTTGAATTGCATTGTGTCCGTCACGCCTGGTCTTCAGTTGAGCTTCGAGTCACGTGCGACGTCTTTGGGCGGCGTATGGGGCGTGGAGAAGAAACGCGGGCTGGCGATTGCCCTGGGGTATCAGCAGATCGTTACCCCGGCCACGGTGCCTGCCGGCGGTTTGCCCGCCCCCGCCCGGCAACAAGTGAATCTCGCCGGAATCCGACTGCTGGAAATGACCCATGACCCGATGTCCGGCGACCCACTGGCGTATTCCATGGATCCCTATTGGGCTCCAAGGGAAGTGCTGTGGCGTCAGAGATTCTCTCCGGCCGCCATCGTGCGATACCGACAGGTCTCGATTCCGGGTTCGTACATCGCCACTCTGCTCATAATCATCCTGCTCATCATCTTCATGCGCGGCCCGCTCCGCCGCTACCGGTGCATTATCGGCAACTGCTGCCTGTATTGCGGCTATTCGTTGACCGGGCTTATCGAGCCGCGCTGCCCGGAATGTGGCGAGCGATTTCCTGGCACCGTTTCCAGCCAAGGAGCTGTTTCACCCGTAGCGATCGAATGAACGCAAGAACCGCCGTCGGAATCGAGCTTTCCGCGGCGCACAGCGGATCACTTGACGACGCTCGGATCGAAATGCCGCGCCAGCTCCACGTGCCGCTCGGCCTCGTCCGCGCGACCCTTCGAAGCCAACGCCTTCGCCAGGTAGTAGTGTGCCTCGGCCACCATCCGCGCCGTCTCGGAGCTCAGCGTTGGTTTGCAGTTCAGCGCCGTACGATACTCCGCGATGGCCTCGTCGAGCTTGCCCTGACGATGCAGCACGGTTGCAAGCTGAAAATGGGCCATCAGCATCGTCGGCGCCTCGGCGATCGCACTTTGGTAGCTCTCGACCGCGCGGTCGAGATCGCCCTGCCGGGCGTAAATGCCTCCCAGCCGGACATACGAGAACGCGTCGTTGCGGAACTTCTCGCGGCCCTGCGGCCAGGTGTTGACCAGCAGTGCCGACAAGACCAGCACCATCGCACCGGCCAGCGGCAATTCCCATTTCCGCGCCTTGAGGTACCGGGCTACTTCGACCACGAAGTACGATGCCAGCAGGATCAGCGGTGGCAGCACGGGAACGCGGTACCGCGCCGTGCAGAAAAACAAGATTACGCTGATCGAATATACAATGACGAATCCCCAGAGCGGAAACGCCGAGGATCCGCGACGCAGGCACAACACCAGACCCGCCAGCCCCAAGGGAGCAACGACCGGGAATCCCAGCGGAAGCCAAAGCAGCACCCGCCCGAAGCGCTCCGTCCAGAAGTAGATTCCCTTGTTGTTGGAGATCTCCCACGAGGAGAAGAACAGCCGCGTCTTGAGCCACGTATGGGCAACGAAATCTCCGGGGTTAGAGAAGATCCACGACAGCGCCTCGCGAAAATAATAGCGCGAGACGTCCGACGGCCGGACTGATTTCCCGGCCGCCTCCTCCGCCAGCGCGATGGAGGCACGGTATCCTTCCCACCAGCCGCCGGGTGTTCCTGGAACGATGGCCGTTCGCCCGTCCGAGCGCGGGTTGTTGCCGATGTAGAAGTTCACGCCGCCTTGCGAGGAAATCAGTACGAGGTCGCCGCCCACGGCGTAGTTCCGAACGGTCACCGGTGCAATCGGCAGCAGGCAGCCGGCGACAAGACACAGTGATCGGACAATGGCACTTCGCCAGTCGCTCCGATGCTGCCAGATCAACCACGTTACAATCGCAGGGACGAACAACAGAATGTTCGGCCGAGCCAACGCGGACAACCCGACGACCGCGCCCGCCAGTGCGAACCGCCACCATCGCGGCTTCTCGCCGGCCTCCAACAGCATCCACATCAGCAGCAGATCAAGGAATACGATCAGCAGCGGTATGAGCAACTCGCCGTCGAAGTAGATGAGTATCCAATAGCTCGCGGCGGTGAAGCCCGCGATGGCACCGACTGTCCGGCCGAAGATTCGCCGCCCGATCAGGAATAGCAATCCGCAACTGAGCGAACCCAGCAAGGCCTGGACTACGCGCGCCGCGAACAGGTCGTGCCCGAAGAGCCAGTAGATGGTTCCAAGGAACCACGGATAAAGCGGCGCGCGAAAGTAGGGTCCCTCGATATAGGTTTGTCCCTCGGCGAAGGCCTGGGCCCATTCGTCGTGATACTGCTCGTCCATGACGGGATGGTCGAACAGCGGGCTGGCCCGCATCTGCTGGACGTAGAACAACCTCAGCCCAAGAGCGACCAGGAAGATTCCGGTCAGCAGCAGGACATCGATTCGCCGAAATGTCGCCCGCGGAGGCGCAAGAAATGCAGCGCCGCCGCCGGGCCTGGCTCGACGCGACGCAGACATGTTCCGATCCGAAAGGGCCCGGCAGTCGATCGGTTCGGAGACAGGATACCATGATGAACCTCGTCGGGGGAAGTAAAATCATCGTGTATTCAACAGGATTGTCAGTGGGATTTGTAACGCCCGGTCTTTGACAGCGGCATCCGATGATCCCTCAAACCGGGCTCAGCGCATCTCCCGCGCTGCGCCGATATCGCTGACGGACCCTTGGTGCCGACATACACTTTCTCAAAGCGGCAGCACAAGACTCCGCTTTCCACGTCCCGTGCCGGAGTATCGCCGTGACGGCGAGTCCGACTACCACCACGCCCTGTCCCGATCCGGACCTCATCGTCCGGCTGAGCGGGAACGATCTTGCCCCTGATCGAGCCGCGGCCGTGGAGGAGCACTTGGTCGTCTGTCGGGCTTGCATGCAGCGGCTCATCGCCGCCGGTCAGCGGCCTTCATTCCCCAAGATCGAGCCCTATCACATTGTCGCGGAACTCGGGCGCGGACGTTTCGGCGTGGTCTACAAAGCCTGGAGGCTAAATGAACGGCCGCACCTCGTCGCGCTCAAAATCCTGACGGGCGTCGGAGAAGCCGAGCAACGCCGCTTCGAACGCGAAGCCGCCGTTCTCGCAAGGCTCGACGCCCCGGGTATCATCAAGTGCCTGGACCATGGCATGCTCGACGGGCGCCCGTACTACGTCATGGACTTCGTCGACGGCGAGCACCTGGATGAGCATCTCGTCTATCAGGCCCGAACGATCGATGAGCGCCTGGCCGTGTTCGCCCGCGTATGCCGAGTTGTCGCCGCCGCTCATGCCGCGGGTGTCGTTCACCGCGATCTCAAGCCGCGCAATATTCTGATCGATGCTGCGGGACAGGCCCACGTCCTCGATTTCGGCATCTGCGCACTCGGGCCCGCGGAATGGAGCAGTTCGCTCCGTCAGACGATCACGCAGGTGGGCGACCTGATCGGCACGCTCAAGTACATGTCGCCCGAGCAGGCCTGGGGCGGCGCCAGCGGGCCCGTCGATCACCGCAGCGACATTTGGGCCTTGGGTGTCATGCTCTACGAACTGGTCACCGACGGGCAGTACCCCTATGAACTCGGCGGGACGCCGGAGAAATCGGGCCACGAGGCGCTGCTCGAGCGCATCCGCCACGAAATGCCCCGTCGCGTCCGACTTCGACACCTTCCGCGCGGGCGCGACCTCGAGATCCTTCTGGAGCGCACCCTCGCCTGGGATCCGCGTTATCGACTTGATTCCGCACTCACCCTGGCCGAGGACATCGACCGCTACTTGCAGGGCGAGCGCATTCGCACGCGTGCGCCCTCGCCCGCTTCGCGCGTCCAGCGCCTCGCTGTGGGCGCGGCCGTTCGGGCCCGATGGGCGGTGCTCGCGGCGACCGTCACGGTTGCGGTTGCCTTCGTATTTTTCTCCGCCCGGCTTCTGGACATCCGCTGGAAGGAACCGGCGATTGCCAATGATACGGGGGCGTCGGCCGCGGCACCCATGACCGATCCGCGCGAGCGTATCGCCCTGGTCGGCGTGTTCGACGAGAGCATACCGGCGGTACTGAGCTACGCCGAGCGGGAGCAGATTCCCGGCGTCACGCAGGACGTGCGTACGTGGCGGGCGGTCCACGGGAAGCTGATGCAACGCCTCTCGCAAGCCCAGCCGCTCGCGCTCTTGTGGGACTACTACTTCGCCACGCCGCGCGAGGGTGATGATGAGGTGCTCGCTGCGGGTGCCAATGCCCTGACCCGCGCCGGCGTTCCCGTAATTTTCGCCGCGGCGCAATACGACGGTGCGGGTCGACCGGTGCTGAGCCCGATCCTGCTGGCGCATCTCGAACAGCCACCCCGCAACGGGAGCATCGTCGCTCGCGACATGAAGGAGCGACAGTCTCAGTTCGTGCTGGCTTCGCGCCGCGCGGATGGAAGGGTCATCCCCCATGTCGCTCTGACCGCATACGCCGCGGTTCGCGAGCCGGCGTGTCGCCTGGAGATTGAGTGGTCGGAGGAACGTTCCCGGCAGTTGGAACTGCTCTACCGCGCCGAACCCAACCTCTACCTTCGCGAGCGGGACATTCTCGAGGCGGAGATTCCCGTCCAGACCTTCAAGGGCAAGCAGGCGGTTCAAGCGGGCGACATAATCGCCTACGCGTCATTTCCGCTGAGCCCGCCCCGATACTGGCAGGATCGCGTCATTCCCTATGAAATGCTGCTCGGCGTGGAAAGTGACGCGCTTGCGGCACTGGTCAATAATCGTGCCGTGCTGATCGCCGACTTTCGTGCGTCCAGGCCGGGTTTTCCTGCCGATCGGCACACGGTCTACGATGAAGGGGAATGGAAGGCCGAAGTGCCGGGCGGCACGCTCCTGGCCGACTTCCTGGCCGGACTGCTCGGCCGGCCGGCGCTTCGCACGGCATTTCCGCTGCCGTGGATGTCGCTGGCGCTGGTGATCCTTGCTGCTCTCGCGGGCTGCTTCTGTGCCGTAACGGTGGCACGGTCAACTCGTGGATCACGCATCGCCTTTCGGCGACTGACCGTCTCCGCCGCTCTCGTGGGCGCGGTGGCAGGACTACTGCTCGCCGGCGCTTCGCAAAGCAGCTTTACCGTCCAGCTCGCACTGGCGACGGCGTCACTCAGCCTGGCCATGCTGTTGGCGATGGGCGTCGAGTTCGCCCGCAACCGGCACCGGCTTCCCGTCGCGCCCGCCCTCGCGGACGGACACATGCTTGGCACGGCCGCGGATACGCTCTCGCTCAACCGGCCGCGAGCGACAGCCCCGCCATCAGGCCCATGACCACCGCCGCCACGACGGGCGCGAGCCGTCGCACCCACACGACGAACAGCGCTTCCACCGCATTGAGGGGATACTCGTACACGACGTTCCCCTTCAACCTTCCATGCCGATGGAGATCAGCGGCACGAATCCTTCCAGCAGGTCGAGGATCCAATAGAACATTGCCATGATCGCACTCCCCAGGAAAAATGCCCGACCGACCCGATATGTGACAGGCGTGCAAGCAGGCACCGGCCGAGGTGGCGAATGACGTGATCGGCCGGTAATGCACACCGCCGAAAACCCAGGGAAGACCAATATCGCCTATCGACATCTCTCGGACCTGCGAGAAGTAATTTTCCAGATTCCTCAGATATCCCAGTCAACGTCCGCCAACACCCGTCCGAGACGGATCCGTGACAACCGTCGGCCGCTTTCCGGGACGGCGATGACCGATGCGGATATCCACCAATGGGGTCTCGATTCAGGACAAGGGACCGGACGCCGATAGTTCCGACGACAGCGGTCGGCCCCGCGGACACATTCATTTCCAGGTGCGGGTCGGTCTGGCGAATTCCAATAGACCTTTTGGAGAATCGATTGTGCAAACGCGACAGACCAGGCAGAGATGCTATCGATTTGTGCTGGCCTTGCTGATCCCGGTGACTGTGTCGCTTTACGCCGGGTGCAACTCCGCTCCGCCCGTCGGGGGCAACAGCAGTCCCGCCGATGACAGCAACACCCTGATCAACGACCCGCTGGGCAACGACGGGGCTATTTCCGGCAAGCTGTTCGACAGCCAGAGTACCCGCGGCGCGGATACGTCCTCCGCCCAGACCATTCCACCCGAATTCGACACCACCGACACGATGGTCTCCTTCAAGGACCTCGAGGGGAACGATCTTCTCGACGAGAACGGCAACCCGATTCCTCCGGTTCCGCTCGGTCCCGACGGCTCCTTTGAAGCCCAAGGACTGCCCGTCGGAACCGACTTCACCGTCTGCGGCGACATCGGCGGCGACGGATCCTGCGACATCGAGAGCTGTGTCCAGATTCCCGACGACGGCACCAACGGCGCCGGCCAACTCGGCGACGTCCGCGCCGATCCGCTGACTACCATTGTTCTCGCCAAACTCCGTGAGATCCTCGCCGAACTCGGCATTGATCCGCAGGATCTTCCGGTCAGCCCGGCCGTGGTCGTAACCCGTGTTGTCAACGCCTACACCAACCTCTTTGACGAGGCCGGCATCGACGACGCCCTGCTGCTCCAGGAAATCGAGGGACTTGATGCCCAGGCCCTCGCCGACATCTTTGATGGCGACCTTCCCGCCCTCGCCCAGCAAGGCGTGGAAATCGTCGAAGGCAACATCAACGTCACCCGAGCACGAGACGCCGAATCGCTCGCCGCGGCCGTGGCCGAGGTGTTTCTCCGCGCCGGCTTCCCCGTGGCCGACATGCCCGGTGGCGCCGACCTCTCCGCACTCGCCAATCTCGACAACGTGGAAACGACCACGCCCTCGGAGCTGTACGGCGACAACAAGCCGTTCGACGACCTCGCCGAGCTTCCCGACAATCTGCCCCCAGACATCCTTGATCAACTTCCGCCGGAGTTTCTTGACCAGATCGGCGAGGGCTTCCCAGACGGCCTTCCGCCGGAACTGCTCGACCAACTCCCGCCCGAATTCCTCGAGCTCTACCCCGACGGCGTTCCCGACGACCTCTTCGTTGCCCAGGTCAACGAAATCCGCGACGGGGACTTCGCCGAACCCACGATCTACATCAGCACCGTCGTCGAGCCGAATCGCAATTTCGTCTTCATCGATGGTGAAGGCGAGGAAGGCGGTGTCCCTCCGCTGCCGGTCATCAGCGACCACATCCTCGTGCGCATGGCGGGATTGCACCTGGAAGGACGCCGCATCTCCATCGCCGACCTGTACGATCTGCTCACCAGCATCGAGGACGGACTGGGCGCGAGGCTCGTGTTCCACGCCGACGACCCCAACTTCTTCGGTCCGCCGCTGACCATCTTTCAGACGGCCGACGGAAAGGGTCGGGCCATCAACATCAATCAGGTCATGCGCCGCATCTTCGAGAGCGGTCTGAGTGATGTAGGCGCTGATGATTTCGATGCCCGTGAATCGCAACTCAGAAATCTGATCCGTGAATTCCTCGGCGATACCCTTGCCCCGGAGTTCGATCGCCTCTTCGATGCCATCGTGACCGACAGGCTCATGGCCGCCGAGGAACTCGCCCGACGCATTCGTGAAGCCCGCGCCCACCTGCCCTTCAATCCGACGGGTCCGAGCGCATTTTTCGTCGTGGCCGACGGCGACGCCTTTCGCTCGGACATGCCCGTCTCGCCCGTTACGGTTGACGCCGACATCGACCCCAACGGCATCGTGACATCGGTCCGGCACAACGCCTCGGGTGACGGAATGTTTTACCTCGGTTTCGGCCCGCGAACTGACGAGACTGGTCTAATTGAACTCATCCGTCGCGACAGCGGGCACCGCATTCAGGGCGCCCGCGGTCCCGTCCGCTTGAGCATCTACGACAACAGTCTCTTTCAGGCGATCAACGGCGCACCCTTCGCCGACTTCGTCTCCGAGTCCGGAAGCTTCTACCCCGGCGTGAACATCACGGTGTTCCGTGATGAATTCGTGCCCGAACCCGCGCCGATCGGACCGGCCCCGGCATCGGTCGAGGGGCCGAATCAGCAGATCTTCGTCCTTGCCACGGGCATCGGCGAGCGCGGCGAACCCGTCCGCGTCGACTACGACCGCACCACGGGCCTAGCCACCTATAACCCCGGCGGACGCTACGTCCTCCAGTTCCTGCCGGACTCCGAAGCCACCGGCGCGTTCGGATTGTTCAACGAACAGACCGGACGACCCGCCGCTGTCGAGGATCCCGATAACTTCTTCCAGGCGCGGCCGGAACGCCCCGAGGGATTCGAGGACTTCTTCAACGAAGTGGACGACTTCAACGACTACGGAAACTTCGAAGACCCCAACGACTTCATCAACGACGTCTTCGATCCGTTCCTGGGCGACGGCCAGCTTCCCCCTCCTCCTCCGGATGGAGACGCGCCCCCGCCGCCGGACGGAAATGTCCCCCCGCCCCCGGACGGTAACGTACCACCACCGCCAGATGGCGAGGTCCCTCCGCCGGACGGCGGCAATGAACCTGTCCCGCCCGCCCAGGTTGAGGAAGTTCCCGGCGACGGCAGTGTTCCGAATGATGGCGCCGAACCGCCGATGGATGGCGGCGTCCCGATCGACCCCGGCATGATCCTCGTCCAAGCCGATCAGGTCGTCGGGCTGACCATCCAGCCGATGGTCTTCACCCACGTCTTCGGAACCGACGCGCCCAATGCGCGATACAATCCCGAAGCCGACCCCTACTACGACGACATCAATGGCAACGACGCCCAGGACGAAGGTGAACCCACCGTCGCCCATCGCCCCACGCTCTTTAATCCCGGCGATTGGCGCTCCACGGACATTCGCCTCTACTACCGCCGGGCGGACAACAATCTCGGTGTCGTCTTCGACAACATCGATTCTGAATCGCAAACCCCGGCCACACGCGACGGCGTGGCGCTCGTCCCGCGTAACTTCAAACCGCGGCGCAACGCTTTCCGCTTCGGCCGACCCAACACGGCCATCAACCTCCTCACCGCCTTCGTGCCGCCCGATTTCTTCGACGGCACCCACGACCTCACCCGCGAGACGCGCGTGGACATCTTCACCGCCATCGCCATGGTGAACTTCGTGATGGATCAGGTGTTCAATATTGAGGCCGAGATTGATCCCGATGGCCTGGGTCCGCTCGAGCGGCGCCGCGCCCTGGTCAACGCGGATATTTTTATCGTGCCCATCGGCGATCCGTTTGTGATGCTCGCCCGCGGGTTCCATGATCGGTCGGTGCCCGCCGGGGAGTAATCGCGCCGGTGCCACTGCTCTTGAGCAGTGCTCATCGACATAACTGAAAACAACGGGCGGTGGCCGGTTATTCTCCGACCACCGCCCGTCCTATTTCTAGGGGCGAGATACGCCCGACCCGCCGCACTACGCCAGCGTCGCTCGCGCCGCTGCTGCTCGGTTCACGGCACCAAGAGCCCGTCTGACCAAGGCATAGGTCCCGAACAGGCCGGCCGTCCAGACAAGATCACCCAGAACGGTATACCGGAAGAACGGCAGAGCTGCCGAGTAGCATTGCATCAGGCCGGCAATGGACTTCTCGTAAATCCCCGAGAACTGCCACACGGCGAGGTTCGTCATCACGAAGAACAAGCCGGACATCGTCAGCGACGCAGCGCCGATCCGGATCCACGTCCATCGTGACCCGAGCAACCACCGGAACGCTACCGGCATCGCCAGGGCCGCATAGACCACGACCATGATGCGGGCATCGTAAAAGCCGGAATGCAGCAGATCCGTCACGAACAGGCTGCACAGGGGGACCAGCAGGGCCACGCGAAAGTCGCGCAGGAAGAAACCGGCGAACAAGGCCGTCGCCGCGATCGGGGCGAAATTCGGCGCGTGCGGAATCAATCGGCCAATAATCCCGACCAGGATCAATACCAGCGCCCCGCCCAGGACGATCGGAAAGCTCTGTCCGCTCTGTCTCATTTCGCGTCCTCTCCCTTGCCTTTCCAGACATCGAACCGCCACGTAGCCACGTCTGATGGATTCAGCGTAAACTTGCCGCAGCTTTGGTCACCGAACTGATCGTTCACCCAGTAGAGCCAGTTCTTTCCCGTTGTACCGGTACCTTCGTTCCGGAAGCCGTCAATCTCCTCCACGAACGCCGTGCCTCCGCTGCCCTTGTACTTCAGCACGATTCCCGGCTTGCTCAACTCCGCCGCTTTAAGCGCGTCCAGCACCGTCATGCCCGATGCCCACGGCAATTCATAGTGCTTCGACACGCCGTTGTTGTAATCAATGATCAGGCGGACCTTCTTCTCCTGATCAATGGCGGCCGGCGAGGCGCCCGTCGAGCAGAGCATGAATCCCGCCACTGCAAGAAGTCCAAAGAACGTACGTCTGGTCACAAGTACTCTCCTTGCCGGCGAGTTGCGCGGGAACCTCGGGTCACGGCGACTATATGCGCCCCGCGCCGCGTCGGCAAGCGTTCCGAGCCGTCACCGGCGCTGCGGCGAAGCGCTTCGCCGCGGCCCGGATTCGTGCGTCACCCGCAGCCGATGAAAGACATCGTCCCCCACCCGGCGGACTTCAATCACGCGCGGCACGATCGCCCCGTCCACCCGCACCGCACCACCGCCCAGAATCGCACTCGGCGCGTTCTCGCCGCCAATCAGCCGCGGCGCCGTGAACACCCACGCCTCGTCCACGCATCGCGCCGCGAAGAACGCCGTCAATATCGTCGGTCCGCCCTCCACAAGCACGTTCGTCGCCTTCCGGGCGTACAGCGCCTTGAGAAACCCGCGTATGAACGTGCCGGCCGCAGCCCCATCCAGCCCGACCACCTCAACACCGTGCCCTCGCAGGCGATCGGCCTTGGCCGATTGCGCCAGGCTTTTCGACGTGAACACCGACGTCGGTGCAATCGATGCAGTGTCAACGATCTGGCACTTTTCCTTGATTCGCAGCCGTCGATCGAGGACCGCCCGAAGTGCCTTGCGCCGCACCGGGACGTCGCGGGCCGTCAGGAGCGGATCGTCGCGCAACACCGTTCCCGAGCCCACCACCACGGCATCCACGCGGGCGCGCAGTTTGTGCACCATTCTCCGCGACGCTTCGCTCGAGATCCATTTGGAATCTCCCCGCGACGTAGCCAGCTTCCCGTCCAGGCTCTGCGCCCACTTGGCGATCACGTAAGGACGCCGCGACCTCATTCGCGTCGCGAATGGAGCGATCAGCTCTGCCGCTTCGTCGCCCAGAACGCCCTCGGTTACCTCGATCCCCGCTTCGCGAAGCCTTGCTACGCCCCGCCCGTCGACCGCCGGATTGGGATCCCGGGCGCCCACGACCACGCGCGACACGCCCGAGGCGATGACCGCATCCACGCAGGGCGGCGTTTTTCCGAAAACCGTGCACGGCTCCAGCGTGACAACGATCGTCGCCCCGCGCGAACTCCCCTCGCAGCGTCGAAAAGCCTCCACCTCCGCGTGCGGACCACCGAATCGCCGATGGTACCCCTCGCCCACGATCCGCTCGCGGCGCGCAATCACGCAACCGACCATGGGGTTGGGTTCCACCCGGCCCTGCCCGCGCCGGGCCAGTGCAAGGGCCCGCCGCATCAGGATTTCATCTTCAAGCCGTCCGGAAGGATAGGAAGATGCTCGTAACGTGATCGCGGTTCCGTTTCACAAGAAGAAGAGTCAGGCAAAGCCCCGGTGGGAGATCACCCGGCCTGGTGCCCGCGCCGATCAAAAAGCGACGTGCCCACCAGCAGAATCACTCCGCAAACCAGCGCCGCGTCGGCCACGTTGAACACCCACGGCCAGACCTCGCGCCCACCGACCCGCGGGACCCACTGCGGAAACGACGGAACGAATTTCAGAAAATCCCGCACCACACCCTGGCGCGACAACACGACATCCTCTCGATCGAACGTCCGCGGGGGGAGCCGATCGCCCTCCGGCCAGTGACCCACCTGGACCCGCTCCGCGCCGGGCTCGCTCAGAACTTGGCCGATCATGACCGTCCGCAACTGGCCGCCCCGATTGACCCGAACGACGTCGGCCTGGACCGCCAGGCGATCGTAGAGATTCCCGCAGGCCCCGGCGAGGATCATTCCCAGGCAGATCTGCAACAACCGCTGGTTTCGCGCCGACGCCAGGAACAGGTAGACCACGAACGCCAGCGCGAAAATTGACGCCACCACGAACACGCCCGTGTAACCGCTGAACGATCCGAAAACGGCCCCGTCGTTCAGCGATCGGCGCAGCTCCAGCGTCCCCGGTATCAGCGTTCGCACCTCGTCCGGCTTGAGCGTGCTGAATACCCACCATTTGGAAAAGAGATCGAGCGCGAGAAGACTTACCGCTGCGATCCAGAAACGCAGGTGTGCTCCGACGTCCGACCAGGCCGGCCGGACCTCAGCATTCCGTGTGGTTGCCTTCGATTGGGGTGATTCGGCCATGGTCCGGGCCAGGGTTAGCGCATTCGCCCCTCTTCACGGGCGCGCGCATACTCTATGCAGTACTTCGCCCACGGCTTGGCTTGAAGTCGGGCCAGACCGATCGGCTTGTGTGTCGCCAGACAAATGCCAAAAGTCTTCTGGTCGATTCGTCGCAATGCCTCGTCAATTTCCCGAAGTCGCTCCTGCTCGTTGGCCAGCAGTCCCAGGTTGAATTCGTGCTCCCAGTTGTCGCTGCCCAGATCGGCCATGTGGACCGGCATGGAGGACTGCTCGCCGGAGCCGTTCTCCCCCCGGCGCTCGAACTGCGCATTGACGTCCCCGACGATCTGGGTGCGAAGGTCGAGCAACTGCAGACGGAAATCGCGCAGCTGCTTGGCCGAAAGCGGCGATTTGGGCATCGGCTTGCGCTCTTCCGGAAACTGCACCGGATCAACCGCCGTGGCTGGCGGAAGATCGGACTTCTTGCGCGCTTCAGATTGGCGCGCTCCGGCCGATCCGCTTTTTTTCCGCTTCTTCTTCGACCCATCCGCTTCGGGTTGGGTGATCTCCCGGAGCTTCGAATCCGCCTCGTTTGCCGGGCCGCCTTTCGCGACCGACCGCTTGCCGCTCGCCTTTCGCTCGGGCGGCTTGGACGGCGACCGGCCCACGGTTCGAGCCACGGCTTTCTTCTTCACCGCTTTCTTTCCGGTGGTCTTGGCCGTCTTGCCGCTCGCCTTTTTTGAAGCCGAAGCCGTCGCCGGCTTGGCCACTTTCTTGCTGCTCTTCCCGGAGGATCGGGGCGTCTTCCCGGAATCCTTGGCGGTCGTCCCGCGGCCTTTTGAAGTGTTCTTTCGCTTCGCTTTTGCCACGCCAGGGATCCGTCAGGCCGAGGGCAGAATCAGTGTAACCTACTGAAATACAGGGAGAAACGAAAAATCAAATCGTGCGAGTATAGGTTCGAGAAACGGGGCTGTCAAGGGATGTGAAACCTCCGGCGAGCCCCCAGTGTCGGCTGGTGCGTGCCCCCTGACGCATGGCGGCTCCGCGGCTATGAAGCCGGAACAGGCGCCGACTGGGGCGTCGGACCGGGCATGCCGACCTCGTGTCCCATTACATGCCCCTTGCGTATGCCCGCGAACCGGCTACAATCCAAGATTCGCCATTGCACACACGGAGCTTCGAGGGGCCAATCGCTCAGGCGCGGAGCGCCGGACCCCCAGAGTACATACGCTGCGTTCAACCTCGGCGCGGCGGAGACGGAACAGCAAAACAATGACGGGAACGCTTGCGGCGATCGACCAGACAATTGACGCGGGACAACTCGACGAGGCGCGGAAGGCACTGAAGGGCGTGCCGGAAGACGAGGCCAACCGGGCCGACGTCCTTTTTCTCAAAGGGCGGCTACTCGAGGCCGACCACAACCGGGAAAGCGCCTGGCAGCAGTATCAGTTGGTGCTGGATCTGGATCCCGGCCACGTACCGGCCTGCTTTCGCGCTGGGCTTCTGGCGGACCAGGCCGGCGACGACGATACCGCCCTCGACCTCTTCGAGCGGTGCCTCGAAGAACAGCCCGCCCATGTCAACGCGCTGTTGAATCTCGCCATCATTTATGAGGAGCGTGGACAGCTTCGCAATGCGGAGTCCTGCCTGCGCCGCGTGCTCGCCGAGTACCCCGAACACCATCGCGCCCGCCAGTTCCTCAAGTCGGTCGAGAGTTCGTACACCATGGTGTACGACGAGCAGCGCCGTCGGGATTCCGAACAGCGCCATGCCATTCTCGACCAGCCCATCAGCGATTTCGAGCTCAGCGTCCGCAGCCGCAACTGCCTGCGGCAAATGAACATCCGCACACTGGGGGACTTGCTCAAGGTCAGCGAGTCGGAGCTGCTTTCCTACAAGAACTTCGGCGAAACCTCTCTCACCGAAATCAAGAGCCTCCTTACCCAGAAGGGCTTGTCCCTGGGGCAGACGCTCACCACCGTGCCCGCCAAGCCCGCCGTGCGCGCCACGGCACCCTTTACCGGCGACAACGCCGTCGTGCTCAACAAGCCCGTCACCGACCTGGAACTTTCCGTCCGTTCGCGAAAGTGTCTCCAGTGGCTCGGCGTCAATACCTTGGGCGAACTCGTCACCCACAGCGAGGCCGAGCTCATGGCCATCAAGAACTTCGGGCAAACCTCGCTGAACGAAATCAGGAACCAGCTCGCCCAGCACGGGCTGAGCTTCAGACCGTCGCGATGAGGTTGCCGTCCTCGAGGTCGCCGGCGCCTCGAACCGACCGTGGGCGAAGATTCCCTCTCGCCGGACTGATTCAGCACCGGGCGCTCGGGCCAGCCCGCACCCTCCTCGGCATCGTGATCTTGATGCTGGCCGTGGCCCTGACGGCTTCACCACTGCTTTGCGCTCGCGAGATCATCGACGCCGACCTGGAGGGCGCGACGGCCCTGGGACTCGTCCCCATCCGTCCCGTCCGCGTTCAACTCGCCCGGGATATTCAGGCCGTCCGCCTCGCCTGCAACACGCCTTGCGAAATCCGCTTCGACGGCGCGAAACTCGCTTCGCCGGAGTCCCTGCCCGACGGCCCCGTTGTCCTGCAAGTCGGCCAGCCCGGCTCGATTCGGATTAAAGCAGACAACCCGCTATGCGACGGGCTGACCGCTTTCGAAACGACGTTCCAATCCCCTCCCGGCGGAAAGCTCCGCGTTGAGACGAGCGCCGACGGGATGGAGTGGTCTCCGCCCGCCTATTACGCCGGCTTGCTCCGCGTATCCGCTCAACAGGACCCGGCGGGACTTTCCGTCGTCAACGAGGTCGATGTCGAGCGTTATGTCGCCTCGGTGGTGGCCCACGAAGTCTGGCCGACTTTTCACGAACAGGCCCTGCAAGCCCAGGCCGTCATCGCCCGCAGCTTCGTTATCGATCAGATGCTCCGCCGCCGCGACGAGCCGTGGGATCTCGTCGCTTCGCAACAGGCACAGGTCTACGGCGGGTTACGCTCCGACCCCTTGGGCCGGCGAGCCCTCCGCGCCGCCCTTTCCACGCGCGGACTCGTGTGCACGTGGAACGACGGCCGGCGGGAACGTATCTTCCCCACGTACTACTCCTCGGCCTGCGGCGGACGAACCCAGTCGGCCGCCATCTTCGGACCCGAAAGTGACATTCCCCCCCTCGCGGGCGGGATTCCCTGTGACTACTGCCGCATCGCCCCGGAAGGCGTCTACCGCTGGGGACCCGTTCACATACCCCGTGACGAAGCCTATCGACGCCTCGCCGCCCGCCACCCCGAGCTCGCCTCCCTCGGCGGCATCGAGGGACTCGAAGTTGTTGAACGCGAACCCGGCGGTCGCCCCACGCGCATCGCCATCACCGGCCCGTCCGGCGAAACGCGCGAGCTCTCCGCCGAGAACTTCCGCCTTGCCGTGGGCTCGCGCGCCATGCCCAGCACGGCTTGTGACATCACGATGACACCAAAGGAAATCGTACTCGAGAACGGCAAGGGTACCGGCCACGGGCTCGGTCTGTGCCAATGGGGCATGGAAGGCCAGGCTCGCCTCGGACGCGCCGCCGCCGACATCCTCCGCTACTATTACCCCGGCGTGCACCTGACGCGCGTTTATTGAATGGAGCGCGTGCAGGCCGTTGTCGAGACCACCACGTCGCCGGCCCGTGTGCGGCTGTTCCATTCGCTCCCTGGCAGAATCAAGCCTGGTCAACGCCTGCATGAAGCGGTTGGCGCGTCCGGTCCAGAAACCGCCGATGTCGCTTGCCCGTCAGACCCAGGTGCCGGTACACGTGCAGCTTCACCCAGTCGTTGATGAACACCCACAACAGGCAATACACCACGACGCCGCCGATGTATATCCAGGGCAGGCGCGCCATGATCAGGCCGAACCCCGCAATCAGGATGGCGACGATTTTCGTGCCAAGAATCGCCAGCCAGAGCAGTGGCGCGGGGCGCGGCCGCGTGTAGAACGGACGCTCCGTACGTACGACGAAGAGCGTCAGATGTCCTGCAATGGCCAGCTTGAGAAACACCAGCGATTGCAGCTGCGGCACATCGAGCTCCAGCCAAAGCTGGCCGAGCAGCACCAGCAGGAAACTCTGTATCACGCCGACCAGTCCGAGCACCGTCGAAAGTGTCAGCACCCGCCGCATGTTCCAGCGCACCGGACGGGGGTCGAGGCGCGTATTGTCGTACGCGATTGTCAGGATCGGCACGTCGTTGAGCAGCGCCAGGAGGATGATCATGACGGTCGTGATCGGATAGACGTTGAAGACCAGCATCGCGACCACGACGAAGAACATGATCCGAATCGTCTCGGTGATGCGGTAAATGGCGTAGCTGTTCATCCGCTCGAATATGCGGCGAGCTTCCTCCACAGCCTGGATAATTACCGAAAGGCCCGGGGCGGTTAGAACCAGCGACGAAGCGGCTTGAGCCGCATTGGTGGCGCCGGAAACCGCTATTCCCACTTCGGCCTGCTTGAGTGCCGGCGCGTCATTGACGCCGTCGCCGGTCATGGCCACCAGGTGACCGCGCTGTTGGAGCGCCTTCACGATGTAGAATTTGTGCTCGGGATAAACCTGGGCGAAGCCTTCGGCCTGCTCGATCTTCTCGGCCAGCTCCGGACTGATCTGCTCGGCTTGGCCCCCGTCGGAGAACGCCTCATCCGCCCGCACGATCCTGGCTTTCATGCCCAGCGATCCGGCGATCTCCCGGGCGATAGCCAGGTTATCGCCGGTGACCATCTTCACGTCGATCCCGTGTTCGCCCGCGCGTTTGATCATGTCGGCGGAGTCTTCGCGCGGCGGGTCGAAGAGGGGAAGAAGTCCCAGGAAGTGCCAGGGTCCATCGCCATCGGCGCGGGCGACGCCCAGCGTACGGTGCCCCTTGGCGGCGAACTCATCGACACGCTTCTCCGCATCGGACAATTCCGGCTCGCCAAGCCGGCAGAGTTGGAAGATCACCTGCGGTGCCCCCTTGCTCGCCCGGATGGTCTTTCCCGCCGGGTCTTGCACGGTGGCCTCCGTGCGTTTGGATTTCGGATCGAATGGGGTGAAATTTACGGGCTGAAACCCCCGCAGCGATTCCGGGTTCTCGAGACCGCCGAGAACCGCTTCGTCGATGGCGTCGCGGTTCTCTTCCTTGGAAGCGAGCGCCGCCGCCAGAATGAGGTCCTGCTTACCGGCGCCGGCGAACACCGCCGGCTCGCCCAGCGTGAGCTTGTTCTGCGTTAGCGTGCCGGTCTTGTCGGAGCAAAGTACATCGATTCCGGCAATTTCCTCAATTGACTGAAGCCGTGTGACGATCGCCTTCATGCGCGAAAGCGCCACCGCTCCCAGCGCCATGGTCACCGATAACACCGCAGGCATGGCAACCGGAATCGCCGCCACGACCAGGATCAACACGAACTGAAATACGGAAAGGAACGAATCTCCTCGCAGGAGTTGCGCGAAGACGAGCACCGCTGCCAGCCCCAGGCTGATGTAGATGAGGTAGTCGCCGATGGTCAGCACGGCCTTCTGAAAGTGCGAGACCGCTCCTGCCTGCTCGACAAGCTTCGCCGCTCGGGCGAACTTCGTGTTCGCCCCGGTTCCGGTCACCACGGCAACCACTTCGCCCTGCTTGGCGATCGAGCCGGAGTACGCCGCGTCACCGACCTGCTTGTCGACCGGGAGCGACTCACCCGTGAGCGCGGACTGATCGACACTCAGGTAATCGCCTTCGACAAGTCTGACGTCGGCGGGAATGATGTCACCGGCCCGCACACGCACGACATCCCCGGGTACCAGGTCACGCGCCGGACATTGCTGCCAGCGACCATCCCGCAATACGCGGGCCACCAGCGCCAACCCGGCCTTGAGCGCCTCCAGTGCGTTGGCCGCCTGGTATTCCTGCCAGAAACCGACCACGGCGTTGAACACCAGCATGGTCAGGATAATGATCAGATCCACCCAGTGCTGTACGATGCCCGAGAGCACCGCCGCCGCCTCGATCATCCACGGGATCGGTCCCCAGAAGTAGCCCAGGAATTTCAAGAGCAGACTCTGCCGTTCCTCCTCGATGGCGTTGGGCCCGTACTGGGCGAGCCGTGCTGCGGCCTCCTCTCCGCTCAGGCCGCCACGATCGAATTGCTCCGGAGATTCACCCGACAACGGCGGTGGGCTCGATCCTGAATCCGTGTGTGCCGCAGGCATTTGCATATCTCCACGAGACATCGTTTGCGCGCCGGTTTCCGAGGGCGTCGTTCCGACGATCGACCAGGGCCGATGCGGGTGCACACACGGCCGATCAATTCACGGCGGCCGGCGCAGCGCATGAAAACACGGCAGAGCGGCATGGACGCCGGCCTCCGTGCGAACGCGCGATGCCGAGTGCGCTCCGCCACCCGGCCGCCCTCACGCCCCGTTTTGCTGTAACTCGGTTATTCTTCAGCGCTTGCCGGTATCCTGCAACTCCGGATGATTAAGCAGTTGCGGCGCGGAGAGGTGATAGCACGCCCCCGCGATGCAGCGATCCAGCGTGTCGTCCCGGCCGTCGTCGGCACAAGGCGTGCCGTTTTCGACGACCTGCTCCACGCATTCGCACGTGTGCCCGTCCACCTTGGACCGCACCGTCTCCCTGCACTCCTCGCGCGAGGGCGTGCAGATCGTATCCAGGCAGGGATCGAAGATTTCGATGATGGCGGGAGAGAGTGTTATGGGCAATGGCACTGTATGCTCGTTTGCCAAGTATGTGCTTAATTCGTCCGAACCAAGCTCAATCGTGTATGTACCATGTGCGTAAGGCGGGACGTACACCAACAGAGTGGCGAAGTACTCATTCTCTCCATGAAAAGCGATCCCCCCGCCGGCCGAGCCGTTTACGGCGAAGGCTTCACAGATACCCAGGATCGGCGAAAAGTAGACGCCGAATACAGGGGAACGGGGATCGGCCGTGAATAGAAATCGCGGATTCTCAACACAAGGACCGTCGCCAGGGTTGGCCGCTTCACAAGGCGCTTGCCCGCTGGCTGGCTGACCCGAAGCCGGGCAACCAGGGCGCTGCGAATAAAGGCACACATCCGTTGCGAGATACAGGCTGGGCGGCAACCCGCCCGCAATATTGAATAGTGAAAGGGCCCCACCGGCCCCGTTCCCGCAGTTCCCGGGGCACTCGACATGTAGTTGCGCCAAACCCAGCAGTCCGGTCCACTGCGCTCGAACCTCGAGTTCAACCACGACGTCCGTTTCATACAGAACCAGTCGATCTCCATTGACGTCGAAGTCTCCCCCTCCAAGGACACCCACCGGAAATAGTCCCATGCGCCCTTCGCCAAGCGGGCCGTGGCAGAGCCCGGTCAGTGCATCGCACACCCTGCCTTCTCCACACTCCACGTCCGGATGCTCGCAAACGCCCGCGAGGCAAACGTCCTGTGTGCAAGGATCCATATCCGCCGGGCACGGCGCGTGGTCAGCCACCGGCGCGACAACGCAGGCGCAGCTTCCGTCGGCAAGGATCGTCGGCCGATTGGCCAGGCAAGGTTCTGTTGTCAGCGCACACTGGACGCCCGCGCATGGGTTGCTCAAAATCGAAATCTCCGCCGGTGTTACAGTAACGTCCAAGTATGACACACCGTTCCGTATCGCCGTCTCGCGGCTTGAGTTGAGCACGAACCCCACTTCGTAGTCGCCAAAGGCGCTCGCCGGGATGTTGAGCAAAACGGTTCCGGCGTAGTCTCCGAGCTGAGGAACGGGAGCACCTGCGACATTCTGGAGGACAAGATCCGTGGAACCCAAGCGATATTGAATATAGAAGTTCTGATAGCTGCCTGAATTGGAAAAAACGTAGTCTGTGTTAACGACGCAGGGCCCCTCCGTGCTGAGATCGCATGCCGGTTGTCCGTTCTTCTCGTCGCAACCCGCCCGGCCGTTGTTCAAGCACACGTTAACAGACACATAAGCGCCCTCATAGGCGCCGCTAATTGGCCTGGCCTCGTAGTGATAGATGGACAGCGGCGCTCCCACGCCGTTGCGGCAGCCGGCCGTACAGTCAACTCGCGCTGACTGGATATCGGCCAGCCCCGTCCACGTCGCCCGCACCTCGAACTCCACCACCGTCCCGCCGTGTTCCAGCGTGATCGACGACCCGTCGATTACCGTCCCCGGCGGATTGCCGCCGACGACCCCCACCGGAACCAGGCTGATCGTCCCGCTCTGCTGCCCCAGGCAGGGACTGATGCACCAAAACGCACCCCATACCCCGGCCAACCCCACGACCCAAAAGTTCTGCGCTCTCTTGAACATGGCACCCGCTCCCGGCTGGAAAGATGGACGAACCCCGCGCCGATTCTCGCAGCAAGGCGCGTACCGCCACCGGGCGGCACGCAACCCACTTCTGTCTAGTCGCCGCCGGCATCCGTTTTCTTACGAGCGTCTTGATTTTCTTTTATTAAGATTGTGTAGCAGTGGGAAGTGCAGCCCAACCCGGTTCCCGGTGGTCTCAATTGGCTTGCCCAGCCACGGCCGCAACCCCCTGGGCGGCCCCATTTACCCTGCTTTCCAGCGCCGGCCGAAGCCGCTCAAACTCCTCCCGCACCGGACGGTCCGGCAGAAGTTCCACGAATTGCTGTCCAAGAACCAGCGCCCTGGAGAAATCCCGCCGCCGAATGCAATCCGCAAACGTCCGCCGCAAACGCGTCTCTGTCTGGTCGGCCAGCCGCTCCAGCATTTCCCGCAATGGCTCGGCCGCGCCCGGCTCGCTCAGGTCGACAATCGCCGAATAGACCCGCCGGCACGTCGCTAGATCACCTTCACGAATCGCGTGTTTCCACTCACCCAGCAGATTCCGCGTCGTCATTCGGGCATCGTCTTCGAAGTCATCCGAAGATTCCGGCCCCCATTGATCGGACGCGTCGCCCTTATCTTCCGAATTCCGCGAACCGGATGCCGGCGCCGTGGATCCGCCCGCCAGCGGCATAGGGGATTCGTCCACCGTCGCCGTCCCTGCCGGCCGCACATGCTCACCGCCCACGGTGCCGCCTTCCGCCAGACGAAGTTGCGCGACCGCCGTCTCCGCGGCCGACCGCGCCGGTGGTTCCTCTTCCAGCAATCGCACAAGCCGCGGGAAACGATCCCGGTTCAGCACCGCCGCCGCGAGCCCTGCCGGATCTCCGGAACCGATCTCCGCCAGGTTCAATAGCGCCGCCACTTCCGCGAGAGACGCCTCATGCGCTTCGTCTTCTCCATCCTCGGATTCGACGTTCAACTCCGGCTCGGCGATCGCTTCCGGAGATTCGGCTCCCTCTTCTCCAGACCCGACTTCCTCGCCGGCAGCAAGCGCCGGCTGCCCTGTGCCCTCTGCGGGCACCGCCGGTACAATCTCCGCGGCTTTCGTGCGGCGCTCTTCCTCCCGCGCCAGCTCCAGCGCCCGCAGCCGGCGCTGAACATCGTCAATCCCCGCCGAGATGGCCTTCGCCCGCACGCCGAGCCGCAACAACTGATTGAACACACCCAGTGCCGTAATCGCTCCGGTGATGATCAGAAACCCCAGGAATGTGCTCAGCCGATCCCCCGCCACGGCCGCGCTGAGCGACAGCAGCAGACCAATGCTGATGTATGTCGCCGCGACTACATACAGGGCCTTGCGACTGCGACGACTTCCATCCCCTAGATCATGAAACTCGAACATTTATGGTTTCCCAGTCCAACTCACCCAATTCGAGCTGAGCCGGACGCTGATCGTATTCACTGCTTCTTGGGCATTCGAAGTGGCACGAATGGGCCACCCTTGTTCGACGCGAGTTCCGCCGGATCAAGCCGATCGAGGCCCGCCAGCGTACTCGCCAGCGGTACGGAAACCTCCAGCCACATCGAAGGCGCCAGCGTCTCCACCCGGGCTTCCTTCAGGCCGGCCGGCAGCAGGACCGTATCGCCGACGTTGAACTCCACCGCACTGGATCCGCCGCCATATCGAACTCGACATCGACCCTCCAGGATCATCCACACGACGAAACTGCGATCCAGCGGTACCGGTTGGTCCGCCCCCTCCACCATCCGTACCCGGTCCACGCTGAACCACGGCGAACGTACCAGCGTCGTGACCGTCGTCCAGACGCTTGCGACGTGTTGCTGCCGTTCCTCCGGGTACGGTCCCGCGTCGAAGCGCGCGCAGCCCAGCCCCTGCTCCACGTGCAGTTCCCGCGGGCCGCCCACGCTCGGATCGATTCGATCCCAGTCGAACAGTCGATACGTCACGTCCGACGGGGTCTGTACTTCTGCGACCACCACGCCGCCGCCAAGTGCATGGATCACCCCCGAAGGCAGATAGTAGCAATGGCCCGCGCGCACGGGGATCCGGCACAGCAGATCTCCCACGCCTCGAGATTCCAGTGCGGCGCGGAACGCTTCCGCCGTCGTCCCATCCCGAGCGCCACGGAAAATGCAGGCGTCGTCGTTGGCGTGGACCACGTACCACGCTTCATTCTTCGGTCGAACCGCCCCGCCCAGGCGCTGCGCAGTCTCCTCGTCAGGATGCACCTGCACGCTCAGCGTTTCCCGGGCGTCGAGAAACTTCAGCAGCAGCGGGAATCGACCGTCGATCAGCTCAACATCACCCATCAGGGCCGGACCCCACTCCCTGACCAGATCGGGCAGCGCCGTCCCGCGCAGCGGCCCGTTGGCCACGACCGATACCTCCCCTTCCAGGTCGACGAGCTCCCAGGATTCTCCAATGGGCGCATCAGGAGGCAGCGTCTTTCCGAGCAGTCGCTCGAGATGGCGTCCTCCCCACACCTTGGACTTCAAGAGCGGTTCAAAGACGACGGGATAAACGTCCATGTCGCAGTACTTCCAGGGACGGGCGATTGTAGAGCCGAAGACCTCCCTGACAAGCCGCGACTGAAGTACGCCTGAATCAGGCCTTTGCGTTGCCGCGATCCTCGCCCGTTTGTACACTCCAAGCCGGCTTGTTCGATCGCAGGCGCCACGAGACGCCGACTACCGGAGACTGCTCATCATGACCGATTCTGCGGCACCCCAGGGAACGATTACCTTCGACGACTTCGTCAAGGTTCAGCTTCGCGTGGGCAAAGTCATTGAAGCCAAGGCCCACCCCAACGCCGACAAACTACTTATCCTGCGTGTCGATCTGGGAACGGAACAACGCCAGATCTGCGCGGGCCTGCGGGCCTACTACGCGCCCGAACAGCTCATGGGCAAGAACCTGATCATCGTGACCAATCTTGCCCCGCGCATGATGCGCGGCGAGGAAAGCAACGGCATGCTGCTGGCCGCCTCCAGCCCCGATAAATCGCGCGTGATCGTCCTGACCACGGACGAACCCATCGAGCCCGGCAGCACGATCAGTTAGCCCCATTGGGCCGCACCGCGCCCGAGGCGCTCAGGATCCGGCGGAATGCAACCGCCTGCGGTGGCGGACGTATCAGGAATAGCGAGCCTGTTTCCTTTGCGGCAGTCGTGCATAATGAAAAGGGCCATCCATCCCAACGCAGTCATGGGCCTTACCGGATCACTGCTCTGCGCGGGTGCGCTGCTCGCAACCGGCTGCGCCGACCCCCACTATCGAGTCGCCCGCGAGCGCCGCGACGCTAGCATTCAGTTCGTCTTGGACTCTTCCGCAAGGGTCGAGGGCGACTTCGGCGAGAATCTGGCGGAAATCCAGAGGGTGGACCGGCGCCTGACCGCCAATCGCAAAATCCTCGCCGAAGACATGGCGACGACGATCCGACACCTCGAAAACGACCGCGCCCGGCGCTGGCAGGAGGGCGAACTCGTCCCGCCGAACTTCAGCAATCGCCTCTTCTCTCGAGAGATAACCCAACGGGCCGAGGACTTCGCCCGCCTGGTCTATTGACTTGGGTTCATATCCGCGAACCGAAGGAATGCGGTGTCCGGCGGAAGAGCACCTCGCGCAACTGCGTTCCGAGCAGCAGCGTCGAGCGCCTCAGCTCCTCGTCGAACTCCTTTTTCCCTTTCTTTTCGGGAAGCTGCTGGGCGAATTCCTGCACCCGCCGCTCGAAAACCGATTGCGACAGCAGCAGAACATTGGGATTGTCCATCCGCGGATGCTCCGCCAGTTCCCGCAGGAACCGGCGCTGACCGGCCGACAACTTCAGATTCTCCAACGCCTCCCCAAAAACCTGCCACGCCTTCCCCTCTTTGCGCTGCCGGGCGCGACGAGCCATCAGTACGCCGGCGATCATGGTGAACGCCACGAATGCCGCGATGGTCAGCAGCACCAACAGGGCTTCCCGCAGCGAGCCTCCCCGCTCGAAACGCTCATGGGCTCCGCGAACCAGCGGCGGAAGGCCTCCTACGAACCTTGCAAGAGCCCAGGTGCTCATGATCGCGCCTTCTCCATCGTCACCATCGACGCGCTCGCCGCTTCCCCGCTCTTTGAAAATTCGCCCTGCGATGTCCCCATCGCCTGCCACCGCTCCAGAATGTCGCCCGCCGACCGGCGTACCGCCGGATCCTCGTCCGACTGCGCAAGTTGCCCCAATCGGCCCCGCTGCGACTGCAGGCCCAGGCGACCCACGACCCACAACCCGCTTCGCCGCCAGCCCGGCGACGGGTGCAAGAGCATGTCGATCAGTTCCGCGGCCGCGCGCGCCGACGCTCCCGGCAAGAGCGCCTTGATGGCATTGGCTCGCACGCGCCGGCTCTCGTCCCCCAGACGATCCGCAACCAGCCCCCGTGCCTCGCTGCGATCGGATCGCTCCGCTGCCTCGACCGCTGCCGCCCGAACCCGTGCGTCGGGATCGGTCAGCGCCGAACGCACGATCCGAGTCGCTGTCGGATCGGAAAGGTCCGCGAGCATTCCCACGGCGGCCGCGCGGACCGCGGTGTCACCGTCGTGGCACATCCGGTATACGACATCCCGCAGCGCCTCGGCCGCGCCCATCTCGCGGGCCACGATCAGCGCTCGCCGGCGCACCTCCGGGTCGAGCCCGGCCAGCCTCGCCCGCAGCAGGCGGAGAGAATCCGACCAGCGCACGCGGAGCACGTCCCGCTCTTCCCGGGTGGGATTCGGCGATGCGCCCACGTCGTGAATCAGCCGCCTGATCGCCGCGCCCAGCGGATCACTTCCGTCCGGCGACGGACTCTCCGTCGCATGCGTACCCACCGTCCGTCGCCGCCATTCCCGAATCGCCTCCGCGCCGACCGCGCCGCGATCACGCAGCGAAATGCGCCGCAGCAGCGCCTCCGCTTCCGGTCCGCGCTCGCACCGCAACGCGTTCAGCAACGAATCACGCAGCGCGGGATCGCCCTCGTCGAGAACCGTCGAGTAGATCGTCAACCGTTCGGACTGCGACAGGCCCATCAGCCGCGCCAGCGTCAGACCGGCCGCCACCTCGTCCTCCGCCCATCGCGCCCAACGTTCGACGCGCTGCGTCAGAAACGGTAGGCGCCGGAGCCGGCGCACCCCCTTGCGCACCGCCTCATCGCCGAGCACGTCGATCTCCCCCAGCAAACCGCGAAATGATACCTCATCGTCGATACGCGAAAGCCCGCGAATGGCGTGGCTCGACAGCGTATCGATGCCTACGGCCGACAACCGGAAGCGAATGAATCGCCCGTCGTCGCTTCTTTCCAGATACTTCTGGAGCACAATGGTTATGGGAGCCCGGCGACGATGGACGAGGTCGCGGATGGTGTCCATCGTTTCGACGGGGATGCCGAGTGCCATGAATATGACACCGCTCTGTCGATGAATCGACCAGCGCCGCAGAGCCAGCCGAAGGGCGTCCAGCACCGCGCAGCGACGTGCCGAAACCCGCTCGGTCGAATGGTCGTGCCCGCGAGCCGTCGAGGTGTCGTCCAGCAGCCTGCCGAGTGTCTGAATCGCTTCCCCCCGGGTCTTCGGGCAGGAATGCTCCAGCGCTCGTACCGCCAACTCGGCGAGATCCGCGGCCCGTGCTTCGGCGATCAGCTTCAGCGCCGTCACCCGTGCTTCACTCTCCCCCGATGCCAGCCGCGCCGCCAGCTCGGACCGCCAGGCCGACAGCTCCCGAAGAACCGCCTCCCGACCATCCCGCGACAACCGCGGCAAGGCTTCAAACGCCCTGGAAAGAGCCTCACGGTTCCCCCGTCGGACCAGCGCTTCAATCGCCGCCGCTTGCTCCATGCCCTCCAGTGTGGGCAGAACCTCTGCAATGGCCGCGTCGACGGCCTTGCTTGGCTGGGCAAGAAGTACCCCCCAGGTGTCCGGAAGAGCGGATAGGCTCATCAAGGAGATATCGGCCTGACGCGACGGCCGACTTTGCGGCAATCGTGGCCCAGACTGCTGAAAAGGGCAATTACCCCTCGGAAGCGGCGCCCACTCCCGTGCCAATCCGGATTCAGGTTAACGAAGGTCTTTCTCGAAGATGACCACGTTGTTGCCCGTGGCCGTGTCCCAGCGGATTCCGATAATGTCGAACCCCTCGGAGATCGCTAGGTGCAGCATGGGTCGATGCTGGTTCAGACACTCAAACCGCAGAATGCCGTACTGGTGTTCGCGGGCCCAGGCTGACTGCGCCTGGCTGAGCTGCGTCCCGATTCCCGCCCGGCGGAAATCCGGCAACACGCCCACCAGCCAGGTGAAATAGGTCGAGGGCATGAGCTCGAATCCGACAATGAAGCCAGCATGACGTTTTTCAACCATCGCCACCATCAGGTTGACGTTGTACCGCCCCTGGAACCGTCGCTTGAAGAATGATTCATCTCGCGCTGGACTCATCACCTGATTGTAAAGATCGGCAATCAGGGTCAGCTCACCCATTCCCACAGGCACGATGGTCGCGTCCGCCATGTTCTTCGAACTCCTGCCAGACCCCCGCAACTTCTCTATCGTACCGCGCGGACTGGCGCTGCAATAGCCTCGCTGACCCCGGATCACCGGCGTTGCCAATCCGCGTCGCTGGCGCTACGGTGACGCGCCATGAGAACCGACCCATCCGCTCGTCGCTACCTGGAGACCGGTTGCCTCGCCGCCGCCGCGGCGCTGTGCGCCATCGTCCTCGGATGCCAGACCGGTGACACCGGGAACGCGGCGTCGACCCCGGCCTTGACCCTGACCGATCGCCTGGTCCGCACCTACCCGGAACTCGAGAGTGGCCGCTTCGCTGTTATCGCCGATTTCGAGGATCCCGTGCACATGGAATTGGTTCAGGTCGTCAGTGTCTCCCCATCAGGACGATGCACGCTCGACCCCAACGGCGGGCGACCCCAAACCGGCGGCAGCGCTCTGGCCTTCACTTCCGGCTCGCCCAACGACGTCATGGTTCTGAGCAACGCCCACGCCGATCGCTGGTACCTCAAGCGCGACTGGCGCGCCTACGACCTTCTTCTCATGAGCATTCAAGCGCCACGACCGGGACTGACCGCCGATCTGGCGATCGGCACCGGCGCGAGTCTCAACCGGCGGTACAGCGAGACGGCCGTGCCCCTCGACGCCGGCTGGAACGTTCTCCGCCTTGACCTCGCCGAACTCGGCGAAAATCTCCCCCTCGATGATATTCAGGAAATCCGGCTCTCCCTTCGCGACTCCGGGCCATCCCCCGTGGTGCTGCACATCGATGACATTCTGCTGGTCAGCAGCCGCGAGACTCTCTGGGGTGATCCCGACGGTCCGGAAGATCAACTGTACGCCCAGCGCGTCGGACGTCGCTTCCGCATCGGCGCCAACGGCCGATTCGACCTCGGATTCTCCGGGGGACTCATCGTCGAAGCCTACAACCTCGCCTCCGACCCGTCCCGACTTCTGAATCTCGTTCGTCGAGGATCGCTTTCCCCCGTGCCGATCCGTCTCAACGCCTCCGGCCTTCCTGTGCCTGGATCAAACGCCCGCGACCGCGCCTTCGTCGAGGCGACACAGCGCATCGTGGAAGCCAACCGTTTGCGCATCGTCGTGGACAGCGAGTGGCGAATCCCGGCGCCGGGAGATTCCAGTGCCCTCCCTGCTCGCTGGCGAACCGTGATCTACCGCTCCGGCCGCGTCTTCGTGACCACGGAACTCTCTCCCCAGGCAACAGGCCGCGCGGGACTCATCTGGACACTGGCGGAATCCGCCGCCGCCCGGACCCGACTTTCAACGTCATCGCCCTCCGCCGGCGAGGCGCTTCCGCTGCTCGCCCTGATGAACGGCGACGCAACCTCAGCCGGGCTGCTCCGCGTCTACAACCCCGGCGATATCCGCCTGATCGAGCAGCGCGACCCTCTGGAAAAAACAGTTTCGATTCTCGCACTGCCCGAGCCCGGCGAGTCGCGCCCCACGCCGCGGGTCTGGTACACCTTGTGGTCGGCACCGGGTGCGCCGCCTCTCGATTGGACCGACGCACGCGACCAGGCGCGCTCGTTCCAGAATCCGCCCAAGCCCGTACTCCAGGCCGGTGCCTGGGCGCCTTCGCAGCCGCGCGACGAATCCGTCGCGGGCGCCTCCGACGCCGGATTCAATCGCATCATGGGCCAGTACGAAGTAACTCCCATGGCCGGAACCGCCCGTTTTCTCCTCAAGAGCGGGGATCGTCCGCTGCCCAACCCCGTCTTCGCGATTCCGCTACAACCACAGCAGCGCGTCTGGGTCTATGTCGATTACCTCATTCACCAGCCGGTCGAACGCGGCGACGGCTACGCCCTCTTCGAGGTCGAAACCAAACCGCAAAGCGACACGCTTGTCGAAGTGCTAACCGACGACGGCCGGACCTCCGGCAACGGCAATCCGGCGCGCAATTGACTTGTTCTATTCTAGCGACCGCAAGTAGCGGAAATCGAAAATCCCCGTGTCGTGCCCGTCGGACCATTCAAACTGAATGGCGTATTGCCCCACGAGCTTCGCATTGACCACGCGCACGTCGGTCGGATCGGATCGCAGCACCTTGAGCGGATTGTCATCCCGCTGTTCGCGCTCCGTCCGGCACGTCGCACACGGGCAGTTCTTCCGCAACACGGCAAGATCGAATCGGCTGGTCGTGCCATCCTTCCACTGCACGAGTAGTTCCTGCTCGCGCAGGCGCAGCTTGAGATCCGCGGGCGAAACGGACGCGTCATGCGGACCCCGTCCTTCACCACGCGGCGAATCGGAGGATGATTTCGTTTCGTCGCCCGCCATCGGCAATCTATCCTTCCTGCGCCGCGTGCCTTGGCGTCTCGCCACGCAGCACGCGGATCACGTCATCCACAACGTCGTTCATGCGCACCTGGCTCGATCGCGTCTGCGCCCCGGCATGAGGGGTCAGCACCGTTCGCGGCGCCGACAGCAGTGGATGCTCCTCCGGCAGCGGCTCCGGATCGACGACGTCCAGCCCCGCGCCGCCCAACAATCCCCCATGCAGACGCTCCGCCAACGCCATCGAGTCCACCAGAAGACCGCGCGCCGTGTTGATCAGCAGCCCCTCCGGACGGAACCGCTCCAGCGCGGCCGCGCCGATCATCCCCCGCGTCTGTTCCGTCAGCGGTACGTGCAGCGATACCACGGCCGCCCCTGCATAGAGCTCTTCCTTGGACAACGCCTGCGCCGGAAACTCCAGCGCCCCCACATCGACAATATCGTTGTACAGAATCGCCATGCCGAAACCAAGATGCGCCCGTCGCGCCACCGCCCGCCCGATCCGCCCCATTCCCACGATGCCCAGCGATAGCTCGGATAATTCGCGCCCCAACGGCAAGGATCGCCCGTCGGAGAATCGTCCCGCGCGGACCAGCCGATCCACCTCGGGAATCCTCCGCACCAGGCTGAGTATCAGCCCCATCGTCAGATCGGCCACCGCATCCGTTGACGCGGCCGGCGTGTACACCACCGCAATCCCGCGCCGACGTGCCGCGGTCAGATCGATGTTGTCCAGTCCCACACCCCCGCGCCCGACCACCTTCAACTTTGGCGCCGCCGCGATCAAGTCCTCCGTTACGCGCGTGTACGTTCGCACAAGAAGCGCATCCGCCTCCGCGACCCTTGCGCTCAGTTCACTCGGATCGGGACGATTGAGCTCCACAACCTCGCCCACGGCGCGCAGCCGGTTCACCGCGGCGGGATCGTAACGCTCGGCAACGACGATTCGTACAGAGGAGCTCACGCCCTCGATGTTCGCGCCGCCGCCCCCACCCGTCAACGCAACGCCATCCTCCTCCGCGCGCCTTCTTTGCCTCGCCCACCACAAAGGCCTATCATCGCACCGATGTCACAGCCCCCCATCGCCACCATGCTGGACCTAGCCTGCGAGCTCGCCGTCGGCGCCGGCAAAACCATCCGCAAGCACGTCGGACAGCGCCCCAGCCACTACAAGGCCGACAAGAGCGTCGTCACCGAAACCGACCACCTCGTGCAGGAACAACTCGTCCGCGCCATCCACGAAATGTTCCCCGAGCACGCCGTGCTCGGCGAGGAAAACCTGCCCGGCGGTGTTCGCGGCCCCTCCCCCTCCGACGCCCGCTTCTGCTGGGTGCTCGACCCCATCGACGGAACGCGCAACTTCGTGACCGGCTTCCCCTGCTACGGAACCTGCATCGCCGTGCTCGACCGCGCCGAACCCATTATCGGTGTCGTTGCCGAGCACGCCCTCGGCGACCTCTACCGCGCCACGCGCGGCGGCGGTGCCTGGTGCAACGACCGCCCCATGCAGGTCCGCGCACCCCATCCCGGCGAGGACATGCTCGTGGGCACCCCGTCCACCAAGGAGCCCCTCACGCTCCAGGTCCTCGACGTATGGTTGAAAACAAAAGGGATCGTATTCCGCAACACCGGATCGACGGCCGCTCACCTGGCGCTCGTCGCCCGGGGCTCCATGGCCGCTGCGTTCTCAAAGCGATGCAAGATCTGGGATATCGCGGCCGGGATGCTTCTGGTGACTGAAGCCGGGGGCGTCGTCACGAGTGCCTTCGGCGAGCCCCTGCTCCCCTTCAACCTTGCCGCCGATCACCCCCGAAATGACATTCCCTTCCTTTGCGGCGAGCCGGCGATCCACGCCCACCTGCTCCCCACCATCCCCCGCCCGACGTAGGATCCGCCGCGCGAACCACTTCCGCTGTGCCACTGCGCTTGGGCAGTGCAGCACAGCGTGAAACGCCCCTGGGTTTCGTCCTACGCGTTTTCCTTCAGGGCGCTGATGATCTCCATGAACGCTTTCTTGCCGTCGTTGAAGAACATCGACGTGTTGGGATTGGCAAACAGCGGGTTGGGAATACCCGCGAACCCCGGCGACAGCGACCGCTTGATGACGATGACCGACCGGCACTTGTCGATGTCGATGATGGGCATGCCCGCGATCGGCGAGTTCGGGTCCGTCCGCGCCACCGGATTCACCACGTCGTTCGCCCCCACCACGATGCCCACGTCCACCGTCTCCAGCGTGGGGTTGATCGCATCCATCTCCAGGAGCTTCTCGTACGGCACATCGGCCTCGGCCAGCAACACGTTCATGTGGCCCGGCATGCGCCCCGCCACGGGATGAATCGCGTATTCCACCGTCGTCCCGCGCGACTCCAGCAGGTTCGCGAAGTCCCGCACCGCGTGCTGCGCCTGCGACACCGCCAGACCATACCCCGGCACGATGACCACCCGCTGGGCCCCGTCCAGCATCATGGCGATCTCGTCCGCGCTCACCGACTTGATCTTGCCCGCGTAAACATCGTCCGCGCTCGGCGCACCGGCCTGCGGACCCATCGTCGCGAACATGACGTTCGCCAGCGAACGGTTCATCGCCTTGCACATGATCGCCGTCAGGATCAGACCCGAAGCGCCCACCAGCGATCCGGCGATGATCAGCACGTTGTTGTTGATGACGAATCCCGTCGCCGCCGCCGCCAGACCCGAGTACGAGTTGAGCAGCGCGATCACCACGGGCATGTCCGCCCCGCCGATTGGAATCGTGATCAGCACGCCCAGCACGGCCGCCACGATCACCAGCAGCACGTACCAGACCATCGTCCCCGGATTCCCGACCACCGCCACGCACAACGCCAGGCATGCCAGGAACACGAGCGCGTTGATCCCGTTACGCCCCGGCAGCAGGATCGAATTGCTCAGCCAGTACTTCTTCCCGCCGATGGTGATGTGCAGTTCCTGCAGCTTCCCCGCGGCAACGAAACTGCCAAACAGCGTAACCGATCCGATGAGCCCCGATAGCGCCGTGGCGATCAGGAATTGCAGCGAACTGGCGTGGCTTCCCTCGGCGACGTGTGCCGCGGCCTCTCCCGTCGCCGGCGCACTTCGCGCAATGACCATCGCCAGCTCCGCTCCCGCCACCAGGAACGAAGCGCCGCCGCCGAAGCCGTTCAGTACGCCCACCATCTGCGGCATGCCCGTCATGGGCACCGTTACCGCCAGGAACACGCCGAACCCCGAGCCCACCACCAGCCCCGCCAGCACCCATCCCCATGAGAGAATGTGCTCGCCGACGAGCGTGGCGAGGATAGCCAGCAGCATGCCGATCGATCCCAGCATGTTGCCGCGCACGGCCTTGCGCGGATGCGAAAGCCCCTTCAGGCCGAAAATGAACAGCGCCGAAGCAACCAGGTACGTAAGATTCTGAAGAATCTTCAGAGTCGATGGATCCACGGCTTAGCCTTTCCTGCGGAACATCATAAGCATGCGGTGCGACACCAGAAAACCGCCCACGACGTTGGTCATGGCCAGAACGATGGCAACAAAACCGATCAGCTTCACCCAGAAGCCTTCGCCCGTCCCGGCCGCCACCAGCGCTCCCACCACCGTAATTCCCGATATGGCATTCGATCCTGACATCAGCGGCGTGTGCAACGTCGGCGGAACCTTGGTGATAATCTCGAACCCGAGAAACACCGCAAGCACGAACACGGTCAGAAGCAGCATGAAGTCCACGGCAATGTCCTCTCCACTACGCGCGGCCCGCTCCGCGCGGATTCAGTTATTCGTGTTGGGCATGCGGTTCGCACGCCTTCACCATCTCAGCCCCCTGCCGCCGGGCTCGCCGGCATGCCCAGCAATTCCCGTATACGCGGATGCACGACCTCTCCATCCCGCGTCAGCATCGTCTCCTTGTGAACCTCGTTCTCCATGTTGAGCACCAGCGCACCTTCCTTGTTGGTGAGCTCCTTGCAGAACGTCACCAGGTTGCGGGCGAACATCTGGCTCGCATGGAATGGAATCGTGCTCGAGAGGTTCGACGGACCGAAGATCGTCACGCCGTTCACCTCCACCCGCTCATCGAGCTTGGTCAACTCGCAGTTGCCCCCGCGCTCCGCCGCCAGATCGACGATCACCGATCCGGACTGCATGCCCTTGACCATGTCGGCCGTGACAATCACCGGAGACTTCTTCCCCGGGATCGCCGCCGTCGTAATCACGACGTGGCTCTCGCCCACCACGCGCGACAGCAGCTCCCGCTGTTTCCGCAGGAACTCCTCGCCCATGTCCTTGGCGTACCCGCCCTTGTCCTCCGCCCCGCCCGTCTCCAGCGGGAGCTCCACGAACTTCGCCCCCAGGCTCTCGATCTGCTCCTTCACCGCCGGACGAACGTCGTAGGCATGGACCACCGCGCCCAGGCGCCGCGCCGTCGAAATCGCCTGCAGGCCCGCCACGCCCGCACCGACAATCAGCACCTTCGCCGGCGTGATCGTCCCCGCCGCGGTCATGAACATCGGGAACATCCGCGGAGCGTTGTCCGCCGCCATCAGCACGGCCTTGTACCCCGCGATCGTCGCCATCGACGACAACACGTCCATGCTCTGCGCCCGCGTGATGCGCGGCATCAGCTCCAGCGAGAAGGCCATCACCTTGCGCTCGGCAAGCTCCTTCACCTTCTGCGGCTCGCCCAGCGGGTCGAACATCGCCGCGACGAGCTGACCGGCCTTCATCAGGTCCAGATCCGCCCGACCCTGCTCGATGTTCGAGCCGTAGCCGCGCACCTGCAGAATCATGTCCGCTTGGGCAAAGACCTCGCCGCGGCCGGAGAGAACCTTGGCGCCCTTGTCGCTGTACGCGGTGTCGGCGTACCCCGCCGACACCCCCGCTCCGGACTCGATCAACACCTCGTGCTTGGCCTTGCCCAGCATCCCCACGGCATCGGGCGTCAGCGCCACCCGCCGCTCGCCGGGAAAAGACTCCTTCACCACACCAATCTTCATGGTCACCGTTCCCGATTGATTTTCCCGGCCGGCGTCGATGGACCGCCCCGGTTTCAACGTCCCGTGCCGCCGGACAGGCGACCGCGCTCGCACCGCCTACGGGCGAGAACAGCATGCACGCGCCGTTCCATTCCCACCCGGGAATGCCGTCAGCCGCTCAGATTTGATCGATTTCGGGCGCCCGTGCCCGCTTTCTCTCTGACCGCGCACTGCCGGTACTCTATCAGGATCGCCATCGAGGTCCACGAAACGGCTCGACAGCGCGGCCGGGACGCAAAAAACGAAAGAACCCGTGGGCCGAAGCCCGCGGGTTCTTCCGCTGGGGGGGAGGTAAGGTTCGTTGTCGTCGCCTCGCGGACGCGTCGGAGCGTATCGTCGCTTCTCAGCCCGATGGTTCCGCCCGCAGAGGCTCCGTTAGTCTTCTACACTTCTTCTACTCTTTAGACGCCAAACAAGGTCAAGTGTATCGCGCATTTACAGATTTTTACTCCGTAAGCGCCTCGACCCGTATCGAACCATTGTGCGTTCGCAGCAGCAGCATGCCCTCGCCGTCGCCAAACTGCCCCTGCACGCGACTCTCTCGAGCCTCCAGCTTCGAAAGCGGTACGCCCACTGTGACACCGCCGTTATCCGTCGACGCCGACAGCCGGAACGTCCGCTCCAGAGCGGTCTCGACCCGCACTCGTCCGTTGTGCGAGACCACTTTGCCGTCAACCGGACCCGCGCCGGTCAGCTCCACGCCCACGCGCCCGTTATGCGTCTCCAGGTCAACGTCCCGTGCCGAAGTCCGGACTTCCACGGAGCCGTTGTGCGTCCGGGCTGAAACCCGCCCGCCACCATGGTCCGCAATCGCGACGCCTCCATTGTGCGTCAAGACAGCCACGTCCCCTCCAACGCCACGCAACAACACGGACCCATTATGCGTTTCGCCCTTGAACGGCAGCTCGGGAGGCATCTCAACTTCATAATCGACCCGGGCGTGTCGGTACGAATTCCGCATATCCCGCCACCGCCAGGCCACCCGAACAACGCCCTCCGCCGTCCGTTTGCTGACGATCTCCATCGCCGCCAGATTCGACTCGGCCTCCTCCTGGGACGCGCCGCCCGCGCGTCTGTTAACGCGCACCCTCAACATTGGCTCACTATCGGCCAATGCATCCGCATGAATCGAGCCATTATGCGTTTGTACGTCGACGCCCGAAACCCCCTCCCTGGGAAACGTCAGCACTTCACTTCCCTCGGCCCATACCCGGGGGCTCGCACCGTGCCTGCCGGGAAAAACAATACATCCCGTCGCTGGCAAGAGAAGTGCCAACATCATGACATTAGTCGTTAATTTCCTCAACATTCGGGGTTCTCCCTCAGAAAGACGCTCGCCCTTGCCACCGCCTCCACCTTCTCCAATACCAATCCAATCCTGGACAATCGCTTCATATCGCCGTTAGCCAAATTCCCCAAAGCTCCATCCAGTAGCCTTTTTCCCATGATCTGCGCGAAAACAGGGAGGATTTTTCCCCAAAAATCGGGGGCGCTCACTTTGCGCGCACATTCGACTGAGCGCCCATGCGCGTTATTACCTATGACAGGACCCACCGGCCGGGGACGAGTGGAACGCCCCAGACCATCGGCCGGTGCCCGCGACCGACGCGCCCGGTCGCCCACCACTACCCCTCGTGTGCCGATGGCTCATCCCACACCACCTCCCGAACCCGCTCGTCCCCGGCCTATCATTCCTCTCCTGGACTACCAGCGCGCCGACATCGAATCCCATGCCCGCTTCCGCTGGAACTGCTGGGCGCGCCAGACTGGCAAAAGTTTTACCAAATCCCTGCGACGCATCTTGCGCGGACTGACGCGCCGCCGGAATCAGATCTTCCTCTCCGCCGGTGAGCGCCAGAGCCGCGAACTCATGCTCAAAGCCCGACAACACTGCCAGGCGCTCAAAATCGTCGCTGACTTCCACGACCGCGCCTGGTTCCGCGATCTGCGGATCCGGCAGATGGAAATCACGCTTCCCGGTGGCGTACGCGTCATCGGCCTGCCCGCCAACCCCCACACCGCCCGCGGCTACACCGGCGACGTCCTCCTCGACGAGTTCGCCATGCACGCCCACGATCGCGAAATCTGGGCCTCCATCTTCCCCTCGCTCCTCCGCGGCGGCGGCGAACTGGACATCGCCTCCACGCCCAAGGGGCGCGGCAATCTCTTCTACCGCCTCCGCGAGAATCCCCGCTTCTCCACCAGCACCGTCACCCTCCCGCAGGCCGTCGCCGCCGGACTCGACGCCGATCCCGAACAGATGCGCCAGGCCATGGACGACGACCTTCTCTTCCGCCAGGAGTTCCTCTGCGAATTCGTTGACGAAGCCACGGCCTTCCTCACCTACGACCAGATCGCCGCCTGTGTCGACGACCATCTCTCGCTCGCCGATTCCCCTTCCTCGCTATTCGACGATCCCCGCGAACTATTCGTCGGCGTGGACGTCGGCCGCAAGCGCGACCTGACCGTTCTGTGGGTCCTGGCCCGATCACCGCAGCCACGAATCGCACGGAGCGAAAGCGACCTCCACGATACGCTCGCCACCGTCGCCCTCTTTGAACTTTCTGCCGCACCCTTCCGCGCCCAGTCGGCCTTGCTCTCCGAAATTCTCTCCATCCGTCGCGTGCGCCGCTGCGCCATCGACGCCGGCGGACTGGGCATGCAGCTCGCCGAAGACGCCGCCGATCGCTTCGGCCGCCACCGCGTGGAAACCGTAACGTTCACTCCCGGATTGAAGTCGCAGATCGCCGCCGGACTGCGCATCGCCGTGGAAAACGCCCGCATCCGCATTCCCGCCGACGAACGCATCCGCAATGACTGGCACTCCGTCGAGCGGACCGTTACCGCCGGCGGGCACTTTCGACTCGACGCCAAACGAAGCGAAGGAAGTCACGCCGACCGCTTCTGGGCGGCCGCGTTGGCCGTCCACGCCGCGGCACTCTCCACCGGACCCCCGGAAGGCGCCGTCAGCGCCACAACCCCCTTCGCCCGCGATGGAGCATGGTGATCTGTAGGGTGCGTCCCCTGACGCACCTCTTCTTCGACGTTGGCCAATGCAACCGACAACCGGCAAAGCAAATCCTCGGAGACCATCCATGTCCGTCACATCCTGGTTGATGCGTGCAATGAAGAGCCTCACCGCTCCACGACCCAAATCCGGCCGGCTCCTCCTCCCCCGTCCCGAGGACGCACAGCGCGATTACATCTCCGCCGGACTGACCCCCGCGCGACTCCTGGCCGTCCTCGCCGAGGCCGACGACGGCTCCCTCGCCGGTCCCATGCAGCTCTTCGAGGAAATGGAGGAAAAAGACGCCCACCTCTACTGCGTGGCCAACACGCGGCGTCTGGCGCTGACGGGACTCGAATGGCGCGTGGTCAGCGCCGCCGAGTTCGACGACTCCGTCGATCGCGCCGCGGCCGACGAAGCCGCCGATTACTGTCGCTCCGTTCTCCGCGCCGTCGACGCGTTCGACGAGATCCTCCAGCACCTTTCCCTGGCCATGGGACGCAACCTCGCCGTCGCCGAGATCATCTGGGACACCGCCGGCGGCGAATTCCGCCCCGTGGATTTCGTCCCCGTCGACTTCACCCGCCTCGCCTTCGACCACCTCAATCGCCTTCGCATCCTCACCGAAGACGAACCGCGCGACGGCATCGAACCGCCGCCGCTCAAGTTCATCGTCCACAGCCCCCACTGCGTCTGCGGACACCCCCAGCGCGGCGGACTGCTCCGCGTCACGGCCATGCTCTACCTCGCCAAGAACCTGGCACTGAAGGACTGGCTCACCTTCGCCGAGCTCTTCGGCATGCCCGTGCGCATCGCCCGCTACGACCCCGGCACCACCGCCGAGGAGAAACGCGACTTGCTCAACATGCTCGAATCGCTGGGCAGCGCGGCCGCGGGCATCTTCAGCCGCGCCGTCGAACTCCAGTTCGTCGAGACCGCTCGCGGCAGCGCCGGCGCCCCCTACCAGCGCCTCATCGAGTTCATCAACCGCGAAATGAGCAAGGCCTGGCTGGGCCAGACGCTCACCACGGACATCTCCGGCCAAAGCGGCTCGATCGCCGCCAGCCAGGTTCACGACGACGTGCGCCGCGATCTGCTCTTTGACGACATCCGCCGCGAGGGCCGCACCATCCGCCGCGACATCCTCCGCCCCATGACGCTCTTCCGCTTCGGACCCGACGCCCCCGTCCCCCACTTCCGCCGCCGCACGCGCACCGTCGGCAGCGCCGCCGAACTCGTGCAGATTCTCGACACGGCCGTCAACCGCCTGGGTGTCCGCGTCCCCGAGGACTGGGCCCAGGACGTCCTCGGTCTGCCCCTCACAAGTGACAAGAACATGGCACTTCGCGGTGCCGGAGCCCCGAAAACCGCGATGACCGCCCCGCAAACCGCGTCCGCGACCTCATGATCGCGCCGAAGCACCCGTCCGAGCGCGCGCCCTGGCGCGTTCTTACTTGTGGAGGAACCAAGCCGATGACCCCGACGCCAACAAACTCCTGGACCAACCTGACGGAGTCTCTACCGATGACCCAGTCCGCCTGCCTCTGCGATGCAACGCTCCTTCGCGGCGTGATGCGCTCCGCCGACATCGGCGGCGACACGCTTCCCCGCCGCGTCCTGCTCGCCCCCTGGGGCGAAGTCGAAAGCACCAACGGCAACTTCCTCGTCGACGACCAGGCGGCCGACCTCACCGTGACCGCCTTCCGCGATCACGGCACCGACCTGCCCATCGACTACGAGCACCAGACGCTCGGCGGCGCGTACGCCTCGCCCTCCGGACAGGCCCCGGCCGCGGGCTGGATCAAGAACCTCGATGCTGAACCCGCGCTGGGCATCTTCGCCGAGATCGAATGGACCGAGGCCGCCCGGCGCCTCATCGCCGACCGCCAGTACCGTTACCTCTCGCCCGTGGCCATCATCCGCCGCGCGGATCGACGCCTCGTCGCCCTGCACTCCGCGGCGCTCACCAACAAGCCGGCCATCATCGGCATGCAGCCCATCGTCAACCGGGATGGCGACGCCGGAAACAGTGACAACGCATTGGCACAAGTCTGCGCCATGGAGGAGCCCCCCGGCAGGATCATTCCGCGCGATGACGCGCTCGACCCCGATCGCACGGAAACACCCGACGACGAAGAGACTGATACCAACAGCCCCGACGAACTCGACGGCGATGAATCCGGCACCGACTCTCGGACATCATTCGCCCGTCTTTGCGCCATGCTCCAACTGCCCGAGTCCACGCCCGCCCATGACGTGCTCGCTGCGGCCGGCCGGCGACTGGCCTTCCTCGACGAGCGCACCCGCCGCGAGCACGTCCGCCGCCGCGTCGGTGAGGCCATCTGCGCCGGAAAGCTGGTCGAAGCCCAGCGCGCCTGGGCGGAGGCACTGGTCGCCAAGGAAGAGGGACTCTTCGACGAGTGGCTGCGTACCGCCCCGGTCGTCGTTGTGCCGGGACGAATTCGGCCCCCGGCCAACGAGGACGCGCACACATCGCGCCGCCATGCCGTCGCCCGACGGGCAACCTCGGAGTTTCGCGCCTGCCCGGCGCTCGCCCGGATCACCTGCGAGGAAGCCTTCGTCGCCGACGCCCTGCGCGAAACCCTGCCGTCTCGTTAGTGGTCGGGTGGCATGGCCAAGCGCGTCCGGCGAAGCCGGACGTAGCGCCGCCATGCCCTTGCGAGAACACCATGCCGAGCGATGAATGACATTGGCGGAAACAGGAGTTGGTTGGTGATCCAATATCTTTTTGAGCATGGTCGTTCAACGGGCGTTTCGCATGGCGGCGCCCGCCAGCGGCGGGCTTGGCCATGCCACCCGGTCGGACTCCGCTCGTTCAAGACTTTGACAATCCAGTTCTATTCGAGGTGACACGAAAATGGCACTCACTGCAAACCGCAACGTCGATCATTACGTGGATCAGGAACTCCGCACGCTGGCCCTGGCCGACAACGTCTACGTGTTCCGCGGCGCCCTGCTGGGACTCTCGCCGACCGGATACGCCCGCCCGCTCGTCGCCGGCGACCGCTTCGTCGGCCTGGCCTACGAGGAAACGGACAACATCGGCGGCGCCGCCGGAGACCTCTCCGTCCGCGTGTACACCAGGGGTGATTTCGAACTGCCGCTCCCCGGCGCGACCTTCCCCGACATCGGCCGGCCCGTCTTCGCCTCCGCCGACGACACACTCACCTTCGCCGCTGCGGGCAACTCCTGCGTCGGCATCGTCCAGGACGTGCTCGACGCCGGAGAGATCATCCTCCGCCTCGACACCACCCAGCGGCCGGTCAAGACGATCACCTACGAGGTGGCCGATCTCTCCGCCGGACAGGACGTCGCCGCCCGGGCCATCCACAGCTTCGGCGTCGAAGGCTGGATCGTCGCGGCACGAGTCGTGAACGAGTCCACCGCGGCCGCGGGCATCGACGCTTCGAATACGTGTGTCGTGCAGCTCGCCACCGGCGCCGGCGTCGTGGCCACCAAGACTTTTGACAACACGACGCCCTTCCCCGCCGCGAACGCGTCCACGTCAATGGGAACCATCAGCAACGCCCACGCCCCGGCCGGCACCGTGCTGACCCTCGCCGTGACCAACGGCTCGACCGCCAACCCCGGCCCCTTCCACGTCTGCGTCGATTACGTTTGACCGCGTCTATTCGCGTTCTTCCTATTGCCTATTGCCTGTTGCCTTTCTTCAAGGAGCCTCATCGTGGCCATTATCAATACCGGACTGCTCACCAAGGGCCTGCGCAGCGAGTTCTTCAACCGCTTCGAGGCCGCAAAGACGTACTACCAGGATCTGAGCACGCGCATCCAGTCGAACAGCGATCAGGAGACTTATCGCTGGCTGGGATCCGTGCCGCGCATGCGCGAGTGGGGAACCGGCCGCGTCGCCCGCGGCATCGGCACCGAGTCCTACTCCGTGGAGAACCTCAAGTACGAAGCCACGCTGGAGGTCGACCGTGATGAAATCTCCGACGACAAGACCGGCCAGATCCGCATCCGCGTCGGCGAGCTCGCCGCCCGCGCCGCGACGCACAAGGACTATCTGCTCGCCCAATTGCTCGTGAGCGGCCACGCCTCCGGTTTCCACGGCTACGACGGCGTGCCCTTCTTCGGCACCACCCACGTTTCGGGAGCATCGGGCGCACAGTCGAACCTGATCGGCGCCGACGCGGTGGAGCCGGACAACGTCACCCCGGCCGAGTTCAAGCTGGCGATAAAGAGCGCCATCGGCGCCATGCTCGGCTTCAAAGACGACCAGGGCGACCCCATGTCCATCTCGGCCACGGGCCTGGTCTGCGTCGTGCCGCCGCTGTTGCACATGACCGCCCTCGAAGCGGTCAGCGCCACGATCCTCAATAACACGTCCAACGTGCTCGAGGGCATCGCCCGAGTTGTTCCCTGCGCCTGGCTGACCGACGTGACCGAGTGGTACCTGCTGAAGACCGACGGCGTGGTCCGCCCCTTCATTTTCCAGGACCGCGAGCCCGTCGAATTCACCGCCCTTACCGAGAGCAGCGACGAGGGCTTCCGCCGCGAGAAATTCCTCTACGGCGTCCGCGCCCGATACCGCATGGCCTACGGCTACTGGCAGTTCGCCGTGCGCGTGAAATTCAGCACGCCAACGTAGGGAAATTGCGGAATGCGGAACTGAGAGTTGGGAATGCGGAAAGTGGCCTCCGAATCTATGCCGGAACGTTGGTTGATCCGCGAGTCACAAACGCATTTCACGAGGAATCGCTCTCATCTTCCTGCTCAACATTCTTAATTCCGCATTCTGGGCAAACCACTCTCGTTGCGTTGTTGCAGACCGACCCCCTGAAGGATGTTCCACCATGTCTTACATCACCAACGCCATGATCGAGCAGCGCCTGGGTCACGCAGCCTATGTGCAGCTCGGCGACGACGACGGCGACGGCGTCGCCGATACGCCCGTGGTCGACGAGGTCCGCCTGGCGGCCGAGGGCGAGGTCAACAGCCGACTCGCCCTCCGCTACGCGGTGCCCATCGACACGACGGGGCGGCCGGAGCTCGCCGGGCTCCTCGCCTCCATCACCCTGGACATTGCGGAATACCGCCTGCGGGTCCGCCGCCCGCCGGTGCCCGAAGCCGCGGAACGCCTCTATGCCCAAGCCGTCGCCTGGCTGACGGACGTCGCGAAGGGAGCCTTCAGCCTTCCCGTCGGCGGACTTCCCGGCCCGAACGCCACAGGTGACATCTCCGCGTCACTCGGTGAGGAGCGCATCTTCACCCGCGAGGAGCTGGACGGTTTCTGACGTGAACCTGCCGTTCGTGGAGTTCCTTTCGACGTTCGCTCTTTCTTGGGATTTGTGATTTCACTATCGCCTGTTGCCCGTTGCCTATTGCCTTCTTCCAACCATGTCCACACCCGACCGAACCACGATCAAAGCCGCCGTCGATGCCCTGGCGGCCGGACTGCGCAGCGGACTCATCGCCGATCCCCCCACCGCGGCCAAGCCCTTCCGCCGCGTGGAGGTCGGCCTGTCCGGCGTGCAGGAGTATCCCCGCCCGTTTCTGACGCTCACGCTCACCCGCGTTCGACCCATCGGCTCGGTCGACGGCGACCGGCTCATGCGCGTCTCGCTGAGCCTCCGTGTGGTCAGTGACGTCAACAACGGCGGCGTGCACGACGCCCTGCTCGATCGCATCGCCGCCGTGGATGACCATCTCGATGGCCTGGTGCAAGCGGGCTTGATCGAAGGCGCGGACGGACTCGACGACCGCGAGTGGCAACTGGACTACCCCAAGACGACGGCCGCGGCACGCGTCGCGTCGGCCACGTCGACGATGTCCTTCGTCGTCCGCGTCGAACGGTTCTTCAATCGCGCGGGCGCTTCGTGAACGAAGAGGAAATCGACCCATGATCTGGATACTCGCCACGCGCGGAGCATCGACCAGGCTGCGGCAGTCGCCGTTCGCGGAGACGGCGATCGCCGGCGTGCAGGGCGTGGTCTACCGGCCGGGCATCGCGCCGGTGGTCAACTCCGGCGAGGACGGATCCGCCGGACCGGCCGGAACGTTTGTTCGCGGCGTGCATCGCATTTCCGGCGTACTGTTCTCCTACGACGGAAACGTCGCGGAAACACTCTTCGCCATCACGGAGCCGATCGATCTCATCGTCCGCTACACGGCCAGCGGTGAGTCGCGCAAACGCGTGCTCAAGGACGTGCTGTTCATCGGTGACGCCGTGGTAACCGTTCCGCCGCTCAACCGCGGCGAGGCCGAGCTTATCGGCGTCCCTTTCCGCGTGCAGATTCCCGACACGGAAACACTCGCTCAACACGTGGAAGATCTTCCGGAGAGTTGATCGTGCCGATTGATTCCAACACGCTCATCGCGGCCGCAGCCAGCGCCTTCGCTCAGCAGAGCGCCGACCTGCTCGCCCAGCAGGCCCGTCAGCCGATGATCGTCTACGTCCGCCGGGCGACGGGAAGCGGCGACATCGACCACACGTTCGCACTCGATCGGCCGTTCCGGTTGGTGTTCATTCGGTGCCACTTTGTTGGCACGACACAGCGGGCGGCCATGACCATCGAACTGGATGCACAGGCCGGCGCGGCCTACGACGCCGAGCTTTACGTGATTCGAACCGCCGGCCCGGGACGGGACGTGTACCTTCGCGTGACGGCGGACGAGGCGGCCGAGCCGTCGCCGTGGACGTTTCAGACCGGTGACGCCCTGCGCCTGCGCTGGACCAATCCCGACCCCGGCTCCATTACCTGGGGCGTGGAGGTAGGCATGGCGCTGACGGGATAAGCAGCTCAAAGGCGTCACGGAAACGCACGACCGTGAATGACAAGAATGCGGAATGTTGAATGGTGAATGCGGAATGAAGACAAGAAAGCCAGACCCTGGGGGTGGCCCACGGCTTCAGCCGTGGGGAAGCGATCATGTCCTCGCGGCGTCGGACGCCGTGCGCTATCGCGCCCCCACCCCTGAAGGGGTGGGCCACCCGGCACATGTTGAGTGAGGGGCTTCGCTATTCGTGCTCCGCCACTCCGAATTCCGCATTCTGCATTCACCATTCAACATTCTTGCTTGACTGAGACCCAGCGAAATCATCTGACTCCGGATGCCCTGCTATGCCCCTGACCGATCACAGTGACAGCATCGTGACACGCAATCTCCTCGTCGAGGATCTGCTGACGCTGGGCGACAACACGCCCCTGCACGTGCCGGAGCTATCGGCCGCCGCCCCCACGCCCCCCGCCGGTACGGTCGCGGTCTATGCCAAATCCGACGGACATCTTTACGCCCGGGATGATTCCGGCACGGAGCGGGATCTTTCGGGCGCCGTTCCCTCGGCCTTGCGCACCGTGGGCAAGATGCTTTACATCGAATGGCCCGCCACCGGCGACGCTTTTCCGCTCGCGTTTCTGCCCGCGGACGTGACCTTCGTGCGCGTTCGCGGCGTGACCGATACGGGCACGGTGGACTTTCAGATCGAGCGTCGGGCGACGAACACGCCGGGTTCGGGCGGGACGAACGTGTTGTCTTCTGCGTTGCAGGCCACGTCGGCCGGGGCGTCCACGACGTCCTTCGCCGACGGCGGAGCGGTCGCCGCGGGACAGTGGCTTTACTTCGTGGCTTCGGCGACGAGCGGTTCACCGACCAGGCTCTGGGTTGCCCTGGAGTACACGGTCGACGAGGCCCAGGACATCCTTTCTCGTTCTTGATTCATCCATGTCCATCGATCGAATCTTGGGAGTTGAACATGCCTGGCGGACCGTTGTTTCCTTCGAGTGCCGTGCCCGACACATCGGGCGAAGTCTTTCCGGTGGTTCACGCCGCGGGCGGCGGCTATCGCGAGGGTCTGGGCGTCATCGGCGGTCCCACGGCCGACCGAATCTGGCACCTGGAATTCGACCTGCCGCCGGCACTTCCATCCGGCGTTTGCCGGCTCGTACTTGTGGTCGTGGCCGATGCCGCATCGGGCGCGGCCAAGGTTAATCCCAAGTGGACGGCGATCGATCCCTCCGCGGGTGACAACGCCTTCACGGCATCGCGCCTGCCCGAGGGCACGACCACGCTCACCTGGTCCGCGGGCCACGAAAACGACGACAAGCTCGCATCAGTCGTGCTTGATGCCACGAGCTTGACACCCGGCGGAACGGTGGTGATGGACCTAGTCTTCGAAGCGTCCGGCTGGACGCTGGCCGTCGAATCCACCTGGAAAGCATATCTGATCTGGTCGTAGCCGGGCGAAGCCGCAGCACGTGCCGCTCGCTCTCCATTCGCGCTGCCGGGAGGCCCCCATGTCCCTGCTCTTCGATCACGACGCGGAGCACGTCTCCATTAATCATGCGTCGCTCGATCGGCTCGACGCCCTGACCCTCATGCTCTGGTACCGGGTCGACAGCGTCGCCGCGTCCGCGAGCTACGCCGCACTATCCAAGCTGCTTTCGCCCGGAACCGATCAGCTCTATCTCACTCGGCCGATCTACTTCCCCTACCCTGACGACTGGGTGTTCTATCACCGCCGGACGGTGACCAGTACGTTTGTGCGAACGAGCGGAAACCTCGTGCAGGCGGGGCGCTGGGAGTGGCTCTGCGTGCTCGACTCGGACGGCGAGGAGCCGGAGATGCTGCACGCGACACTCACCACGCCGCCGGTCGAGCCCCCCTACCTGGCGCGCACGACCGGCGTCGGCGCGGTACCGGATGATTCCGGACAACCGATGCACATTGGACGATTGGCGAGCCTGGGTTCGCAGTCGTTCATGGGACGGATCGGGTTTCTCGCGATCTACAACCGGCGAATGGGCCTGTCGGAGGCGAAGGCACACTGGCGCCGCCCGAGACCCGCTGCCGGATGTGTACACTTCTGCCACGCCGGGTTGCACGGACTGAGTTGGGTCGACCTCTGCGGAGCGGGAAGCCACGGCACGCCGGCCGGTGGGCCGACGCTCGCGCCACGCGTTCCCCTGGCGATGCCGTTGATGCGGCCCGCGTGGACCGTGCCGTCGACGACGTCCCGCCGCGTGACGCTCGGAGGATTGGCCACCGCGTCGCCACGGGTCGTGCTCGTGGATTAGTTAAGAGGACGTACTTTGTACCGTTCGCGGCCGAACCCTACGACCGGTCGAGGTCGATCCCGAGGCGCTCGGCGATGCGGTCGAAATCATCCAGGCTGAAGTAGTCGATGACGATCCGGCCGGTCCCCTTCCGCTTTCCCTCCTGGATACGCACCTTCGTGCGAAGCGACTGTTCGAATTGGCGTTCGAGTTCTTCGACATGGCGGGAGCGGAATCGTGGCTGCGCGGCCGGTTGCGTCGTACCGGGTTCGGGACGGGCGCGCTCGCGGCGGACGATTTCCTCCAAGGCGCGGACGGAGAGTTCGTTGGCGACGGTCGCCTTGGCCAATTCGAGCCGGCGGGCATCCTCGGGGATGCCGAGCAGACACCGGGCATGGCCCATGGAGATGGCGCCGCGGGCAACGAGCTGCTGCAAGTCTGGCGATAAATCCAGTATTCTCAGATAGTTAGAAACAGTCGAGCGATCTTCGCCCAGGCGGGCGGCCACGTCATCGGGGCGCAGTCCGAAGCGGTCGCAGTACTCGCGGTAGGCGCGGGCGCGGTCGATGGGGTTGAGATCTTCGCGCTGGATGTTTTCAACAAGCGCTAGTTCGAGCATTTCCTGGTCGGTGGCGTTGCGGATGAGGACGGGAATTTCGGCCAGGCCGGCCTGGCGGGCGGCGGCGAAGCGGCGCTCGCCGGCGATGATCTGGTAGCGTTCGCCGGACTTGCGGACGGTGACGGGCTGAAGGATGCCGCTTTTTCTTATCGAATCAGCCAAAGATGTTATGTCAGAAGCAGCGACGTTCGTCCGTGGTTGGAACGGATTCGGTGAGATGAGCGTAGCGGGCAACATGGCGACGGAAGATGAGGCCGCAGATCCCTGGCTGGCCGGGATCGGCCTTGGGCTTTCACTGCCCTTGGCCGGCGTTGCGTCCACCGGCGGAGGCGGCGCTGGGTTGGGGACTATGGCTTCGCGCTGCCCGGGGCTTTCGAGGGTCGTTGAGGAGCCAACCAGGGAGCTGAGCCCCCTGCCGAGCCTTCTTCCTGTTTTGGACATGGATCGCCTCCGTGCATGGTTGGATGGACGGTTTACCTGCTGTCGGCGACTTATACGGGCGAAATCCGCGATCTGCAACCCGGAGAGGATTCCTGTTTCACGTGGAACGAGACGCGCAGGAGACCAATCGGTGGGCACTCCCGAGCAGGAATCAGTCGGGGCGGCCCGTCGCGTTTCAAGTGAAACAGGGCTGCAGGAGGATCGAGGCTCTGGCGTAATTGGAGAGGGCCGGGAATCATGGACCGTCTTGTTCCACGTGAAACAGCGAATATTGGGTGTGCGGAGGGTTGGAGCAGGGCCGTCCCACGGTGAGCGAGGTTCGCGACACAATCGAATCAGGGCGGGAGGCGAGAGCGATCCGGAGCAGCATGCCGGGCACGACCAACTTCGCCCGATTTGCCGTGAAGCAGCTTGCGTTGGGTTCGGGTATCCGGCGCAGCGTGACAATCTCTCTGTTGTGGATACTGTTCGCCGGCAGGGACGGTAGGCGGAACGTGAGACTTGGTCTGCGAGCGAAATTCCGGGACGCTTTGCCGACGTCAAACCGCTGATAAGATAATACGATTTGTTGTTATGGACATACCGGTAGGGCGGAGGGTTCTGGATTCCGGCCTGCGCGGAATGACCGCATTCCTCGGTTCGCCCGAAGCTGCGACGGTTCTCGAATTCCTGCGGCGCGGTCCGAGGTTTCGGGGAGGCCTCGACGCTTGCAGGTCCGCGCGAGGCGAAGCTCGCGGCTCGCTGCGAACGAAACAGGGCGGCCAGTAGTAAAGGAATTTAACTGTCTGCCGCGCGGGTTACTTGCGCCGTTCGATCGGCGTCACCTTGCGCAGTGCTGGGCCCACATAGGCGCTGAGTGGACGATAGATGCGGTTGTTGGATCGCTGCTCGATATAGTGCGCGCACCAGCCGGTCACACGGCTGCACACGAACAGGGGGGTGTAAAGATCGAGCGGCAGATCCAGCAAATAGTAAGTGAGTCCACAGGGATAATCGACGTTGGGGTAGATGGGTTTCTCTTTGTTGACAATGGGGTTCTTGATGGCGTCGTAGATGGCGACAAGTTCCATGCGGCCTTTCTGTTCGGCCAATTTGCGCATTTCGCGTTCGAGGATGTGTGCTCTGTGGTCGCCGTTCTTGTAGACGCGGTGGCCGAAGCCCATGACCTTTTCTTTGCGGGCGAGGGCGTCATTCACCCAGGCGGAGGCCTCTTCCGCGGATTTGAAGCGGGAGAGGAGTTCCATCGCGGCCTCGTTGGCGCCGCCGTGCAGCGGACCCTTCAGGGCGCCGATGGCGCCGACGATCGCGGAGATCATATCGGAGGTGGTCGAGCCGATGACGCGGGCGGTGAACGTGCTGGCGTTGAATTCGTGCTCGGCGTAGAGGGTGAGCGTCAGATCGAGAATCTCGGAGGATGTCTTGTCGGGATCCCGGCCGTGGCACATGTAGAGAATCTGTTCGGCGTGGTTGAGTCCCGGCTTGGGAGCGACGGGCTCCTTGCCATTGAGCAGACGGAAGCGGGCGGCGAGCACGTCGGACGATGCGGCGATGAGCCAGATGGCCTGCTCGCGCCAGGCATCGAGATCGTTGCCGCGGACGGGGCAGAAGTGGCCTGCATAGGAGACGCCGGTGCGGAGGACGTCCATCATGGGGACGTCGCGCGGTATGCCGCGGAGGGCTTCGATCACGGGCTTGGGCAGACCGTGGTATTCGGCGAGCCGTTTCCTGTATGACTCAAGCTGTTGGGTAGTCGGAAGCTCTCCATACAACAAGAGGTACGCGACTTCACCGAATACCACATTCTCGGCAAGGTCGGCAATGGCATATCCCCGATAGAGAAGCTGGCCCTGGTCTACACATCCAATGGCGGTGTCGCCGGCGATGCAGCCTTCCAGGCCGGGATTGGCTCGCATGGTCGTCATGGTGAGATTCTCCAAACTTCGGGGCGGCGACCGGCCGCCATGTCCTTACTTGGGGGCTTTCATCTGGTATTCGATCAGGTCGTAGAGGTCCTGGCGCGTTTGCATGCGGTCGACCAGTGATTTCTGGGTCCGCTCTTTCTTGATCGTCTGGAGCGCCTCCTGTGCGGCTTTCGTGGCGATCCGCTGGAGCGTGACCGGGAAGATCACGATTTTGTAGCCCAAGTCGGCGAATTCGTCGACGGTGAGGTAGGGGGTCCGGCCGAACTCGGTCATGTTGGCCAGCAGAATCGTGGGCACATCCTTGGCGAAGCGTTCAAACTCCTCCGTATTGGTCAAGGCCTCGGGGAAGATGCCGTCGGCGCCGGCGTCGAGGTAGAGGCGGGCGCGCTTGACGGCTTCATCATATCCGGTGACGCCGCGGGCATCGGTGCGGGCGATGATGAGGAAGTCCTTCGAGGTTCGGGCCTTGGAGGCGGCGGCGATTTTCTCGCACATTTCCTCGACGGGGACGAGTTTCTTGCCCTCGAGGTGGCCGCAGCGTTTGGGGAACTCCTGGTCCTCGAGGTGGATGCCGCTGATGCCGACGGCTTCGAGGGTTCGAACGGTTCGGGCGGCGTTGTCGGAGCCGCCGTAGCCGGTGTCGGCGTCCATGATGATGGGGATGGTGGTCGAACGGGCGATGTGGTGGGCGTGATCGCGGGCTTCGGTCAGGGTCATCAGGCCGATGTCGGGCACGCCGCCGACGGAGTTGGCCAGGACGGCGCCGGAGAGATACATGGCATCGAAGCCCTCGCGCTCGATGAGGCGGGCGCTGAGAGCGTTGAAGGCTCCGGGCATCGCGACCGTGCCCTGGGCAAGTAGGTCTCTGAGTTTCTTGGATCGGGCCGCGGATGAGGTCATGGGGTTCGGTTCCTCCGGCGTTTTTCGAGACGCGCCATTGTGCATACGCGTGAAAGCGGGGCAAGTGAGACGTTTCGGTCGGCGTTTGCGGAAGGGTCAGTCCGGCCACGAATGACGGTGAAGTCACCCGGGATCAGCCCTCAGGACGGGAGACGTCGAAGTCGGGCGGTGGGGTGACATCGTGGGAATAGGGGGAGGAGAGGAACGGACGGGCGGTGCGGGATTCGCCGAGAAGGATCACGAGCACACTGCGACCGATGACGGTTAAGTCAAGCCATAGGCGGCACTTACGGACGTAGGCGATGTCGTAGAGGATGCGCTCGTCCCAGGAATGGGCGGCGCTGCTGTTGACCTGGGCGAGGCCGGTGACACCGGGACGGACGAGGAGGCGCTGGCGGCGGAAGTCGTCGTAGGCCTCGACCTGGTCGGGGAGTGTGGGGCGGGGGCCGACAAGGGACATATCGCCTTTGATCACGTTGAAGAGCTGGGGGAGCTCGTCAATCTTCGAGCGGCGGAGGAACCGGCCGAGGGGTGTGATTTCGGGGTGGTGGAGAGGGACGAGCTCCTTGGGGTCGGGTTTGCGATCGCCGCGCATGGTGCGGAATTTGATGACCTTGAAGGGGCGGGCGTCTTTGCCGCCGCGCGTTTGGGTAAAGAACACAGGGCCATGGCTGGTGGTTTTGATAAGAATGGCGGTCAGGATAAGGATAGGGGAGATGATGAGGATCGCCAGGGTTGCCACGAGCATATCGGCTGGGCGCTTGAAGCAACGAAGCCAGATCGAGCGCGAGGCGTGCACCGGGAGCGATGGGGGGTTGTCGGCCATTACCATTCATCATACCCATCGGCGGGGAGGGGGAAGAGGCTGGAATCGACGAAGCCACGGAGCCGCGAAAGTGAGGAAGTTACGTCGCGCAGGCTGAAGCCACGCGGCTCAGAAGAGATGAGGGTCGCCGTGGACTTCATCGGCGGGCTGGTGCAACTGGACGTGGAGCAGGAGGGGGGCGGGGGACGATGATAATCTTCATCATCGGGTCGGAGCCGGATGGTTGATCCAGACGCGGCCACGGTCGCCATGGCAAGGAAGGCGGGTAGAGCATGGATGCTGTTGCCGGAACAGTTTTATCACCTGCGCGGAGCGCGGGGGCGGAGGCGATTGCGTGTCCGCTGAAGGACGTCGCGGTGTCACTCGTAGGACAGGGCGGGGCATGGTTCTCGATTGAGAAGCAGGATGAGGCGGTGGTGGTCCGGCCTCGGGCGCCGTTGTCCCGTCGCTGCACCATTCGCGTGGCGGCGCTGTTCGAGCACGAAGGGGATGCGAAAGGCACAGCTAGAGAGCAGTGGCACACGGGCGGCGCGGGGCATTGCAGCGTATCGACGGTGATGGGGCGGGTGGCGTTCGCGCGGGGTGCACATGAGCCGCAGGTGTATCGCCCGTACACGCTCGATCCGCGGCGGAAGCTGCGCGAGCTCTATTTCCCGGTGGAGGCGATGCCGGACGATGAGTGGCAGGCGTCGATTCCGCGGTGGCAGAATTACCAGGCGGTGGCGAAGCGGTTGCTGATACAGGCGGGGATTCAGTGGAGGGGTCTGGATCGGCAGGAGCTGGAAGAACTGACGCTGCACGTGCCTTACCCGGAGCCGGTGGAAGGGTGTGTGCTGCATGCGCTGACGCAGTGGTCGGCGGAGGCGGGGGAGTGCGTCGTTGAAATCGGCTCGTTTCACGGGCGGTCGCTGACGATGCTGGCGATGGCGCTGCGGGGGTTGGAGAGCGAGTCCCCGCTGATCAGCGTCGATCCGCACATGGAGCATCCGTGGAACCGGGATCACGTACGGTTATCGATGCGGCAATTGGGGGAAGAGAACCGGCTGGTGCAGTTCGTGTGCGGGGCGGATCAGGCGGCGAGGCTGTTGCGGCCGGGGACGGCGTCGATGGTTTTCATCGACGGGGACCATGCCTATGAGCAGGTGCTTGCGGATTACGAGAACTACCGGGAGCTGGTCGCACCGGGCGGGGTAATGGCGTTTCATGATTTCGATTTCAGCGACCACAACGGGTTGCCGGCGTTGCATCCCGGGGTGCGACGGACGATCGAGGGCCATGTCATGCGGGACGGGTCGTTCCGTCCGCTGCTGCTGGCGCACACGCTGTTTGCGTTCGTGAAGCAGGGGTGTAGGGTTTGACTTTGACGGACCTGTGGGCGCGGTTAGACTTCGGGGCTTTGAATCGGTTCCCGGCGGCGGCGCGGCGGCGGTCCGAGGCGCGGCCCAGGTTTGTAGGGAGTGGCGGTCGATGTGGACGAAACGAATCTGGCAGGCGTCGCGTTTTCTGGCCTGCGGCGTGATTCTGCTGCAAGCGGGCGGTTGTGACGTGGCGGGCTTTTTGAACTTCACGCAGACGGTGTTCCTGGGAATTACCGCGGCCGGGGCGATCGCCATCATTCAGAACATCTAGGAGCGGAAGCTCGTCCACCCGCTGACCGAGAGGGCCGATCGAAGGCTCGCCGCGGGGTTGGAATCGAGTTCCGCGCGACCCCTGCCTCCGCGTGGCCGCGCGGTCTGAAGCCCGCGTCTCGCAGACAGGCACCGCTCGAGAGCAGTGGCACACCCGTGATGGCACACCAGCCGGAACGGCGAGGCCGGTCGGGGTCAACCTGAAGCCGCGGAGGCCCGCCCGGCATTCCGGATCGAGGGGTAATCGACCACTTCAAGCTGTCGGCTCCATGGGGCGGCGTTGACGCTCTGCGGGGCGCACCTATACTGGCCGGACCATCGGCGGGCGTGGACGCTGTCTGCCCTGCCGGAACCAGCGAGATGGGTGCGCAACCACCTGCCTGCGAAGTATCCACCAGCGGGAGACATTCCAATGCGGAAGGCGCGTTTGATGGAGTGCGGGAATCGGCGTTGTCTTTTCGGGGCGCGTCGGGCGGCCTTGCTCCAGGCTGTGATATTGGGCTTGTTGCTCGCGCCAGCGGCGACATGGGGTCAGGCTCCGGCGGGCGGGGCATCCCAGACCGGGGCGGACATTCCCGCGGACGCGTCGGCCGAGTCGCTGTTCACCGACTTCCTGCACTATGCGCGCATGGGGCGTTTTCAACTCGCGGAGGCGTACGCGGATGCGCTGCTCCAACGGCCGGACATTGACCCGCTGGCGGTGCATGCGGCGGCACAAAAGGACAAGCGCAGTCTGGACACGCTGATGATCCTGATCCGCAACTCGTCGCTGGGTCCGCAGGCGGAGAAGGTGCTGGACCTGATCAACAAAGGCGAGGAACTGAAGCGGAAGGACCCGGAGCAGATCCGGGCGAACATCGAGCGGCTGGCGGGCAACCCGCAGCAGGAATACTTCGCGATCGAGAAGCTGGCGGCGTCGGGGGAGTACGCGATTCCGGCGATGGTGCAGGCATTGCTCGATCCGCAGAAGCAATACCTCCGTGCCCGGCTGGTCAATGCGCTGGGGCTAATGGAACGACCGGCCGTGCGTCCGCTGGTTCAGGCACTCGACGTGGATGACGACGACGTCCGCCTGCACATCATCCAGGCACTGGGGAAGATCGGTTATCCGCAGGCGGCACCCTATTTGAGCAAACTGATTGATAGTGACACGGCGCCGGCACAGACCAAGGAGGCGGCGCGGGCGGCGCTTGAGAACATCGTGGCCAAGTCCGGGCGGCCGATCTCGGGCTCGGCGGCGGAGCAGTTCTTCAATCTCGGCGAGCGCTATTACTACGAGGACGACGCGGTTCGCGCGGACGGGCGCCTGCCGACGGCCAACGTATGGTACTGGAACGACGCGGAGCAGTTGCTGAAGGCGATCGAGGTACCGGAGCCGATCTTCGGATCGGTGATGGCCATGCGCACGAGCGAGGAAGCGTTGCTGCTTCAGAACGATCATGCGCCGTCGCTGGCGTTGTGGCTGGCGTCGGACATTCGCCGCGAGCACCGGCTGGGTCTGGACGTGGAGAGCGGCGATCCGGCGGAGCAGCCCGATGCGGTCGATGCGACCCGTCCGGACGATTTTCCGCGGGCGCTGTACTTCACGCAGGCGGCGGGTCCGCGCTACGCGCACATGGTGCTGGATCGCGCGGTCCA